>DUPM01000145.1 GCA_012838315.1 Clostridiaceae bacterium
GTCGGTAAGAAATTTTCTGATGTCTATCCCCAGTTCCGTTCGATTTGCGACATTGTTCTGTCGAGCTTGGATGTGTCTTTGATGAAAGATACATGCGATCTCGTCATTACGGCTCTTCCACACGGTGTATCCTCAAAAGTCGTCCCTGAACTTCTCGCGGCCGGGCTAAAGGTCCTGGACCACAGCGGTGATTTTCGTTACCGCGAAATTCATGTCTACGAAGAAGCCTACGGGCTCACACATCCGCATCCGGAGCTTTTATCAGAAGCGGTCTACGGCATCCCGGAATTATATCGCGAGAAGATTGCCTCTGCTCGACTGGTCAGTGACCCCGGTTGTTACCCGACCTGTAGCATTCTGGGTTTGGCGCCTTTGCTCAGCCATCAACTGATTTCGACTGACGGAATCATTATCGACGCTGTGTCCGGCATTTCCGGCGCCGGTAGGAAGGCTGATCTTCCCTATTCGTTCTGTGAGGCAGATGCAAATTATCGGCCCTATGCCGTCGAAAAACATCGACACACTTCAGAAATCGAACAGGAATTGAGTTTGCTGGCCAAGACCGATATTGCGTTGACATTTACACCTCACCTGGCTCCGATGAAGCGCGGTATGTTGGCCACAATCTATGTCGACCCGCTTGATCCGCTTGCCTTTAACATCAACGAAATTCATAAACTTTATACAGAGTTTTATGCAAATGAGTTTTTTGTCCGCGTGCTCGGCTCCAAGTTCTTGCCCGAGACATCCTTGGTGACCGGGACGAATTTCGTAGACATCTCTGTTGCTTACGATGCGAGAACCAAAAAAGTAAAGATATTCAGTGCACTCGACAACCTCGGAAAGGGCGCCGCTCTGCAAGCCGTCCAAGCCGTGAACGTCATGTTGGGATTTGACGAAAAAATGGGTTTGTCCGTTTTGTGTTCCGGCGTATAGACGTCACATGCAACAGATAACCACTACCATCTTTGGAGGATATTATGAAAAAACTTCACGAAGCAACTGACATTTCCGGCATGAAAGATTCAATCAGCAGGGCCGAGATACTCATTGAGGCTCTGCCATATATTCAAAGTCTGTCCGGCAAGACAATTGTCATCAAATACGGTGGCAACGCCATGATCAATGATGAACTCAAGTCATCGGTTATGGATGACATTACTCTGCTGAAATTTGTCGGAATCAATCCGGTTTTGGTGCATGGCGGCGGCCCGGATATCAGCGACATGCTGTTGAAAATGGACATACCCTCACGTTTTGAAAACGGACTGCGTGTTACAGATAAGCAAACGATGCAGGTCGCACAGATGGTTCTTATCGGAAAAACCAACAAAGAAATTGTTGCTGCACTCGGTACAAAGGGCGCAAAGGCCATCGGCATTTGTGGTATTGACGGCCATTTGATCGAATGCGAAAAACTAACCGAGGGTCCCAACGGCGAAAAAATCGACGTCGGCTACGTCGGTAGAATTACAAAAATCAACACGAAGGTCTTGTCCATGCTCGCCAATGACGAGTTTATCCCGGTGGTCGCACCGATTGGCGTGGGTCCGGACGGCCAAAGCTATAACATTAATGCCGATACTGTTGCTTCCGAGATTGCAGCAGCGCTTGGCGCCGAAAAACTCATGACATTGACGGATGTCGAAGGCGTTAAGGGTGTAATGAAGGACGGCTCAGTCAAGGTCTTGCCTGTACTGACAGAATCCGACATCAATACACTAATTCAAGATGGCGTCATTTCCGGAGGTATGATTCCTAAGGTTATCGGATGTCTTGATACCATCCACCGCGGTGTCGGACGCGCACACATCATTGACGGACGAATCCCTCACAGTATTCTCCTCGAAATTTTTACCGGAAAAGGTATCGGGACAATGATCACCAAAGAGCGACGACCCTATTTCGACGGCGAGAAAATCTAACGATACCACTTGGCACAAGAATAGGAGATGCATATGAATAATCAATTGCAACATATCATAGATTTAGACGAAAAATATTATATGGGTGTATTTGGCAAACGTACGCCGATTTATTTTACGCACGGAAAAGGTATTTATCTATACGATGCCGATAACAAGCCTTATATGGATATGATTGGCGGCATCGCAGTCAATGCGCTTGGGCACGCTCATCCAAAACTGACAAAAGCGATCTCAGACCAAGCCGAAAAACTGATTCATTGCTCGAATTATTACTACATTGAGTCACAAGCATGGTTAGCCGAGAAATTGGTCAATATGAGTTTTGCTGATAAAGTATTCTTTTGCAATTCCGGTGCAGAGGCCAATGAAGCCGCCATCAAATTGGCTCGAGGCTATTTCTATCACAAGAGTGCACCGAGATCCAATATTGTCACCGCGCTAAAATCTTTTCACGGCAGAACAATGGCGACCATCTCGGCAACAGGCCAAGAAAAGTTCCGCACACCCTTCGGTCCGACAGTGCCGGGTTTCAGTTACGTTCCGTTCAATGACATTGATGCGCTAAAAGCCGCCGTTGACGAATCCACTTGCGCCGTCATTCTGGAGCCTGCCCAAGGCGAGTCCGGCGTATTCCCGGCCGACAAAGCATATTTTCAAGCGGCACGAGAGATTTGTGACGCGACAGGGGCTTTGCTGATTGTCGATGAAATCCAAACCGGCATCGGTAGAACCGGAACGCTTTTTGCTCACGAGCAATTGGGCGTAATACCTGACATATTAACATCGGCAAAAGCACTTGCGGGCGGCGTGCCAATTGGCGCAATGCTTGTGACCAACGATGCCGCAACCGGCTTTCATCCGGGAGATCATGGCTCGACTTTCGGCGGCAATCCCTTGGCTTGCAGTGCGGCATTGGCTGTTCTTCGTGCCATCGAAGAGGATGACCTTCTATCGAATACTATTTCGGTCGGCTTGTTCCTCAAAAAGGCTCTCGAAGATTTGAAGCAAACGACACCTCTGATTTCAGAAGTGCGCGGTATGGGCCTATTGATCGGCATCAGTCTTAGCTTGCCTAAAGCCGTTGAGATTAAGTCGGCTTGTCTGGCAGAAGGTTTGCTGGTCGGATCGATCGGAACGGATACCATTCGTTTGGCTCCTCCTCTGATTCTAACAATGAGCGAAGCAAATTCTTTCATCAATGCTTTCTCTTCGGTATTAAAGACGATACAATAAATTTATCGAATCAAGATTGAGGTATTCATTATGAAGCATTTTATAGATTTTCACACAGACGTCACCATTGATGAGCTCGATGCGCTAATTAACACCGCCATTGACCTCAAAAAAATGACGAAAGCCTCTGTACCGCATCCGATCCTAGCTGGGAAGTCACTGGGGATGATTTTTTCTAAGTCCTCTACACGCACTCGCGTTTCTTTTGAGGTCGGTATGTATCAACTGGGGGGTCAAGCGCTTTTTCTGAGTTCCGACGACATCCAGTTGGGCCGAGGCGAGTCCATTGAAGACACCGCAAAGGTTTTGTCCAGGATGCTCGATTGCATCATGATCCGTACGTTTTCGCATCAGGATATCGTTGACCTTACTCGTTACGGTAATATTCCGATTATTAACGGACTCAGTGACGATCAACACCCGACCCAGGCGCTGGCTGACTTAATCACAATCAAAGAGCACAAGGGTGCGCTCAAAGGCTTAAAACTAGCTTATGTCGGCGATGGCAACAATGTTGCTAATTCGCTTTTACAGGCCTGTGCCAAGGCCGGAATGCATATCTCCGTGGCCACGCCGTCAACGCATGCATGCCCTCAGTTCTATGTTGACCAAGCTCAGACTGATGCCAGAATCACCGGTTCAAACGTGGTCATTACCGAGGATCCGGTCGCGGCCGTCAAAGATGCCGACGTTGTATATACGGATACTTGGACCAGCATGGGGCAAGAGGAGCAGAAAGCCGAGCGCGTCAAAATCTTCAGCGCCTATCGTGTCGATAAATCGTTGATGTCTTACGCTAAACCGGATGCGATATTCATGCACTGTCTGCCGGCTTATCGCGGGTATGAGGTTACAGAAGATATTATAGATTCTCCTTGCTCCGTTGTTTTTGACGAAGCAGAGAACCGCCTGCACGCCCACAAGGCGATTCTTGTCCATTGCCTATCTCATGGAAAATGATATTGAGTTTTTAAAAAACTTTGATGCCGGCGATCTTTCAATCCGACCGGCGATGCATTGGGAGGTGCAGAAAATTCTGCGCCTCTTACGCTCTGCTATGTTGACATATCGCACCCTTGGCCAGATTCCGGAGGATCAACTGGACATATCTACAGAGACTTCCAAAGATATTCTCAAAGCGATTAAGACCGGTTTCGTTTTCGTCGCTGTTGACTCACACGATAGAATTCTTGCGACAGCGCGCCTCCGCTTTATGCCGATTGACCAATTTCATCCGGTTTCTCTTCTCAATTTCCCTCAACTGTCTCAACATGAACAAGTCGCATATTTTACTCGTTTTGCTGTAGATCAGCGTTTTCGAGGCATCGGTATCGGAAGCAAGCTCTTGGACACCTGTGAAATCATTGCACGAAACGAAGGTTTGCGTGCCATCGTACTTCATACTGCGATATCTAACGAAACGGTTTCGAGCTTCTATATGCATCGCGGTTATGAGACGGACTCCGTCGATCTGTCTCGCGGATATCCTCGTGGTTTTTTTATTAAGATGCTGTAATTTCGGCGCGCGACAATATGAATCTAAATCATATTGTATCCCGCCGTCCACACTAATTATGAAACTAATTCATATTGCTCGATTTCTCCAAATCTTTTTATTGCTCCGGAGAGGCTCCTCAATTAGTTTGAAATTACGCATATTTATTGTGTGCTACTTTTGAATGACGAGGTGTCACTTTGAGCATCATCCGCAACTATCGAAAATCGAAAGGCTTAAGCCAATCTGAATTCTCGCAAAGCATTGGTGTCGACCAGACAACGGTTTCCAAATGGGAATCAGGCGCATCATTACCGGAAATTTCTCAAGGACTCCGAATATCTCAGCTCACGGGCATATCGCTTGACTCGCTCTATGCCAACAATTCAAAATATGTCACATTCCCCCTTTACTCGTCCTTTTCAGGCAACGGCTCCTCTCATAACGAGTACGATCCGAAACATCCAATCGTCACGAATTTCCAGGAAATTGCTGATTATTTCTCGGATGATTCACCTTCAAAAATGCTTTTTAGTGACAAAGGAATCAGCGAGTCCTTTTTTGGTTTTCGAGTATCTGCTTCAAATCACGCTTCTTTCATGCCAGGGGATATCGTCATTCTCAACAGCGAGGAGACCACGAACATCGGAGACGGGAAATATTACGCGATCTCCGTCGATCGTGCACCAATGGATATATATTTGGCGACCAGACAAAATGAGGGCTTTACATTTGTTCCCATCAATGCCGAAGGACACGCCACTTATTGTCTCGAATCCGATCTTTCACAAGGCCGAACTCAGGTCTTGGGAAAAGCCATCGGCTTAAGAAGAAAACTGTAGTAACTGTCTTCGAGTTTTTTCGACAGGATAACGAGAATATGCACCCCAAAAAAATGACCGAGTCGACGAATCGACTCGGTCATTGTCGTTGCACATACGATAATTACTTCTTTGCCAATGTCTCCTCGACTGCGGCAACGATGTTCTCCGGTGTGAGGTTGAATAGCTTCAACAAGGCTTCCGGTTTACCGGACTTGCCGAACTCATCCTTCATTCCGATACGCTTCAAAATGCACGGACGCGTCTCCGAAAGAACTTCAGCGACCGCGCCGCCGAGTCCGCCGAGAATATTGTGCTCTTCGACTGTAACAATAGCACCGGTATCCGTCGACGCCTTTTCAATCGCAGCGACATCAATCGGCTTAATGGTATGCATATCCAAGAGGCGAGCATTGATGCCCTTTTCTTTGAGCATATCCACAGCCGCAATGCTCTGCTGAACCATCAGTCCGCTGGCGATAATCGTAATATCGCTTCCTTCACGAATCGTGTTCGCCTTGCCGATTTCAAACTTAATATCATCCTCATACTCGCCGTATACACCTTCAACCGCGAGCCTTCCAAGACGAACATAGAACGGACCGTCCGTATTCATAACCGCGCGAATCACCGCACGCGTGGACGCTGCATCACAAGGTTGCACAACGCGCATGTTCGGTAAAGCGCGCATCGTCGCAAGATCCTCGATGCACTGATGGGATGCGCCGTCCTCACCAACCGTGATGCCGGAGTGTGTCGCACAAACCTTCACGTTCAGGTTAGGGTAACAAATCGAGTTGCGGACTTGTTCAAGCGCGCGCTCCGCAGCAAATATGGCAAAAGTCGACGCAAAAGCCGTCTTGCCGCATGTCGACATGCCGGCTGCTACAGACATCATATTGCCCTCAGCGATACCCATGTTGAAGTGTCTGTCCGGATAAGCCTTTTGAAAAAATGCTGTCATCGTTGACTTCGACAAGTCGGCATCCAAAACAACGACGTCGTCACGATTACCAAACTCGACCAGTGCCTTTCCGTATGCCTCTCGGGTTGCCATCTTACTCATGCTTGCACCTCCAACTCAGCCAATGCAGCATCTAGCTCCGCCATGGCCTGTTCATATTCTTGTTGATTCGGAGCCTTGCCATGCCAACCGGCCTGGTCCTCCATAAACGAGACGCCCTTGCCCTTGTGCGTCTTTGCGACAATCATCGTCGGTTTGCCTTTGGTCTTCTCGGCCTCAGATACCGCAGCTTCAATCGCTTCAAAATCATGCCCGTCAACCGGAATCATGTGCCATCCGAACGCTGAAACCTTAGCCTCAATGGATCCCAAACTCATAACATCATCGGTCTTGCCATCGATTTGAAGGCCGTTAAAGTCGATGAAAGCAGTCAGATTATCCAGCTTATAATGAGCCGCTGACATGAAGGCCTCCCAGACTTGACCTTCTTGAAGTTCTCCGTCTCCGAGTATTGAATAAACACGATAATCTTTCTTATCGAGTTTGCCCATCATTGCCATGCCCACCGCCGTAGAAATGCCCTGTCCGAGGGAGCCGGTCGACATATCAACGCCCGGAATGCAAGCACGACACGGATGCCCTTGAAGCATCGAACCGCACTTTCTGAAATCCTTAATGTTACAAGGGTCGAAGAAACCTCTCAGCGATAGCGCCGCATAAAGTCCCGGTGCACAGTGTCCCTTTGACAAAACAAAACGATCACGATCCGGATTCTCGGGCGTTGCCGGATCTACGCGCAACTTCTCTCCGTATAGATAAGAGAAAATCTCGGTGCTCGACAGCGATCCGCCGGGGTGTCCGGACTGCGCGCTGTATACCCCCTCGATGATCAGCTTTCTCATGCGTGCTGCGAAAAGCTTAAGTTGAAGATGTGTTGACTGTTCCATTGTATCCCCTTTCACCTGGTGTATTCATTACCATATGAGACTGTGCATATGGATAATTTGCCCCTCTTGCATATAAACACGAGGCACTCTTTTGCCGATCAGGCATGTTATTTCGTAATTTATTGTATCCGACAATTCCGAAATTTCATCCACCGACAAGAAAAATTCATCATCTTTATACAATTGTCGTCCAAATAATACCACTTCATCGCCTATTTTAACAGATTCTCTGACGCTATCGATGCGAATCATGCACATATCCATACAAATAGTTCCGATCACCGGTGCCCTTTGCCCGTGAAGCAACACGTCTGCTTTTCCGGATAATCGCCTTGTATAGCCGTCCGCATATCCGATAGGTATCGTCGCAATCGTTTCTGTATCGCGCGACTCGTACTTGCGTCCGTAACTAACTGTGTCGCCCGGTTTTATTGTCTTAACATGGACCACATTTGATTTCAAAGTCATCGCCGGTTTGAGCAGAATGGGACGATAAGGTGGGGGGCATCCCGGAGGAATCATTCCATAGGCAATAATTCCGACACGAACCATGTCCATATGGGTTTCGGGAAAGCGCAACGTTCCGGCGCTGTTGCAGATATGCTTGATTGGGATATCGATGCCTCGATTCTCAAGTGATTGGATGATCTCTGTGAAAACACGATACTGCGAACGTGTAAAGGCATCATCCTCTGTGTCAGCAACCGCGTAATGCGTAAAAATGCCCTCAATGGAAATCCCCGGCATATCCGCAATTTGCATGATCTGCTCAACCGATTGGCATCCTTCGGCAAAACCGACACGGCGCATACCGGTGTCAATTTTGATATGAATGTTCACTTTACGGCCGGCCGCCAAGGCGTTATCCGACAATGCTTTGGCAAACTCGACGGAATAGACGGTCTGATCAATTCGATTTTCGATGACCTCAGAAGCACGTCGCGGATCCGTGTGATTCAGCGTCAGTATCGGCGCATCTATTCCTGAATTACGGAGCTCTATCGCTTCGTCAATCATTGACACTGCCAAGCGCGACGCGCCATTTTCCAAAAACACCTTCGCTACCTGGATAGCGCCGTGACCGTATGCATCGGCTTTGACCACCGCCATCACTTCCGCGGACGGCGCTGTAAATTTTCTGATCTCTCTCATATTATGCGCCAACGCATCAAGGTCGATTTCCGCCCAAGTGCGACTCGGAAATCTATCCATTATCATTCACCTCAAATCTTCATTCCCAACCGCAACGCTTATATGCCTCTGCAAAAGCGTCCGTCAGTTCTATGGGTCTCATCGCCCTCTGCCCTTTCGAATCCGAAAGAATATCGGACGCCAAACCATGGAAATATACCCCCGCTACAGACGATTGTATAGCAGAGAAACCTTGCGCGAGAAATCCTGCAATTAGTCCGGAAAGTATGTCACCGGAACCACCCTTAGCTAGGCCGGTATTGCCGGTGGTATTAATATAACATAGGCCATCCGGAGAGAATATCCCGGTTTCATGGCCTTTCAGCACCAAAACCACGTGATTCTTTCTCGAAAACTCGGCCGGAAAATCCAAACGGTCTGACGGGGTCCACTCCGGTGCCATGCGCTTGAATTCACCGGGATGAGGGGTCAGTATTGGGTAAGACAAACCCTTTTCGTATCGTTCAAGAAAAAGTTCTTGCATACGAGTGATAGATTTGGCCAATAGGGTCAGTGCGCCGGCGTCCAACAAAAGGTACTCCGCATTAAGAATTAAATAAGCGATTTCGTCTATTGTGAACAAGTCGAGCGTATTCAGGCCGGGGCCGACGACGACGGCAGATTTGTTGAGATCAAAACCTCTCCAGAGCCGAATGCGCTCCGCTGTCTCGCTCGGTAGCGCTTGCGTCAATGCTTCCGGAATTAAGGAAAACACTCTTGAAATAACGCTCCCATCCGAAAACAATCGCACCAGTCCAACACCACTTCTAAATGCGGACATCACACAAAGCGCCGCGGCGCCCGGCATGTTCTCCGAACCGGCACGGACAGTCAGTGTACCGAAAGTCCCCTTGTGACCCGCCTTCGGGCGATCGGGTGCCATGGACGATACCATTCGCTCGTCAAGTCGAACCACTTGAATATGTGTCACATTATCCTCCCTTGAAAGCGCCATTTCCATTACCTCTTCGGAAGACTTCGTAATACCCGTTGACCTCTATTCAGCTGGTGGCAACAGCGACAGGTCAAACGGCGTTTCCTGATATACATAATAGTTGAGCCAATTCGTGAACAACAATGTGGCACTTGAACGCCAATTCATGATGGGCGCTTGGGTCGGATCATCGTCCGGAAAATAATTCTTCGGAAGTTCCGGGTTCAGCCCCCTGCTCAAATCACGATAATATTCGTCACGAAGTGTCCCGACATCGTACTCTGAATGGCCGGTGATAAATATCTGTCGACCCCTAAGGTCGGATACGGCGTAGACGCCACACTCTTCAGACTCGGACAAGATTCGCAACTTCTGATTGCCGATGATATCTGACTTGCGAATCTCTGTGTGCCGGGAATGCGGAATATAAAAAATATCGTCGAAACCGCGAAATAGCTTGACCGGCTTAGTGTAGGTCATGCTATGCGGAAAAATGCCGGAGACCTTTTTTTCAAGAGGGTATTTCGGAACACCATAATGATAATACAGCCCGGCTTGAGCGCCCCAGCAAATATGAAGTGTCGAGTATACATGGGACTTGCTCCAAGTCATGATTTCTCCAAGTTCTTCCCAATAGTCCACGTCCTCGAAAGACATATTTTCGACCGGTGCTCCGGTAATGATCATGCCGTCATAGAATTGATTCTTAACGGAATCAAAGGTCTCGTAAAACTTCGTCAAATGGTCAACTGCAGTATTCTTGGGCGTGTGAGAACAAGTGTATAGCAAATCAATATCCACTTGTAACGGTGAATTTGATAGCGCACGCAGAAGTTGTGTCTCCGTGGCAACTTTATTGGGCATTAGGTTCAATATCAGGATGCGCAAGGGACGAATATCCTGCTTAAACGCACGATCTTCGGGCATAATGAATATGTGCTCGCTCTCGAGAATCTGCGTCGCTGGTAAGTTATTCTGAATACGAATCGGCATCCGGCACGCCTCCCTTCCTAGATAAATAAGTGATTTTATCCATTATAGCGCGCCAATGAACTCTTGCAATAGAAATTGAACGGAATGCACTTGTCATAATTCACCGATAAATTCTTGCAAAATCGAGTGTTCCGGGACGCGCTCATGTGCAATTTCAGGAACCATCGACAAATGGCGATGTAGCAATCGAGCTCGTGCTACGGCCGTGTCAATGTCCGCAAAAGCTTTGGGCGGAATAGATCTTTTCATGAACACCGATGGCTCAATATCGCCCTTTTCAAGTGCTAAGAGCGCATTTTCAATGTCTTGCTTCGCGACGGGAGCAATCACCAGGCTTTCATAAAGCAAGAAAGAGTTGACGTAGAAATCGGCCTTCTTCAAATAAGATTCATAATATGCTTTTTCGGAAGATGCAATCATCGGCCAATAATCAATCGTCGACAACGCGTGTGCGCCTCTGTGTCTCTGATCTCTGACGATCCGGCGAAGCAATCTAAAATCATCACTGCCGAAAAGCTTTTTGTCCGCAACCAGTCCCCCGTTGGGCATGATAAAGACGCCAATCCATTTGTCTCTGGGCAACACATCGCAAACCTCAGGCGCTAATCCATGTAATCCCTCTGTCACAACGATACCGGAAGGAGATATGGATATGTTTTGTGTCGATTCCGGCCATTCGCTTTGGCGCGTCTTAAAATTGAACCTGGGAATGTTGACTTTTTCACCTGCTAGAAGCTTTAGCAAGTCCTCTCCGGCCAAACGCGTATCAATAGTCGAAACGGACTCATAGTCCGGTCTACCGAAAGCGTCAAACTGAACATCCTTGATATCATAATAATCATCGAGCGAAAGCCGAAGAGCCGGTCTGCCGAGTTGACTAAGTCCTGCGGTCAATCGCTCAGTGAAAGTTGTTTTTCCCGAAGATGTCGGACCGGAAACAAATACCGCTTTCACGCTCGGATGAGAAGCGATGAATTCAACGACTTCTTGCGTTCGAGCCAGAAAATCCGCCTCGGATTCTTGAATAAACACCGGCAATCGATTGACACCAAGCTGTTTTTCCAGATCCTGAACAGACAGCATGTGCCTTTCGGTTAATTCGGCCATGTTGCCTCCCCTATTTTCCCAAAAAAGTGGTTACTACAAAACGATCAATCGCTTTGTCATAAGCAAGTTGTAAGATTCTAGCACCAACGAATACGAGTGCAGGCAACGCTATGGCGATAAAGACTGTCACAACAATGATAAACACGACGTAAATCCCGCCGGACATGACGCCCAATATCGTCGCAAAAGTACCCGCCGTATCGACGTATTTTGCAGTATGCGTTTCGAGCGTCGTATTCAGATAATCCATCGCCCGTTCCAGAATCTCGGATGATGACAGCGTCAGCCGCGGTAATACGATAGCCGTATAGATCAGTGTCAATACAACTTGCTTAATTGCCTGTACAACAAGCACTGGGATCTTTCCCCATATCGGAAAACGATAATAACGAAAACATATAAATGGACAGGCAAAAAATAGAATCACGAATATGATGATTTTGGCGGTTAAGCCACCGCCCAGTTCGGACGCAAATCGCCCAGTAAAGTATGCGAGCGCAAGTAGCGCATTGACAAAAAAGCCATATAAGACCAGAGAGCTGATATGTCGTCGGTTTTGAAAATCGGTGTCACTCCATTGTACACCGAGAAATAAACCTTCCAGATAATCCACTTCTGTAACCTCCTATGCGATAACGAAATATATTTTAGCAGATTGCTCTGCTGTATGAAAACCCTAGCCCTCCTGTCAGCGCAAGCGAAAGGGTGTTCGTGATGCCGTTTCAATAAATTCTCGGAATTCACGCCATTGCGGGGGAAAGATAGTCCGTCCGTTGCTTTGCCATACGCTTCCATCTTTGAAAATAACACGGACCAACCATTGCTCCGGAAGCCCGCAGGTCGGCGTTGCTTTGGTTATGCGCAGTTCATCATTCGTCTCATAGCTTGTTTCCCACTCGAGAACGCGGGCCAACGGCAAGAGTTTTTCAAGAGACTTTATACAGTCCTCAGACAAAGAACGCGTGAAATTGTTGTTCCATTGCAGACTGTCTCTCCACGCAATTTGTTTCCGGTCAAAACGAATCGAGACCTGAACACAGGTGCGGCGATACCCCGATATTTCCGTTTCAACTGCGACGATGTCACTATAAGAATTCATAACGTCGTTATAGCTCCTTATTACACTGATGTCTTGCATGGCTACCTCTCGTATCTCAATACTATCTCATTATTATCCAATCTTTATGCCGAAAACGGATCCGGAACGCGTTCCGATAACCATTGTGTTATTAAATACCGAGGGCGAAGACTCCATGTTCAAGCCTTCTTTGGTCTCATTACTTAATCCTTTATTGCGAATCGTTTGAAGATATGTCAACCTCTGTCCGTTCGCCGCATTGACGTAGTGTACTTGTCCTCCACTGTCACACATGACAATATACGCATTTCCGGCATCGTCATAACAGTCCACCGGGGAACTCCAAGAATAGAGATTCATAGAGTATTCCCAAACTTTTTCGCCGGTGAGTTTATTGTAAGCAACGAGTGCATTGCCACTATATGCGCCTTGTGTCATGCAATACGAGAAGATAACAAGGTTTGAAATAGATTTTTTGCCAATGATCGGAGTGCCCAACACCCCGCCATTAACATCATCGCCGGAGTTTTCCGCCTTTTTCGTCCAGCATGAATACGACGTCTGCCAGACTTCTTCGCCGGTCATTGCATCAATTTTATACGTGTAGGCTGCACCTTGATAGTAGCCGATCTCATCTTTCTGCCAATCCACCTCGGTACCGGTGTATATATACACGCGTCCGTTGTCTTCTTCTATTACCGGAGTGACATCAGTGTCATCATCCAGTTGGCGTGACCAAATGACCTGCATTGTATTTAAGTCGACACAAAAGAGATTGCCCGAGTTATCCGAAAAATAGCCATAATGTCCATATATAGACATCGAACTTTCTATGCCCATTTTACTTCCGGATACGCCGCTTAATTGGAATCGATAGGCATAGACCTCAGGAGATACACTGACAGTCGCATTTGCCTTGTCCAACGTCGTGTTGAGTTTAAGCGTATATATCATGCCATTTTCGCTCGGGTAAATCAGCGTATCGGTATCCGCACAGAGAATCGGACTAGAGTCACATGCCCCCCAGTTACTGCGATGCGCACGCGAGTCCAAGCCGTTTTGGAAGTGCAGAACCTGGCCGTTGATCAAGCTGTATATCCGGAAACCGATTTGTCCGGCAGATCCATTATTGTCACCCTGTCCGACATAAAGAATCGGGTAGCCTCTGGAATCCAGAGCCGGAGTGCCCTTGATCGTTGCCCCGACATTGATCGGATCCCTTGTCAAAGAGCCATCGTCCAAGTCGAAAAAATATATTTTGCCATCGAGCGCCACTTGTATGACTTCAACGAGATTCTCTTTGGCCTTTTTGTCCGGATAGAGGTTCATCATCTGCCTGATTTCAGCATCCCATTGGACAATGAGTGGTTGACCGGTCCAGCCCGTTCCACCCCATGAAAAGGCCCACGCAGAAGATCCGAGCGATCCGATATCTCTGAATTCCCAGACTTGCTCCAGCGTACCGGCCACGGACGGTCCGAGTGTGCCCCACGCGGCATTATTCCTAAAATTATTGCCTCTGAACGTCAGAATGCCGGGAACGGATTGATAAAATAACGGATCACTAAATTGAATCGCGGGGTTGCGATTGAAATCTGAAATAACGGTATCCCCCTGATATAGCTGTTGCGCAATGCCACGCGTCGAAGGGCTTGCTTCGGAAGCAATGGTGCCGATTTCAGCCGACATTTTAGCCGTTGCGGGATACAGAACGGGATTCTGATTGGAAAGACGCTCGACGACCGGTGTCGGTGAAGGTGTCGCAATCACGATGCCGGTCTCGCCGGGCGTCGTACCGACCCCGCTCGGTTGCGATGATGACGTTGATGAAGATTGGGCATCGTCCTTATTAAACAATGTAAATATGCCTAATCCGATGACGGCCAACATAAGCCCGACCGTCAGTCCGATCATAATGAGAAGCGCATAATCCGGTCTGCGCTTTCTGGGACGATGAAACTGATTATCATATCGGACGTAGTTCGTTTGCTTCATTTGATCCTCCAGGCCGGAGCCACAATATAACATCTTATACTATCACAGCAAGAAAAAAATCGCTATTTATCCTTCGTCAGCCATCTGTTCGAGTTTTTTCAATCGATGGTGCATTCCGGATTTTCCGATGGGCGGGTCCATGAGTTCTCCAAGATCTTTAATAGAAAGCCCCGGGTTATCCAAAAACACCCGAGCCGTCTCCATGAGCTCCTGCGGAATATCCGATCCGTTGCTTCGTTCTATGAGATTTCGAATTTTTTTTGAACGCTTCATGCCCGCTTCGGCTTGGCGCATCGCATTTGCCGTATCACAATTCACAACACGATTCACCTGGCTTCGCACTTCTTTTTCAGCGCGTATGCTCTCGTAAAAAACAACGCTTCGATGTGCGCCGATAAACGCCAAAAAGTCAGCGATCTGCTCTCCATCTCGCAAGTACAAAACCGTGGTCTTCCCTCGCTTTACAATGTTAGGAATAATATTCTGACCGTGAAAGAACAGCATCAACGGCTCCACATACGATGAGTTTCCGACACGAATCTCTATGCGATAATCTGAAAGCGGGTTACCGGCATAACCCGCAACCAAAAACGCCCCTCGCAACGCGGCTCTTCGAGCCAACACGTCGGATGCAAAAACATCTGATTTCTCAATGGATTGCAAATTCGGAAGGACGCGAATCCACGCACTGATGTTCTCATCCAAATAGTGCTGACGACTCCCTGTATCCTTCCCCCGTCCTTCGATATGTCTGCGTAATAAATCAATATCGTGCGGTTCGGATGACGAGTATAATCCGCAGCACACCATCAACGTGCGTAAGTACTCTGAAACATGCGGCGAAAATACTGTAGATTTGGAATGATGCCGCGCATCGCCATGACTCGAGACACGCGCACACAAAAGTGCGGATGCCAATTCATACTGACACTCGTCCGAATTCTTGGGTGGTGACTTGATGATATCCTCGCGAATTTTATCTGAAAAACGAATCTCTTCCACGCGCTCAAAGCCTCCGCTATTTATCGCCATCGGGCAATTTTGCGGCGTATCGGGGGTCCTTTCCGATATCTCGATGATAGACCGTGCTATCGTATCCCAGGTCTTTTAGTTTTGCCGACAATGTCTCGGCGATATAGACCGATCTGTGCCTTCCCCCGGTACAACCGATACCAACCACTAATCGAACCTTCCCCTCGTGAATGTAGAAGGGCAAAAGATATCCAAGTAGTTCAGTCTGCTTTTGAATATATATATCTGTTTGTGGATACTGACTGAGGTACGTTTTGATTGGCAAATCCAATCCCGAGTACGACTTCAACTCGCTCTCATAAAATGGATTGGGGAGAAACCGAACATCGTAAATGTTGTCACAGTCAACAGGGATGCCATACTTAAACCCAAAAGACTCGACAAGAATTGAAATCCCGTGACTGTCATCTTCTCCGTTGATAATTCTAAATAATTCTTCCCTCAACGCGGGGAGCGCCATCATCGATGTATCCAAAACGTGCGTTGCTTCTCCACGAATTCCCTGAAGCATTTGTCTTTCTCGCGAAATCGCCTCGCTCATGCCAATCCCCTTAGACAAAGGGTGCTTGCGGCGCGTTTGGCGGTAACGATTCACAAGAACTTGGTCCGATGCTTCGAGAAAAATAATCCGATATGGACACTCCAGCTTGTCGATGTCTTCCATCGCCGCGCCGAACCCTTGTAAAAGTTCATTACTTCGAATATCGACTACAAAAGCAAGCTTGGTGATCCCGTAGCCCTCACCGCCTTGCCCCCTTAAAAATGTCTTGACTAGTTCCGGCAAAATGACAGGCGGCAAATTATCAATGCAAAAATAGCCTTGATCTTCTAAATAGTCGGCGGCCTGACTTTTGCCGGCACCGGACATTCCCGTCAATATAATTAAGTCCATTTCTTACACCTCATTGATGTGTGGGTATACCGCAGCCTTCAAACCCTTCCCCGAGAAAACATATCTCCGGTTCAAGTCGCACTCCGGAATCCTCATACACTGCCTTTTGAACTTGCTGCACTAATACATATACGTCGAAGGCCGTCGCCCTATTTGTGTTCACGATGAATCCGCAATGCTTTTCCGATACCTGGGCGCCACCGATCGTCAAGCCTTTCAATCCGGCTTTTTCGATGAGTGCGCCCGCGTAATGTCCCTGAGGGCGCTTGAATGCACTTCCGGCACTTGGCAAATTCAGCGGTTGACACGAACTGCGCTTGGCATTCATCTGCAGAATATCTGATACGATGATCTCCGGATCGCTTTTATGTAGTTCAAATGTCGCAGACAGAATGACACCGCGCGAGCTGACAATACCACATTGTTTCGAAAAGCGACTGCTGCGGTACCCCAGGTCGAGTTCATCCTTGCTGTATTCGATAACGTCGCCACGTGCATCAAGTGCGGTAACGGCGGTCAAAATGTCCTTCATTTCCCAGCCGTAGGCCCCTGCATTCATATACACTGCACCACCAACAGTTCCAGGAATTCCAGCCGCAAATGCCATACCGGCCCAGCCTGCTCGAGCATATTCCATAGCCGTAGCAGACAACAGCGCTCCGGCCGGAATGCTTTGCGTCAAACACTGCCCGTCTTCTGTGACCTTCGCTTCGCTCTTTTGACCAAAATTCGGCCCCAGTCTGATCATTAGCCCCGGCAAACCAAAGTCCGAGATGACCAGATTACTTCCGTTGCCCATCACGTAGACCGGCCAGTCATGCCTGCGACAAAGTCCGACCAAAAACTGAATCTCGTCAATATTTTCCGGCTCGATATAGCCTTGAGCGCGACCGCCGACGCGCATGGAGCAATGCTTGCTCATGTCTTCGTCAAAAGAAATGCGCTCTGCCAGATATCCGTAACCATCTTCTTGAATAAGAACAAGGAGTTGTTTTTCATCCATAACTTGAAAAAACCTCTTTTCGAGAGATTATTGACCGGGAAAAACCCGACTGACGAGATTTTTGGCCGCATTGTATCCCATCTTTTTGACTCTGAAATTAATCGCCGCCGCCTCGACTATGATGGCAAGATTTCGGCCCGGCCCAACCGGAATCGTCAGAGACGGTACATTCAGCCCGAGAATCTCGGTGGTCTCGTCGACGATGCCTAATCGGTCATATGTCTTCTTCTCGTCCCAGAGTTCAAGATTAATAACGAAATCGATACTTTCCTGAAGCTTAACCGATGAGACACCGTACAGCTCTTTTACATCTAAAATACCAATACCTCGAATCTCGATGAGGTGTCGAATGATATCCGGTGCACGTCCGAGAAGCGTCGTCTCGGAGACCCGCCGAATCTCTACCTGATCGTCCGCGATGAGTCGATGACCACGCTTGACGATTTCGAGAGCCGTCTCCGATTTACCGACGCCGCTCTCACCCAAAATGAGTATGCCTTCTCCGTTGACTTCAACTAATACGCCGTGCATAGAAACGCGAGGTGCCAGCTCCACATTCAAGTGTTTGACGAGCGAACTCATGAACTCCGAAGTCGCAATTGCGGTTCGAAAAACCGGAATATTGAAGCGCTTGGCGCACGAGATAATCTCTTTATGCACTTCGTGATTTCGAGTGATAACCAGACACGGAATTTGTCGCTCAAAAAGGGCAGCGATTTTTTTGCGTCTAGCCTCCGGCGAAAGTTTTTCCAAAAACGCATGCTCCATGTTGCCGATGACCTGAATACGATCCGAACCAAAGTGATCATAATAACCCGCAAGCTGAAGACCCGGGCGCGTCACATCCGCGACACTGATTCTGATTTCATCCAGTCCGCCCGGAGAATATATCTCCTCGAGCTCGAAATCCTTAACGAGTTGAGAGAGAAAAACACTTGAATATGCCATATCATTGGTTCCTTTCCATGAGATAAAGTCCAACCCGCCGCATGCATGCCTCAGATTATTCCTTCAATCCTATCATTGTAATACAGACCGGCCGTTTTGCGAAACACTTCAGCAAAACGGGTTCTTTGCTTAACTCCGTGAAAAGTTTAGGTGTGGAACGGTAAAGGGTAAGAAAGATGAAGACGACCTACAGCAAGATAA
>DUPM01000146.1 GCA_012838315.1 Clostridiaceae bacterium
GGGTTTTTAGGTCGGAGCGTCTCAGCTTCAATTAATAAGGATATAATCTGATCCGGATTAAGTTCAGATGATTGTTGCTCTCGAAGAAGTTCTCGAAGACTATTTTTGACGGAGGCCTCTTCGTGTCGCAAGTTCCTAAGCAGATATGTTATTTGATTTGTAGTATTCATATCATCACCCTCTATTTATGTCCCAATGGAAATCTTATTTACATTGACACACCACTCTTTGCCGTACACGCGGATAGATCCCGTTACTTTGATATTTGAACCTTTCTTTAGGTAAGCTTTGGCAAACGCTGCTTCCGATCCGGAGCAACTGCAAGGAATTGCATCCGTTCTTGGTGTTCCGCCCGGAGAAGCGCTCCTGGGTGCGATGAGAAGGAAGTTCACAAATCCTTTTTCGGTTGACTCGATATTTGCTACAAGGTAGCCAGTTAACGATACGCTATTCATTTCGCCTCCTAAAAATCAAATATAATTAAGGGACATTTGTCCCTACTTTTTGTTATTACTCTTGCTATTAATTGCTTTTTCAAGATCTGCAATAAGTTTCAAAATGTTTTGGTCTGTTGCTATTTCTGGATCTAGTTCGAGTTTTTCCGTAATTCGAACGAGCATGTTAATCGCGCTTGTGGCTTTCTCGCTCATTTTCTTTGGCGCTTCATCAAGGGTCAGAGTACTTTTTTGCACTGTCGAGTCAATGGATAACTGTCCGGGAAGAGGCTCAACAGAATTACTCTCGACGTGATTGGGTTTCAATTTATCATCAACTCGCTTAAGTGCCTCAAGTTGCGTTATTTTTCCACTTGTAAATGCTACCCGTGTTTGCTCATCAGCGTTGTTGAGAATTTTCTTTGTTCGAGCGACCGTCTTTGGAGAAACGCCTAGTTCTTCGGCAATCATGGTTCGAAGTTCTTTTCCCTTAAATTTTTCAGGATTAAGCTTTCTGAGTTCCTTAAGCGATGTTTCAAGGTGTTCAATCTCTCTGGCCATCAAAGCCGGGTTGCTCCTGTCCCTACTATGATTGGAAATGGTTATTGCAAGCTTGGCCATCGCCTTTTCTTCAGGAGTATTTGCATTCAAAACAAGTACTTCAACTCGCTGAAGTCCAACGGCCTTCGCCGCATGATATCTCCGGTGGCCAGAGACAATGATGTACTCGTCCGGAAACACCGGATGCCGTTTCACGAGCAAGGGCTGTAACAAACCAATCTCTTGTATTTCTTCGATAAGTCTTTTGTCGTCATCCTTTCTTGGATCAAACTCACCGTAGATTAAATCGTTCTCCGGATCAGGATGAAGCATGAGAGGATCAACCATAATCATGACAGATTTTGCGTATTGGTTTTCGGCAAGCTTTTCAGATAGAAAACTCATTTTTCCCTCCTAAATATCAAATATAATTAAGGGACATTTGTCCCTACTTTTATTTGCCCGAGGCAAGTTTTGTTATTTGCGCAATTTTATTAGTGCGCACAAGAAACTCAGTAGTGAGTTTTTCGAAATCCTCTGAAGCAGGTGATTTTGGAAGACAGCTCACTGGTTTGCAAATTTCAATGCTGTCCGGAATGGCGGCACTTTGACGAATAACAGTTTGAAAAGTTGCTTCTGGGATCGCAGAACTTATTTCTTCCAGGTTTCGTTTTGCAGTCTTAGTCATGCTTCTAAAGTTGCATAACAGTATGCCAAGAAGAGATATCTCTGTGCCGCAGCCGTTTTCTGCTGCTTTTTCAATGGCGGTGACTACATTCACCAAACCGCTTTTTGAAAATCGATCCGCAAAGCAGGGGACGATACAGTATTCGGCTGCGTTCAGCGCATTTGCAGAAACAGCATCTAAATCAGACGGGCAATCCAAAAAGACATAGTCGTATTCTGAAGAAAGGGCAAACTTTTTGAACGAGGAAAATAGTCGTGCGCTCGGAATGGCAATCTGATCTTGATTGAGACGCAGAGAGGCGTTAATCATCCGCTCGGAGGCCGGTAAGCAAAACAGTCCTTCTATCGCAGTGGAGTAAATTGCCTTGTGCGGATCTAGTCCATCAAAAAGAACATCGTAGATAGTCATGTCTGATCGAGACACCTTCAAGCCCAAATAATCCGTAGCATTATGTTGAGCATCCATGTCAACAACCAGGACTTTGTATCCGCGATTAGTAAGGCCGGTGGCCAGATTGACGGTAGTGGTTGATTTTCCAACGCCACCTTTGTGGTTAAAAACAGCTGTTACCATATCGATTTTCCTCCTCATAACTATTGGCGAACGGAACAAAAGTGTTGGATGCACGGTCTTTTTCTGTCAGTTTTTGCAGAAGCTCTTTTGGATCGTCAGGCTCTATATCAATTGATTCAGTCTTTGTTGAAATTGACGAAGAGGGAAGAGGCGTGATTTGATGACTAGGTGGATAAAAATCGAGCCAGCCCTTGTGAATAGTTTTCTCAAGAATTTCGGTTCGTTCGTTGCTACTGCTTCCGTATTCGAATAATTTCTGTATGAGCGATTTGCGTTGCAATATAGTTGTTTTTTTACCTCGACTCTTCCGTTCAGCAATAAACAGTTCAAACAACTCCGCTTCTTTCTCTGACAAGACGGTTTGAGTAGAA
>DUPM01000147.1 GCA_012838315.1 Clostridiaceae bacterium
CAATACTTGGCTGGTAACGGCCCGGGAAGATAGATCGCTGCCGGATTATATTCCTCAATAGCTCAGTTGGTAGAGCATGCGGCTGTTAACCGCAGGGTCGTAGGTTCGAGTCCTACTTGAGGAGCCAGATATGCCCATGAAGCAATGTTTCATGGGCTTTTTGTTATTGCAAATATCTTGTCATATTGATTTCTGCTGTCCGTTCTTTTGCACGAACTAATTATCAGTCACAAGATCGACGGACTGACATTCAACCCATTTACCCCCCGATTTAGAGGATTCGATCACATCATGAACGAACATTACACCCAATAATCCATCGTAAGAAGTAGGAAATGTTGCAGATAGTGAACTAGGTGATGTACCGGATATCTTCGATGCAATCGCTTCCGAAGCGTCCTTATAAATGTTTGCGAACGCTTCGTGAAAACCTTCCGGATGACCGGCGACGATTCGAGACGCATTCTGAGCAAGAGGCGATAGTTTCGGTCCGCTGGGCGTCCTAACTTCTACGGGAGCGCTCAGAGGTTTGTATTCGAGTCGTTGTGGGACTTCTTGGTGCCACTCGATGCTACCTCTTGTACCGCTGACTCGAATTCGCAGGCTGTTCTCGACACCTGCTGCTGCTTGTGTTACCCAGAAATTGCCGCGCGCACCATTTGTCAGGTGCAACAGAGCACCGGCATAGTCGTGTGTTTTGCGACCGGGAACGATCGCACCGATTTCTGCTGAGACCGATTGCACCTCCAGCAATGTCACATAACGCAAAAGATGATGCGCGTGTGTGCCGATATCGCCCATGACAAGTGATGGGCCGCCGCGTATCGGATCATAGCGCCAAGGCACAACGTCGTCCGTGACCGGATCGTTCTCGTCGGCTTTGCCTCCTTGAACGTATTCAACCTGAACCAGTCTGATTGTACCGAGCTCGCCTTGCTCAACCATCGAACGCGCTTGTCTGACCATCGGGTAACCCGAGTAATTATGTGTCAAACAGAAAACCAGACCGGAATCAGTCGCTTTCTTATGGAGTTCTTTCGCATCCGACAGAGTGTTTGTCATTGGTTTATCACAAATAACATGTAGTCCGGCATCGAGTGCGGCCATCGCATAGATAAAATGACTGTCATTCGGTGTCATAATAGCAACGACCTCGGCACCATCCGGTCGCACCGACTCTTCCCGTATGAGATCCATGGCGTCCGTATATATGCGATCCAGCGGTAAGCCGATGAGTTCGCCGTCTCGGATGGCTTTATCGGGACGAGAAGATAATGCGCCGGCGACAATTTCGAAGCGACCGTCGAGTGTCGCTGCTTGACGGTGCATAGCACCGATAAAGGATCCGGATCCGCCTCCAATGACACCGAGACGCAATCGACGACCGAGTTTTTCAATAACGGTGTTTTGATTCATAGCACAATCCTCCCGTTTTTGTATTCATTATAGCAGTGTGATAATAAAAAAAGGCCTCGAGAGCGATTGTCTCGAAGTCTTTTATGTGAATATTGTGAGAAACAGCGATTCCGATGATTATCTTAGTCGGAAAGTCTTTGCGGAGAATTTATTGATGCACAATAAACCGATAATGAAATAGAGAAGCGTTGCGACAATGAGCACACTCATGTAAATCGTCATGTTGACGTTTGCCATCTGTAAATTCATCCAAGAGATATAATATACCACGCCTTGTACGATGCTGAATATTTTGCTTTTAACGTCGAGTTCCGAGGTATAAGGCTGGATGATATAGTAAATGAAAAGATCATGGAAAGAGAAAAAGATCCAAATCATAGTACAGGATATGATATAGGGAATCAGTTCGATGTAGTTGATGCTCATAAGAGACGTTTGGCGCTCGAAGAAATTGCCAAAAATATCGAAGCCAACGGAAATTACCATGATACCAATGAATGTCGGCAAATTGTAAAACAAGATGGTCTTAAAGCGATGGTAAAAATTGCTTAGGACAGCCTTGCTCTCACGATAGAAGGGATAGGTCAGCATTGCCGAATCACAACTTCGGAACATGGCAGCAGTCGCAGAGCGACCCAGAGAAAGAAAATAGAATACACCGAAGCATAGTGGCAGAATATGAAAATCGCGTTCTGAAACGGTTGTGTTTGGATTATTCGAAAAGAATCGGCTAAAGGTCGTAATTCCAATATAGATCAAACAAGCTGCCGCTAAGCCTATCGCGCGAAGCATCATGTGTTTATTGAAGTGTTTGCGATGTCTGCGGACAAAAATTCGATTAAAATATGCATAGCCCGATAAATGAGAATATAACATTTGATCTTCGGCAGTGTTGGCATTTTGATCGATTGCATTCTTGATTGTTGCGAAGTTTTTCTCATTCTTGTTCTTTTTATTTTTTTCTATAGCGATGTTGTAGTTGACGACAGATGACCATGCAAGTTCACGGTACTGTCGGAAATTGAGAACGTATAAAGAGGAGAGAACCGTAGCGATACTCATTCCCAGAATAAATATCGGATGCAAAACAATGGCACTTACGCTGAACGTTTTATCTGTGAATATAAGTACGTATGGAGCGACGAATACTGCGATCGCGACAGCGAGGATTACGTAATTGAAAAATTTGCGATTTCGTTTTTGGGATAAAGAAAAGTGTTTGAAAAACAATAGGTATAAAGCCTCGAAAGTCATTTTGCTCATGGACATCGTCAGAACAATCAGAAAGCCGTCAAGTATGCTATATTCTGGACTCGTTGCCAATAGGAAGGCGTAAGGGATGGAAGCAAAAAAATCGATTATCTTACGCTCGAAAATTCTTGCAGGTATATATATCGCGCTATCTACTCGCAATTTATCAATGAGCATGAGGTCGAGAGACGCATCAAGATTCATGGCCTTGCCATAGGCCATGCCGGCACCGATATAACTAAAGAAAAAGAAAAAAAGAAGGACATGGTTATAGCTGACGGATGATAACGATGCACCCTCTGTCGATCCGCTCATCTCTGAGGCCCACATGCTACTGGCGAAAAGAAGGGCAAGATACAATGCTTTCATGAGAAGGCGTTTTAACAGTCGAACAATGTTTGCAATGATAACGAGACCGAGTTTGCTCTCGTACTCGCCATAAAGGCTCGTGGGGATTGACTTGCCAATGATGGGTAGTCTCGTTAGAAAAAAGATAAATCGGTTGAGTGTCACCGATAATGATATTTTTCGAGACGTGAGCATCATGGCAAAATAGGTGCGTGCCGGCGTCTTGGTTGCGGTGTGACTCATGGTGTTCCATATCCTCCGATAGTAAAGAATCTATTTACGCGTGGGATTCCGGTTCTTGAAGCAATGCGATGACCTCGGCCTCGAATTCCGGAGAATGGATTTTCTCGGGCGGTATCGGGCGCAATTGACCATCATGAAGTACTACGATTTCATCGCACAAATCTTGAGCCAACTGGAGTATGTGAGTTGAGAAGATGATGATATGGTCTTTCTTGATGCTCTTGATCATGTTCTTGACTTCGAGAGCAGCTACAACGTCGAAAGAGGTCAGCGGTTCGTCGAGTAAAATGACCGGTGGCTTCAATATGTGCATAGATATGAGCATCTGAAGTTTGTTCATCATACCATGCGAGTAGCCTTTGATCAGACGATCTCCGTCTGCGGGGTTGAAAGCAACCATGCGAAAATATTCATCAACATCTTTCGGATTCTCGATTTTGCCGCCGTTAATCTCAATGAAAAACTTGATAAACTCACGCCCGGTCATAAACTCGGGCAAGTGTGGCTGCGTGAAAACAAATCCGATATCACTTTCTTTGTAGTTTCTCGATTTATCGGATGAAGTTGCGACGGACTCAAAAAAGCTTGGCGCGTCTTTTGTCGTGTCATTGTAGTCAATTGCAATCCGTCCGCTATTGAATTCGAGGTAACTTGCAAGGCAATTGAACAGCGTGGTTTTTCCGGCGCCGTTGCGCCCCAATAAACCGTATATGCGACCTTGTTCAAAGGTATAGGACACCTTGTTGAGGACCGTATGAGAATCAAAACTGTGCTCCAGTTCATGAATGTGAAGACGCATGAAAAAAACCTCCGCTCGTAAACTAATGAATATTTTACACTATATTAATCGATTAATACAAGTGCCGCGTAAATTTCTGGTTATCTGCCAAAAAATGCACAATGAATCGCCGGATATTTGTAATTAATGGCTTTATTCAGAGTATGGTCATGCTCTCGGTCTATATGTCTGATAAAATAGTTATATCGATTATTGAATATATGAGTTGAAAGGATACTTCGAAAATGGAAAGTTTTGAAAATCTCAACGCGTTTTATCTCGGCCGTGAATATGATCCGACACAGAGGCAAGATCTACCGAATTACTTGCTTTACGATTCGAAGGACCTTCTAACCCATGCAGTCTGTGTCGGCATGACAGGCAGTGGCAAGACCGGATTGTGTCTTTCACTGCTTGAGGAGGCAGCGATTGATGGCATCCCGGCGATTGTCATTGACCCCAAGGGTGATATGGCCAATTTGTTTTTGACTTTTCCCGAGTTGGCTCCTGCAGACTTTCGCCCATGGATTAACGAGACTGAGGCGGTTAACGCTGGACAGACTCCGGATGAATTTGCAGCGGCGCAGGCGAAAATATGGTCCGATGGGCTCAAAGAATGGGGTCAGGACGGAAACCGCATTGCGATGATGCGTGAAAAGACCGATTTTGCATTATATACACCCGGTAGTACAGCGGCATCTCCGATTTCGGTCTTGCAGCAGTTGACTCCGGATGACACGTCATCTGTTGAAGATCAAGAGGTCGTGCTTGAGCAGATTTCAGCAACTGTATCCGGGTTGTTGTCATTACTGGGAATCGACGCCGATCCGATACAGAGTCGCGAACATATTCTTTTGTCGAATATTCTGGTAAACGCCGGTCAGGCGGGGGAAGCGATGGACATTGCAACCCTTATCGCTCGGATTCAGCAACCCACGATGCCAAAGATAGGTGTCATAGATATGGAGGATTTTTATCCTTCGAAGGACAGGCTCGCGCTTGCGCTCAAGATTAATAACCTGTTGGCGTCGCCAAAGTTTTCGACATGGATGCAAGGGGAGCCATTGGATATTGATCGGCTTTTATATTCGCCTTCCGGCAAGCCGAAGATTTCGGTTTTATCCATTTCTCATCTCAATGACGCGGAGCGTATGTTTTTTGTTACGATTCTCTTGAATCAAGTCCTTTCGTGGACGAGACGACAGAGCGGTACGGGCAGTTTGCGTGCTATTTTATATATGGACGAGATAATTGGATTTTTTCCTCCGGTTGCGACACCACCTTCTAAAGCACCTCTTCTTACATTACTGAAGCAGGCCAGAGCTTTTGGATTGGGCGTTGTTCTGACGACACAAAACCCGGCAGATCTAGACTACAAAGGGCTTTCTAATACAGGTACGTGGTTTATTGGTCGCCTTCAGACGGAGCGCGATAAAGCCCGTGTTTTGGAGGGGCTTGAAGGTGCTGCGGCAAGTCAGGGGGCCGGGTTTGATCGGCAGCAGATGGATCAGCTTTTGGCCGGATTAGATAAGCGCGTTTTCTTAATGAATAATGTTCATGACCGCGAGCCAACGCTTTTCCGCACGAGATGGTGCATGTCGTATCTTCGCGGACCACTCACGCGCAATCTTATTCAGAAACTGTATAATGAGAATCCGGCGATTAGAGAAGCATCTTCGGGTTCGACTACGGTGAGTCCGAAGCCGTCTGCTAGCAGAGTGCCGGCACAGCAAGAATCAAATTCTCCTGTCGTTGGATCGGCTCCGGCCCAGGCGACTGGAGCGGAGGTCTCTGCTGCGGCAACCGAGGCAACAATATCCGGGGGCATGCTTCCCAATTTACCGTCAGATATTCGCCAATATGTTTTGAGCGAGAGCGGCGCGGCAGAGTATATGCCGACGCTTCTGGGCGTTGCACAGATTGGCTACCGCGACAAGACATCCGGCATGCAAGAAAATCAAGAAATCGCTTTGTATACGCCGCTGCAAGATGATGTTTTTGTAGCGAACTGGGATAACGCCGAAGAAATGGACTACGCATTGGACCAGCTTGATACGACTTTGCCGGACGGCGCAATCGCAAGCTCGTTGCCTGAGGCGGCGCGACTCAGCCGCAATTACACGGCATGGAAGCGGGAGTTGACGGACTGGCTCTATCGCAACAAGGCGATTACACTTCTCGAGAATCCGAGTTTGAAGTTGATGGCCGCACCTGGGGAAAGTGAGCGTGACTTTCAGATTCGCGTTCAACAAAGGGTGAGAGAGGACCGTGATGCTGCAATCGAGGCACTTCGCAAGAAATTCGCAGTTAAGGTTCAGTCGCTCGAGGAGAAAATTCGAAAAGCGGAACAGGCGGTAGATCGCGAAAAGGAGCAAGCCAAAACACAGGGTCTCCAGACGGCGATTTCGGTTGGCGCAACTTTCTTGAGCGCCTTTATGGGTAAGAAGCGTGTATCGGCTTCCAGTGTCGGCAAGGCGACTACTGCAGCACGCGGTGCAAGTCGAACAATGAAGGAGCAAGGTGACATCCAACGCATGAAGGACACGGTTGAGGCTTATAAAGAACAGCTGAAGGCACTTGAGGAACAGATTGAAACCGAGACGCAATCACTTTCCGACAGCATGGATAAAGCTGCGACCGACATTTCCGAAAAGAGTATCAGTCCGATGAAAAAGGATATTGTTATTCGTTCTCTGGTCATTCTCTGGGTTGCGACTAAGTAGTTGAACTAATTTACGACGATAAGAAGCGCCGGATACTAAGATTCAATGATCCGGCGCTTCAGTTATTTTGAATCGGAGGTCGGGTATGCCGGACAAGTGGGACGAAACAATCGACGTCATTCGCCAGATACCTCTTTTCGAGCAGGTAACCGATGATACACTCGCCTTCGGGCTATCTCGTCGAGATTATCGATTTAAGTCTTTTTCGAAAAATAGTGTGGTTCACTTTTCGGGAGAAGTTTGCGAATACATTGAAATTGTTGTCCGTGGCAGGATGAGTCTGGAACGCATTGATGAGGATGGTCGCGTCATGAGTGTTGCGGAATTCTTCAAAGGCGATGTCATTGGTGGCAATCTGGTTTTTTCAAAGCGTCCCCGATATCCGATGACCATCACGGCCAAGGAAACGACTGAGGTATTTATAGTCGAAAAAAATTCACTATTCGAGCTACTTTGCAAAAATGAAGCGGTACTAGCGAGTTTTTTAACTTTTATCTCTGATAATGCGATTTTGCTCGGTAATAAGATTAGGAATGATGTTAATCGAAGTATTCGAGATATCATTATGCGTTTTTTGGAGGTGGAGTCGAAGCGTCAGAACAGTTCTCGAATCCGCCTTCCAATGAGCAAGAAAGCTCTGGCGGATAAGATAGGTGTACAGCGCACATCGCTTTCGAGGGAGCTTTCGCGGATGAGAGATGATGGATTAATTACATTTGATGCGCATTATATTGAACGCCTTGCTCCAAAAGACTAGCAATCATGGCATAATGAGTTAAGTTACTTGTTGTTGGGCGGTGTTATTGTTTTCAAGAATCTATAGTAGCTAGTGGATTTCGATGCCGCGAAATATATTAAGAGAGTTCTTACATTGAGATGGAATCGGCTGACTGACAACTTACTCGGGAGGTATAGTTCATGCAAATCATGACGTCCAAGACGTATTACAAGATTCGACCGTTTTCCAACCTGCGTGAAATGATTCGACAGAGCGTCGCGCTTTACGGCAATTTGCCGGCTTTTCGTTACCGGGATACGCCAAACGGTGAAATTCAACGGCGAACTTACAGAGAACTCGGTTCAGATGTCGATGCGCTCGGCACGGCTTTGATGTCGCTCGGGTTACAAGATACTAAGATTGCCGTAATTGGAGACAATAGCTATCGATGGTGCATTTCGCATTTGGCTATAGTGAATGGCGTTGGCGTTTCGGTACCACTCGATAAACTTTTGAAAAAAGATGAGGTCCTTTCGCTCTTGGAACGTGCGGAAGTTTCCGCTGCTATTTTCGATCCGTCATTTGCTGATATCATGCATGAGGCTTGCGACAAAGTACCTTCTCTAAAGGTCTTAATTCAAATGAAGCCCGGAGTGAAAGATGAGCCCACTGAGGATTGTGGGGACATGATATGCCTAGACTCACTCTTGGCAAAGGGCCGTGCGCTCCTCGAGGAAGGAAATGACTCGTTTTTGAATCGAGATATCGATCCGGAGCAGATTGCTTCGTTGCTTTTTACCTCAGGTACGACCAGCATGTCTAAGGGTGTATTGTTGCGCAACAGGAATATTACGGAAGACATTCGTGCTTTAGCAGGCGTGGTTCGATTCCCCGTCGGCACAAGAATGCTTTCGATTTTGCCGCTTCATCATACGTTCGAAAATACCTGCGGATTGTTTTATGGATTGTATATGGGTGCATGTCTTTGTGTTTGTGACGGTCTTCGATATATTCAGAAGAACATGGTCGAGTATAAGATTAATCTTTTAATCGGCGTGCCGGCTCTTTTCGAGAGTTTTTATAATAAGGTCTGGGATTCGATTCGCAAAAAGGGGAAGGAAGATACCATCAAAAAAGTCATTCACCTGACCGGGAAATTGCGAAAGTTCAAGATTGATTTGCGCAGACCGCTCTTCAAGTCGATTCACAAGGCATTCGGCGGTCAGTTCCGAATAGGTATATGCGGCGCTGCTCCAATCGATCCGGAGATTATTCGATTTTTCGATCAAATCGGTGTCCGCATTATTCAGGGGTATGGTTTGACCGAGACCGCGCCGGTGGTTGCGGGCTGTAATGACAGAGTATTTGTACCCGGAACGGTCGGACACCCGCTGTCGGGCATCACGATTGCTATTGACACTGAGACGGATGGTGGTGAAGGCGAGATACTCGTTAAGGGGCCGGTCGTGATGCAGGGTTATTATCAAGATGATGCTGCGACCCAAGAGGTCATTGATGCTGAGGGTTGGTTCCACACCGGGGATGTCGGTCGTGTTGATGAACATGGTTGCCTTGTTATCACCGGCAGACTGAAGTCGATGATCGTTCTGAAGAGCGGAAAGAAAGTTTTTCCGGAAGAGATTGAGCAACTGGTTACAAGATATTCCTTCATCAAAGAATCGCTGGTTTTTGGCGATGATGTAGATGAAGGCGATGTCGTGATTAACGCAAAATTTGTTTTGGATGCTGACTACATGAAGCGAGAAGGCTTGTCCGAAGAAGAAATGGCCTCTCGTTTGGATCAGGCGGTTCAAGAGATTAATCGTGAGATTCCCGGATATAAGGGCATCAGAAGTTATGTATATAGTTTTCAGGAACTGATTAAGACGACAACGCTTAAGATTAAGCGTCCGAATGAGATTAAGCGTATTCAAGAAACATTAGATCGTGCTAAAGTGCGTTTCCGACAGTTGACCGGCAAGAATATTGATCTTCTTGATTCACTATGTCCAATAGTGCCTCTTGAGTCGATGAACGAATCCGAGGCGCAAGCTAATCCAGTTGAGGATGACAATGCGTCCGATTCATCGGAACCCAAAGAGGATAGCCCGAGCGCGAAAGGATCAAATTAATGAAAAAAGTATTGGTGGTCTATCAGAGTAAAACCGGATTTGCAGAGCAGTATGCTCAATGGATCGCGCAGGCATTGGACTGTAAGGCAGTTTCATATAAAGAATGGAAGAAGATGCCTCCTGACGATGCAGATATAGTTATTTACGGCGGCGGCGTATATGCAGGGCAAATTCGCGGTCTTCGCGCTTTTCGAGAAACAATGTCTCGACGCTCGGGTAAGCAATGTGTATATTTTGCAACCGGTGTGGCGCCAAGCGACTCTGAGAAGGTTCGAGCGTTGGCCGTTTCGAGTTTTTCGGAGCTAGATAGGAATGATGCCCCCTTTTTCTATTTTCAAGGTGGACTCAATTATGAGAACATGGGCTTTTTCGATCGTTCGCTGATGAAGCTTGTCAGTCGTGCCATGACAAAAGAGCGGGAGATGCAGGGGCCGGAGACGCGAATTCCAGACGCGACGAGATCGTTTGATTATTCTTCGGAGCAATTTGTTCAGCCTTTAGTGGATAAGGTCAGAAGTCTTTCGGCCAGATAGATTTGGTTGCAGAAGCCTTAATGCAAATGCCGGGTAGATATTATGAATGTGTATATAGATCATTTGGCTATATATGTCGATCAACTCGAAGAGGTACGAGACTTCTACGTGAAATATTTCGGCGCCGTGGTCAACGATCGTTACAACAATCCACGCACCGGATTGCAAACCTTCTTTTTATCGTTCGGTGGGAGAACGCGATTGGAGATTATGTCACGTCCCGATACAAGGCCGGGCGATAAATCAGATGGTATGACAGGCTATACTCATATTGCGTTTGTTCTATCTTCTCGAGAAGCGGTTGACCGTCTGACGAATCGACTTGCTGCCGACGGTGTGAGCATCGCCGGAGCACCAAGAGAGACGGGGGATCACTATTATGAGAGTGTCGTGCTGGATCCGGAGGGGAATCGCATTGAGTTGATCGCTGCACCGTGATATAATAAGGCATTATTTTTCATTACAATAATTACTTCGGGTTCGGGAGGGAGATTGAGTTATGAAAAGAGCAGTATATAAGACCGTTCGCGGCACAGCGTCAATTGATGGTGCAGGCGTTCATTTGGTTCGTGTTTTTGCAAAAGCGGAGACGGCGGATTTCGACCCGTTTCTCATGCTTGATGCTTTTGATTCAAGCAATCCCGATGATTATACCAAAGGTTTTCCTTGGCATCCGCACCGCGGAATCGAGACGATTACCTATTTGATTGAAGGGGACATTGAACATAAAGACAGCCTTGGAAATCGGGGGAGCATTTTGAATGGTGATTGCCAGTGGATGACAGCGGGGTCTGGGATTATCCACCAAGAAATGCCTCAGGCTTCTCCGCGTATGTTAGGTGCTCAGTTGTGGCTTAACATTCCGGCAAAAGACAAAATGGTCGATCCATCATATGGGGATATTACAGCACAAAATGTTCCGGTGGTTGAAGAAAATGGTGCTACGATTCGAGTCTTATCAGGAAAATACAGAGATCAAATAGGTGCTTTTGAGGGTAAATATGTGAAGGCAACCTATCTTGATATCGAAATGAAGCCCGGCTCGACGTTTTCGATGAATTGCGATAAGGACAACACAATGTTTGCGTATCTTTTTTCGGGCTCTGTGCGTCTCGACCGAGAAGATGCCGACTATGTCCATGAGAAACAAGCGGCATTGTTGACTTTGGGTGACACGGTGTTCTTTGAGGCAGGAGCCAGTGGTGCAAGGTTTATTCTATTGTCTGCTCCGCCGCTCAGGGAGTCGATTGCATGGGGTGGCCCGATTGTCATGAACACCAAAGAGGAGCTCTCTCAAGCCTTTAAAGACTTAGACGATGGCGTTTTTATTAAGCACGAACCGGATTTGTCCTGAGCGATATTCCGGCGGAACAATTGAGATAAGTCAAAAACAGCCGTGGGGACTATATCCACGGCTGTTTGTATCGAAGGGATTCGGTATTAAGTTACAATTCGTGCGATACTTCCGCCTGAGCGGCTCTTGGTGATGATCAATTGTTTGTCGATACGAGTCTTAAGCTCGCTGACGTGGGAAATAATGCCGACCAGGCGCTCGCCTTGAGAGAGCTCGTCCAGAATCTTTATGGCCTGCTGTAAGGAGTCTTCATCCAGAGAGCCAAAACCTTCATCGACGAACATCGCATCCAGACGAATCCCACCGGCTGACGCTTGTATCTCATCAGAAAGGCCAAGGGCAAGAGCCAAAGAAGCCTTGAAAGACTCACCGCCGGAAAGCGTTTTAACGCTTCTCGAAGATCCGTTATAATGGTCGATGACATCCAATTCAAGTCCGCTTTGGGAGCGGTTGTTCGTTGCTTCTGTCCGGCGCGCCAGTTCATATTGTCCACCGGTCATGATCATCAGACGCGTATTCGCACGATGGATAATTCGATCGAAATAATGCATCTGAACATATGTTTCGAGCATTATTTTTTCTTTGCCACGCAAGTTGCCGTTCGCGGTCTGTGAGAGGGAAAGGACACGTGTATATTGCTCGTCGAGAATCTGACGCATGCTGTGTTTTTCTTTTAGATGGGTATAGGCGTCCTCGTTGATTTTGAGCTGAGTGATGACTTGGCTCAGGCGATTTTCGAAAAATGTCTTTTGCTCACGCAATTTAGTGGCATCATCTGTGAGTGCCTTCAAGTCGTATGTGGGTGCTGCGGATAACTGAGAATGAAGTTGTTCGAGAGTGCCTTTCTTTGTGTCAAGGAAGCTCTTCGTTTGTTCTAAAACATTCTGTGCCTGAATCAGTGCCTTTGAGAGCGCTTCTGCACGAGACTTAATTCGAACGAGTTCATCGCGAGCATCCGAAATCGTCGGATGGACCAGTTGCTGGTTCATTTCTTCAATCCGAGATTTTGCGACCTTGAGCTCACCGGATTTGAGAGAAACGACGTTACTTATTTCTGCAATTTTTCCTCGGATTGCATCAAGTGAAGACGTTTTATTATCAAGTAGTTTGTCGAGTTCTTGAATCCGCTTCTGTCGGCTTCGATCCTCATGGATACTCTTTCTGTAAGCGTCAATATTCGCGTTAAGATTCAGACGAAAAACGGGCAAATCGTGATTCAGGATGTCTTCGACACCTCGATCAAGAGGAATGGCAAGGGCTGAACGGACTTCCTCAAGCTTGGAATCAAAGTCCTTACGAACTTCACTTTCTCGACCGGCCCATTCTTTTGCGGAGGCGCTTAGTGACCTGGCTAATTCGCTTTTTTTCTTCGCGACCATTTGTGAGGATTCAAGTTCATCTTGCGTGGGGGCGTCGGGCGTCGAGTTCGCGGGGTTCGGGTGTGTGGTTGAACCACACACCGGACATGGTGATTTCTCCTTGAGCGTCTGTGCCAGAATTCCGGCTTGCTCGGCAAGAAATGTCTTGTTCAATCGATGATATTCGCTGTCTGCTGCATCGGACATATCTTGTGCCTTCTGATAATCAGACTGAGCACGCACTTTTTCTGTTAGCGTCTTGATAAGTTGCGCATGACGTGTTTCGAGCGCGTCGATTAATTGAAGACTATTCTGGCACTCGTTTGAGGCCTGCGTCAGCGCCTCGACATTCTCGACGATTTGCTTGAGCTGAGCGGACTCCGATTGAATCGCGTCTTTTTCACCGAGAAGAACTTTTTCGTGATTGTGGTCGCTCTCGAGTTGCTTCTTCGCCTTTTCGAGCTCAGAAAAAGCATCAGAATATGCGGTTCTCTTTTTCTCTCGGAGCTCGTATTGAGTCAGCAGGTCGGCTTGGATAGCGATCTTGTTTTCCAGAAGCTTTATTTCTTTTTCGGATTGCTTGGCTTTATTATAATTCGATTTGGCGGTTGCGTGCGCTTCCTTTGCTTTTTCGAATGCAGCGGACTCAAGTAAAATTTCTTGCTTGAGTGATTCGAACGACTGAGCGGTTGTTAATGTAGAGTTGACTAGGTCAAGGTTCTTCTGGATAGAAGAAACCTTAGTCTTCCGGTCATTAAGCTCATTCGTAATGGTCTTATTCATTTTTTCTAGGAGTGATATGACCTCTTCCAACGGCAAAGCGAGACTGTGTGCGAGTTGCACTTGATCATTAAACGGTGAGTCGAAGTCGCAATGAATTGATTTGATATGTACAGAAATTGCGCTATCGAGCAAATCTCGCTCACGCGTCAATTCGGAGCTTTTTCGCTTCAACAATTCTTGCAGACGATTGTATTGATCCGTACGAAAAATCTGTCTGAAAATCCGCATTCGATCCTCGGTATCGGCGACGAGCAATTTCATAAAATCACCCTGTGCAATCATGGCAATCTGAGAGAACTGGTTGCGATCGATGCCTAGGATGTCTTGGACAGCTTCGTTGACGTCGCGGTTCTTCGTTACTACCCTGCCGCCGGGCTTTGTGAGTTCGGCTTCGGCACGTTGAAGTGTCGTGCCTCCGCCTCGAAGACTCGGGCGCTCGTATTCCGGATTTCTGCGAATCTGATAGGTGAGACCGCGATGCTCAAAGGACAAATGAACTTCTGTTGGGACGCTCGGATCCGCGTATTTGGAGCGCATCATTGCCGGCTCGCGATTTTGCCCGCTGGGTTGGCCGAATAGCGCAAATGAAATTGCATCGAAAATAGTCGTTTTACCTGCTCCGGTGTCACCAGAAATTAAGAACAGACCGGATCGGCCAAAGGGCGAGAAATCGATGACCGACTCATTCGCATAGGGTCCGAAAGCCTTAATTATGAGTGTTAACGGTCTCATTTATTATCCTCCCAAATACATTCAACGAGTGTCTCCAGCAGTGATTTTTGATGCGCATCCATTGGTTGATTGTTTTGGAGCTCGTAAAAATGCGAGAACAACTCGAGAGGTGAGCGCATTGCAAAATCAGAATCTACGAGGATTTCTCGATCCTCACGGGTTCTGCTGTTGTCATAGTCTAAATGCAAAGCGTTAGGGTATATCACTCGAAGTTTTGCCATGGCGTCCGGAATATCATTCTCGTCCGTTAATGTAATTTGAAGATAATCCAATGTGTTCGAGTGCTCGTAATTGCATCTGTCGGTGACAAACATGTAAGTGCCCTTAATCTTGCGCAAGTCGCGAATTGGAGTCAAGGGCAGGGTACGAGTCTCTAAGTGGCCCTTGGGTCCCAGCTCCACAACCGTTACTGACTTTTGTTGACTTGACTCGGAAACTGAGTATTTGAGTGGCGTGCCGCAATATCGAATGGCTTCTCCTCCGATATTTTGTGGACTGTGGAGGTGTCCGAGAGCAACATAATCAAAGCCGTCGAAAACTTCGGCATCAACATTATCACTGCCGCCGACAGCCACGTCCTCAGAGTCACTCTTGCTTGCACCCGTTACGAACTGATGCGTGATCAAAACGTTGCGGCGACCTTTGTGCAGAGGTAAATGATCAAGAGCCGTCGACATGGCATCCGTGTAGGTATTGATATTGTTCTCCGGAAAAAAACGGCGTACATGAGACGGCTTGATGAAAGGTAAAAGATAAAAATCAACGTCTCCGTGCTCATCTGACATCGTAATCGGACGAACTTCTCCGTTATACACCGGCGAGAGAAAAACACCGCTTCGGCTGACGATACGCGAGCCGAACGCAATTCTTTCCGGAGAGTCATGATTTCCGGAAATAACAAAAACCTGTATACCGAGAAGGCATAACTCTGAGAGAAAATCATCGAAAAGCAATACCGCCTCGGCAGACGGCGCGGATTTATCATATATGTCGCCTGCGATCATTAATGCGTCTGGCTTCTCGATGCGGACGAAATTGAGTATCTGATTAAGAATGAAGCGTTGGTCTTCGATTAAGCTAAATTCAAACAGACGCTTGCCGATGTGAAGGTCGGACAGATGAAAAATCTTCATAGATGAACCTCGTCAAGTTGTACTGATACGCTAATGCTTCTATTATGACAGAAGACAAAGGACTTCGTCGTATAATGATCGCAAAAAATGTGACAAATAGATGCAAATAAAAGATACCATACTGGCCGAAAAATAATTGTCCCAAGAATGGGACAAATTCAATAATTGGCGCGGTCGAATAACACGGTGCTCAAAGTATGACAGGGCGAGATCATTCGGCTTTCTTTTGACAACAGGGAAGTCGTGCAATCCGATAATACTCACATGAGATGGAGACGAAATGCAATTGATTTACTGGTTAACGATCAGGCGAATTTTATCCGTTTTGTGTTAATATTAAAATGTTGCGAACGTTCACCAAGGTGGTCTTTAAGCACAAATCAGTAATTAAGGAGAATGCACATGGAAAGTATATACATTTTGCTCGGTGTACTTTTGTATCTTATCGTGCGCTATGTGGTTTTTGGTTTTTTTATAGTGAATCAGAATGAGCGCGCGGTCAAAACTGTTTTTGGTAAGGCGCAAAGAATTTCAGACAAAATGACGGCCAATGATACCATCTCGGATGGCTTGGACGAGAAAGAGAAATTACGTTACAACTATCCGGTCGTCAAGGTCATTCAGCCCGGCGGCCCTTATTTCAAAATGCCCTGGGAGAAGGTGCACAAGGTATCTATTGCCATTGAAACAGTCAATATGGCGTATGATCCGGAGAACCCAAAGGTTAATCGCAACAATACGATATTGGATGCAGTGACAAAAGATCAATTGAATATCGGACTGACCGGCCAAATACGTTATCGCGTCTCGGACCGCAATCTTTATGCATACATTTTTGGGGTCAAAAACCCGATAGCTTATGTAATGGGTTATTTTGTGTCTGTTCTTCGTGAGAGAATTGCCAACTTTGAGGGGAAGCCGATCGCCATTGATCCGGATGCAGACGCAGATCTTTCGCCGATGGTTCAGGGCATTTCAATTAATGATCTTCGTAAGAATCTTCGTGATCTCAACGAGCATATGGATAGAGAATGCGCAGTTTCGGAAGCTCGTTATGGCGTTGCACTTGAGGCATCACTAATTACCGGCATTGACCCGCCGGAAGAGGTTGAATCAGCACTAGCGGCCATAAACACGGCGCATAACCAAGTGTCTTCAGATATTAGTTTGGCGCAGGCATCGGCGGATCAGCGAATTGTCGAATCCAGAAGAGCGGTTGAAATTGAAACGCTAAAGGCGCAAGGTGAAATTGAAAAACTCCTGAAGCTTTCAGAGGAGCTGACTAAGCTCAAGGCAGAGGGCGGTAAAGAGGCACTCGATTTGTACGTTCGTAACGCCAAGTTGGCGATGCTCGACCAAACCACGAGGATTGTCGGGAGGAAAGATCATGTTTGATGAATATTTTGATTTTTTTGAGTCATTTGCCGGCGGAATTTTTAGCGAGTCGTTACCGTATCTAATCATCGGATTCTTTTTCGCGGCGATTGCCATTGCGGTTTTATTAGGTCTGGCTCAGTTTTTGGGCGCCTATGTGATTGTCGAAGAAAAGCAAGCGTTGGTATACACACTTTTCGGAAACGTTGTTGGCGTAATCTCCGATCCGGGACTCCATTTTTTGTGGATTAAGTTCGGCCCGCGCGCGTTGTTGCTGAATTCGATTGGACGTCGTTACAAGGTTGATTTGCGACTCGATCAAGAATATCTCCGAAGTCAGCCCGTTAATTCTGAAGAGGGCGCACCGATGGGTGTTGGTGTATGGTATGAGATGTACATCAGTGATCCAGTGAACTATATCTTTCAAAACTCGGATCCACGCGGCTCACTAGCCGCTAACGTCGGCAGTTCAACCGTTCGAAGTTTGTCAAATCTTCCGTTAGAGAAAATGATGGACGATCGTCATGCGATGAGTCGTATGGTTCGGGAGGAAGTTTCCGGTAAGTCCTCGGAATGGGGTTACCTGTTGGGCTCCTGTTATATTCGTAAAGTACATTTCAGAGATAATGAAATGATTCGCCAAATCGAGAGCAAGGTCGTTAATCGCCTTCGCCAAGTCACCTCTGCAATCAAGCAAGATGGTGCTAACCAAGTGAGCGTGATACGTAGCACGGCTGAAAAGAAAGCCGCTATTGATTTCGGAAAAGCGTCCGCAGTTCGCCCAAAGATTGTCGGAGACGCCTTGCGTAAGATTTCTACAGATAAAGAGGTTGCGGATGCTACGTTTGATGTTCTGGAGACGGAGCGGATAGTGGACCGGCGTATTTCTATGGAATGGATTCCCGAAAATGCAGACTTGCTGGCACAATTTGCGGTCAGTAGCCGCGCTCGTGCGGTCTCATCGCAGGAAATTGCAAAGCAACAAGAAGCAACCGGAAACAGATAAAGTGTAGCAATCGAGTGGTTGTTCAGTTTGTGAATAAGCTTTCGACCAAGGATTGATTACAGTGGATATTATTTCTGGAAATATGTTTTGCGACCCGCTGTAACAAGCGCACATAAGTCAAATACTTCTACTGTATATTCGGAAGAATGAGGACACCATTTTCCAAAGCCGGCGTATTTGCTGGATGAAGGAAGATGGTGTTTTTTTGTGACAGATAGTTTGTTGTCAGTATCTAGATTTTTTCGAAAAATTGCATATGAACAGTAAATCCGTCGACGAATCAATGTTGTAACACTGTTACAGAATCATACTAAGAAAGCGTCTTAAGTGATTTGCGACATCCTGTTGCAATTGTCGAGAAGTGAGATGTTGTCTCTATATCATATTCTATAAACGTATCGGTGAGCAGTATATTGCAAAAATTCAATGTGTCCATATTCAAAAAACAGTGTAGACTACCTTGTAGACAACAAATATATACTGTATATGCGGATACTCCAAAGATTGCAGAGGAATTAGTATGAATTGGGAAAATTTGGATCGATGTATAAAAATGGCACATGAGAAATACCTCGTGCCGGCGGGCGAATGTCGCGTTATGCATATGGGAAGTGTTCTTTACTATAAATGTTTCGGCTATTCGGATGTCGCTCAAACCCGACCGGCCGGACCGGATGATATGTATTACATTTTTTCGGTTACAAAGATATTTACGAACCTTGCCGCGATGCAACTGGTTGAAAAGGGGTTATTGCGCGTTGATGATTTGGTTGAAGATTATTTGCCTTCGTGGAAAAACATAAAAGTAACCCATTCCTCTCAAATGAGTCGGCCGAAGACTAAGCCGACTATAGAGCATCTTATGACGATGACTGCTGGACTGAATTACGAATTATCGACTCCGGATATATTGGATGCGCTAAAAAACAAAGGAGATGCTTTTCTCATTCGAGACCTCTCGGATGTGTTGGCGATTACTGGATTGGACTTTGAACCGGGAGAACATTTTTGCTACAGCTTATGTCATGATGTATTGGGTGCAGTTCTTGAAGTCGCGTCCGGTAATGATTTGGAAACATTGATGAAAGAGAATATATGGGCGCCTTGTGGTATGCAGGATATTACCTTTTTTCCAGGCGAGACCGGAGAATTAAAAGCTTCTGCGATGTATGCTTACAATGAAGAGACGGGAGAGCTTTTGCCGGATGCATTTTCAAATAATTATGCTCCTGCGCCGAAGCTCGCGTCCGGTGGCGCGGGTCTTTTTTCGACGAGTCAAAACATATCGATTCTTATGGATGTTCTGTCCAACGGCGGGTTGACCGCTCAAGGTGTTCGGATTATATCTGAGGCTTCAATCAATGAGATGAGAAAGAATCGATTGAATTCGATCCAGCTTTCCGAGTTTAGGAATATGAAGCCTGAGCCGTATGGATATGGATATGGTGTGCGAACAAGAATGAGGGAAGAGGATGGGATATCTGAAGGTGAGTTTGGGTGGGATGGCGCGGCAGGCGCATATGCTTTGGCCGACCCGATGACCGGGCTATCACTTGTATACACACAGCACATTCGTGGACATGGCCCGAGTTATGGCAAAGTGCACCCGTGCTTGATTAAGGCCTTGTATAAAGATTATAGAGCATTGGATTTATAAGTGAATGTGTTTTAAAGCGAAAAACTCGGAGTGGCAGTCGTGCCGCACCGAGTCTCGTTCAATGAAGGGAGTCAAAG
>DUPM01000148.1 GCA_012838315.1 Clostridiaceae bacterium
TGGTGTCTTATCCGAGATCATGAGTAACCCCGTCGCCGCAAGAGATGCGATTATCACACGTATCAAGATTATGTCCGGCATGAATATTGCAGAGAAACGCATACCTCAAGACGGCCGTATCCAGACAATAATCAATGGTCAACCCGTAGATATGCGTGTATCTATACTACCCACCGTGCATGGTGAGAAAACGGTTATTCGTATTTTGGCCAAGAACGATGCCAATCTTAATCGTAAATTCCTTGGTATAAGCAGTCATAACAATACTATGATTGATCGCATTGTCAAAGTGCCCCAAGGTATTTGCCTGATCTCCGGTCCGACCGGTTCCGGTAAGACGACCACACTTTACACGCTCCTTGCCGAGAAGAACGATACCGAGACCAATATCGTCACCGTCGAAGATCCTGTCGAAATTCAAATCCCGGGAATCAACCAGGTTCAGGTCAACGCAAAAGCCGGCATGACTTTCGCAAGTGGCCTTCGTTCAATTCTTCGTCAAGACCCCGACATTATTCTCGTCGGTGAAATTCGTGACGGTGAGACAGCCGAGATCGCAATGCGCGCCGCCATCACCGGTCACCTTGTTTTCAGTACAATTCACACCAACGATGCCGTTTCATCCATCAACCGTTTGATTGACATGGGTCTTGAGCCCTTCATGGTCGCCTCGGCTTTAATTGGCGTTGTCTCTCAGCGGCTTGTTCGCCGTATTTGCACGAATTGCAGAGTCGAGTACGAGCCGGATCCGATTGATGTAGAAGTTTTGAAACTCAAGCCGGGGCAAAAGCTCTACCGCGGCGAAGGTTGTACCGAGTGCTCCGGAACCGGATACAAAGGACGTATTGCAATTCATGAAATTGTTATAATGTCGAAGGCGATGAAGCAATTGCTTGACCGCAGAGCCAGCGAAGTCGAAATGCGCGAACTCGCTGTCAAGGAAGGCACTCTCATGTTAGCGGATTCAGCTGCCCAGCTTGTTTTAGAGGGAATAACTACAGTTGCCGAGATGAACAAGGTAACTTACTCTATCGATTAATAACTAAGGAGGAACAGAGATGGAAGCTTTTTCACTATCCATGGACGCAATTTTGACAGAAGCCGTCAGGCGCCAAGCTTCTGACACCCACATCACTGTCGGTTTACCTGCAATGATTCGTGTGCATGGAGATCTCATGCCAATGAATTCGAACATCTTAACTCAAAGCGATGCCGAGTTCTTGTGCAAGTCTATGCTCGACAAGTCAAGACTGCAATATCTTAATGAAAGAGGTGAAATTGACTTCTCCTATGTCGTTAAAGATTACAGCCGTTTCCGTTGTAATATCTATAAACAACGCGGAAGTTACACACTTGCCGCTCGTACAATTACAACAGAAATTCCGACTTGTGAAAGACTCGGATTGCCTGAGCTTTTCAAAGAGCTCGCGCTAAGGCCGCGCGGATTGATTCTGGTCACCGGCCCGACAGGTTCGGGTAAGTCTACGACACTAGCCGCTATGGTCGGTCATATCAACCAGACGAGACGTTGTCATATACTCACACTCGAAGAGCCAATCGAGTATTTGCATCGCCACGGCGAGTCAATGATCAATCAACGCGAGGTCCATGAAGATACGCTTTCATTTGCAAATGCTTTGCGTGCTGCACTTCGTGAAGACCCGGATGTCATCATGGTCGGTGAGATGCGCGACCTCGACACCATCGCTACAGCAATAACAGCTTCTGAAACCGGTCACTTAGTTATGTCAACGCTACACACCAGTAGCGCCGGCGATACCATTAACCGTATCATCGACGTCTTTCCACCGCACCAACAAGATCAGATTCGCGTTCAACTCGGTGCGGTATTGGTTGCTGTCATCTCGCAGACTCTCGTACCGAGAGCAGACGGATCCGGTCGAATTGCCGCATTTGAGATCCTCTTGGCCAACGATGCGGTTCGGAATTTGATTCGTGAGGGCAAGACGCACCAAATCGACAACACTATTTCCACCAACATTAAGTCAGGCATGTGCTCTCTCGACTACTATTTAGCTGAACTCGTCAAGAAGAACCTTGTCACTCGTGAAGTCGCACTGAGCCGTTGTCGGAGCGCCGAAGAATTCCGGCGTTTCCTTTCTAACGCAGGAAGCGCAAATGCGAGCTCCGGACTATTCGATTCTCTCGAATATTGAATTAGCCAAATAGGAGGTTTATTGAAATGCCAAACTTCAGATATGAAGTCATAGATGCCGCCGGAAAGACCAAAAAAGGTGTAATTGAAGCTACGAACCTAGTCGACGCAACCAAGATGCTTAAGGCCGATGGCAAATATATTTCTAAAATATCTGCCGATAATGGTCCTGGAATTTTGAGTAAAGACATGGGAAATCCTCGGCTTAAATCCAAAGATTTAATGATGATTTGTCGCCAACTTTCTTCTCTCTTGACTGCCGGTATTACTATAATTCGTGCTCTGGATATGCTTTACCAGCAAACCGAGAGCAAAAAAGCTAAAGCGGTTATTGGTTCCATCTACGAGGCGATCCAGTCAGGAAAAACATTATCAGAAGCTTTCAGGGAACAGAGTCGTGCGCTTCCGGATATTATGATCAGCATGATATCTGCAGGTGAGGAATCCGGACGTCTGGATGATGTTATGAATCGCCTTTCATCTCACTTTGAAAAAGACACCAAGCTCCGCAATAAAGTTGGACAAGCCATGGTTTACCCCGTTATTCTCGCTATTGTTACCGCGGGAATCACACTCGGCCTAATGATTTTCATTGTCCCAAAGTTTTCTGCGACTCTTGCCGACCTTGGAGCCGAAATGCCGGCAATCACTTTGTTTGTTATGAATATAAGTAATTCATTAATTTCTTTCTGGTACATTTATGCACTGATTGTTTTTGGAATAGTCTTTGCTTTTAAGACTTTTACGCGTTCTGAAAAGGGTGCTTATCTATGGGATTCATTCAAGCTAAAATTGCCAATCGTCGGAAAGTCTGTCAAAGCTACAGCAGCTGCAAGATTTACTCGAACAATGGCGACATTGCTGCGAAGCGGCATTAATGTTTTGGAATCCATGGAAATAACCAGCCGTACACTGGGTAATAAAGTTCTTGAAAACCGTCTGTACGATGCTCGGAATGACATTCGAAAGGGCTCTTCCATTTCACGATCCATTCGTGGAATATCAGAGTTCCCACCAATGATTTATGCAATGACTGCCATTGGAGAAGAATCGGGTACTTTAGATTCTATCCTTGACAAAGCGGCCGATTTTTTCGAAGAAGAAGCTGACACGGCCATAGGAAAGGTGACTGCGGCAATGGAGCCTATAATGATTATTGTCATGGCTGTCGTTGTATTATTCATTGTTATTGCTGTTGGCGCTCCTGTAATGTCCATTACACAGAACATACTCTGATAATACTTAATTACCCGAAAGGAGAGAAATCATGGGAAGTCTCTTAAACAGCTTTGGTAGCGGATCGTTCTCAATTGATGCTTCCAGCTCAAATCTCAAAATAGTCGTTGGAAGTTTCAATAAAAAGTCCGGATTTGTTACCGTAGACAAATTTACAACCGTACCTCTTGAATCCGAAACAATTGCCGACGGGGTCATATCGGATCAATTCGGCGTTGTTATGGCTCTGAAGAACGCCCTCGCAAAGATGGATGTCACATCCAAGCAAGCGACGTTGACAATCGAAGGGAGTTACCTTCACTCAAGAGATATTGAATTGCCAGCCGTACGCCCTGAACAACTTAGGGATATGGTTCGGTATGAGATTCTTGGACAAAGTTCTGCGAATCGTGACATGGTGGTCGAATACATTATCTCGGGAAAGACACTCGACGAGGAGACCAAGCAACATAAGTACAAGGTTCGAGCAACGGCTGTTCCAAAAGAAGTCGTTACTGACTTTAGAGATCTTCTCAAGACTTGCACGCTCTCTCCTCAGACCCTAGATGTTAATCCCAATGCCGTACGCAAAATGTTTCGTTCCGGCACAATTAATGGATCGACAAATATTGAGAACAGCACATTATTGTTGATAGAGCTTTCGAGCAAGACGACCAATATCACCGTTCTCGACAAGGGCTTCCCCGTTCTGTCTCGACGACTGCAATTTGGTCATTCGAATATTCGCCAAGTTGCAGAGACCGTTAAAAAAATCCAATCCAACAACGCCGACAAGACATCAATATTAACGCGTCGTTTGCAGGTGGTTAAGGGTGAGAATGTTAAGCAAATTGATATTGCTGACATTGATGTTTGGAATGAGACCGTTAAGGACGAGCCTTCCCTTAGTAGTGCAGTGTCCGCTTACTTTAAGAGCTTAACTGATGCAGTATCACGTACCGCACAATTTTCTATTTCTAAATTCAAACTCGACAGCATTAGCACTTGCTTTTTATATGGTAGTGGTGCGCAATATCGCCGAATTGACAAAGAATTGTCTCGTCAACTCGGCACGCAAGTAGAAGTTTTAAATACGCTAAGCACCATTGCTGCTCCGAAAGATTTTATCCTTTCAGAGTACGTCAATGCTTGTGGTGCATTAATTCGAGAGAATTGAGAAAGGAGGTATCAAGATGAATTTATCAAAAACCGAATTTACAAAAAAGGACATGAATTTCTTTTCCGAGTTTTCATCATCCGGAATACGAAATGCCAAAATTCTTACTGCCTCGCTTGTTTTCTTCATCATTTTCGCCATATTGGGTTTCGGATTTGTTCTTGTCATTAAAATACAGACAGCCGGGATCCAGAACCAGATTAATAACATTACTCAGGAGTTAAAGGACGAGGATAATTTAGCCGCAATTGTAGATTATGAAGAACTTTCACTTGAAGTAAATCAACTTCGCGACTATGTCTACGTTCTCACTGATTTGTCTTATCGTGTGAATGCTTTGTATTTCGCCGAAAGCAGTGTTCTTGATACTTTGACTGATGAGATTCCATCAGAGTTGGCTCTTACGTCCGTATCTTATAAAGACGGGGTCGTTGTGTTTTCCGGCACATCAGATACCTACCAGGCTCCTCTTGATTATGCCGCTCTGCTCCAGTCTAAAAACCTTTTTACTTATGTTCATGTTAACAGTATCCCTTACACCGAACCGGAAGCGACACTCACAGAAGATGAGGCGCTCGTTGTCAACCGATATCAGTTCCAATTAACGGGAATGCTCGAATCCACTTATTCCGTTAAAATAAGTCGCTTGCTCAATACTGAGCCTAAAATATCACTATCCGTCCCGATTGTTAGAGATTACAAGGCTGGAGAAAGCTTTGGCGAGACGAATATTGCCACTTTTACTCAGGAAGGTGTCACTTATAATCTCGATAGAATTGTCATTAATGGTGAAATCGTGTCCGAAGCTGCTTTTACCGAAATGCTGGCTTCAGATTCCGTTACCGGAAACGCGTCTTCAAATATCGAGATCGAACTTCTATATAAAGCGCCGGCTGATGACACGAAACAGGAGGGTAACTAATTATGTTTAAAATATCTACTCGTGAGACTGTTTTGCTAATTTTACTGATTGGTGCCGTGTTGTTTCTTCTATTCTTCTTTATTATTATCGGCCCCGCACAAGAAAATTACTCAAACAAGAAATTGCAACTGGCCACATTGCAAAGCCAAAAAGCAGCTATGGTCAATACTATTGCTGCAGGCAAGAGTTTAGCTTCTCTCAAATTAGAATATGAAGAACAGGCTATCGAATTTGAAAATACCTTTTTGCCGACTATAAAGTCCGAAGTCATCGCTCAGATATTACAGCAAAAGTTTGTCGATGCAGGTATTCCGTTCTTTGTCACTACAGAAAGTGAAGCACCCCAGTATTATCAGACCATTTTACCCGACGGAAGTTACAGCCAGAATCAGGTTCTATCCGTACGATATAAATTAAGAGTATCCGGTTCTGATGGCGTGTTCCCTACACTATTGGATCCCATTGATACGGCAGAACCATCATTGATCGGATTCGAGGAATTCAAAACCGCGCTAAAAGACATCGAGGACGATTTGCCGTCATCCATAAAAATTCATTCTATAACGCTAGAAGATTCATTGGCTGGATTTATGTATTACGAAGTTGAAGTCGACGCATTTGCCTATAGTCTTCCAGATCGTATTTCAGCTCCCAAAATGGATCAGACCTATGTCAACTGGCAGGGTAAAGATCTTACGACTCTCGATATTAGCGGAGCGGTTGGTATTCCCTTTATGCTATTGCCGCCTTCCAGCATTCCGGATCAAGTCGATCGTCCGTACACAAGTATCCGCGTCACGCGCGAGCTGATATTGGAAAAATCGCTATTTTCACAGTTAACAGACCAAATTGATATTACGGGCCCTGCCGATACTGAACCGGTAACCTAAAACCTACGCAGTTATTAACAATAATGTCATAAATCCGATTTATGACACATTTCTTCACTTTTATGTGAAAAATATTCAAAATTGGTCTTGCAATTATTAACAGCCGTGCTATAATTAACTCAAGAAACAAATAACACACATGCACAGGAGGAACTATTCATGAAGAA
>DUPM01000149.1 GCA_012838315.1 Clostridiaceae bacterium
ATAAAATGGCATGCAAGCAATCTGTTTCGAAGAAGAAGGTAGAACATGATTTGTGATAAATGTGGTTATAACATAACAAGCGGGGTGCATTGCCCGAATTGCTATCACGATAATTCAAACACAGACTATACACCCGACGAGATTGTATATTTTATCGATGGTAGTATGGCTGCAGTGGATGTGAAAGACGTTAAGAAGGCAAAGAAGGGGCATGGGTCCTCTCCGGGAAAAGAGATCCCGATGCACTGCATTAGTCCTGATTTGTTTGCGTACGCTCATTTTAAAAGAACGTACTCCTTCATTACTTTGATTTTTTTCGTGTTTTATGGGTCCATATGTTATATATTCGACAAATCCGGTCGGGTTCTTCTGCTCACGATGTTTATTCCCTTACTCGTCTTTTTTTTGCTGGAGGTCATTCTTTCAAGCCTTATTTTACTCGGAAAAGAATGGATATTGGTCGCCTACATCCCGTTTACCATCATTTCTTTTCCGCTGCTGTTCATATGGGAGCTTTTGACGGCAAAATTCACATTCATTCAAACTAAAAGCATATTGTCTTCTCGCTTTTTTGTTAACGACTTCCGGGATTACTTGAAATATCGGCGTAAGGAAAAAGAGAAGAAAGGCATCGAGCGATCTTAACCTCGGGCTATACATTGATCGGCTATAGTTTTATTAATTATAGAGACGTCGTTTCGTTGATTCATATACACTAGACTCTAATTCGAACAAATCTCTGTGAAAGTGCAGTTTAGTCCGTATTATGGATTTTTCGTGCTGGTTTGGGTACAGACACATGTGCAAATGGACATGAAAATTGAATTAAGGGTTTCCACTGATAGACAACTCTACGTTTCAGCATAAACAGAAGGTTTTTAAACTAGCCACCTCCCAAACGCATTCCTCCACACGCTCATCATCTTTGCCCGGAAACCCTACAACTCAATCATTTCACGCCCTAAACCCCTATTCCCGGGCATAAACGGAAAAACTTCTCAACTTATTCATTTAATTAGATAGAATTATTCCACAATCCTTATAGAATGAAGTTGTAGTCATAATCAGATCACAGACAACACTGCGGCAATATTTGTCATAAAGGTTTCCCGAAATTGGAGAAGCAACGCGGACGCAGGAGGTCATTATGCTGGACTTGTGTGCAACCTATCTATTGGTTAGGGATATTGAAAAATCCATCAAATTCTATTCACAGTTGCTTGAAATGAAGCCAACGTCCAATATACTTGACCGTTGGGCTCAATTTGATATTGAAGGCTGTTCTCTTGCGTTGTTTAATCAGATGTATGATTACCAGGCCATTGCCGGGGGCAGAATCTGGAGAAGCGTTACAACAAGCGTTATTTGAGTCGGCTCAGCAAACACAAGACGGTTTTCGGTAACAAGGTTGTCCTCCGTTTGCGGGCCAAGGACCTCGAAAAAGAGCGTGCGAGGATTTTGGCGCTCGAAATCGGCACCGTATCGGACATTCTTTATGTAAATATTTCGGAGCCCTATTACTTCTTCATGCTAACCGATCCGGATGGAAATCTTTTGGAAATAACC
>DUPM01000020.1 GCA_012838315.1 Clostridiaceae bacterium
AAACTCTCAAATCAATGCTTGAGAGCCTTTTGGCTCTTTGTTTACTTTTATTTCTCAACTCTTTTGAATTGAACTTAGGCTCGTTGTTTTGTTTTGCTCTTCTATTCAATTTTCAAGGTCCGGTCGCGCCGTTTCGTGAAGCGCTTGATTATATTATCACCCACCCTGAGAACTGTCAACCGCTATTTTTGTTTTTCTTCAGTTTTTTTCAACATTCGTTTGGGACCCGCTTTTTTCGTTTTTTATTTTAATAGTATATTAAGACAGATTCACTGTTTTAGTATCAACCGAGTCGTCCGTTTTTCTTAGATTGCGTTTGTTTCTTTCAATTCACGATATTTGGCAGTTCATCGTGACTGAGATTTTTCGTGTTTATGTTTTTCCAAAAACTCTCTGTCTGTGTAACACGTTTCGCACGCACTTCTGCATTCAAAACAAGCTTCCGGTTCCATCGAACTTATTGCCAACCCTAAACTTGGGTCACGTCATTTGCTTTAATCCGCAAATACTGCCATCCATTCTATTTTCCACGTGCGTATTCTTGATTTTTACAAATAATACGCTGTATTTTTTCATACTTTTATGCATATAGTTATTTTTCTCTTGAAGTCCTTGATTTGCAGACCCTTTGCGCTTACAATACGCTTGCCGGAAAATAATCATTTATTTTTCCGAATTGATCGAACACAATCAAAGACGATGGCGTATTGTCCGATCATCGCTTAATGGGAAGCAGGAGTAAGTTATATGATGATTAAGAAGAAACACGGCTCAAAGGTTGCTATCATCGGAGCCGGAGCGGTCGGAGCGACCACCGCATTTGCAATGGCTATTCAACAACTCTGCACGGAGCTTGTCCTCATCGATGTCAATAAGGATAAGGCGATGGGAGAGTGTCTCGACATCTCTCACGGACTTCCTTTCTTAGGCCAAATGGATATCTACGCCGGAGAATATTCCGATGTTAAAGATTGTGATTTAATCGTTATCACTGCCGGCATGCCAAGAAAACCCGGCGAGACGCGACTGGACTTGGCCAAGAAGAATGTCGCATTGGCTAAAATTATCACCACGAGCATAATGGAACATTATAACGGCGGCAACATACTTGTCGTCTCTAACCCGGTTGACGTTCTGACCTATATGATTACAAAGTGGACCGGATTACCGCGTAATCGTGTCATCGGATCCGGTACAGTTCTTGATAGTGCTCGTTTCAGAACGTTGCTTTCTCAAAAACTCGAGATCGACGTGCGTAACGTCCACGGATATATCATCGGAGAGCACGGTGACTCTCAGCTACCCGCATGGAGCGCCACGAACATCGCCGGTCTATCCATCGACGATTATGCCAAGACTTCAGGCATCTCTTTCACACAGGCAGATCGAATTGAGATTGCTGAGAGAACGCGTTACTCCGGTGCTGAAGTCATAAAAATGAAGGGCGCGACTTTCAATGGCATCGCTATTTCAATCTGCACGATTGCCAAGTCTCTTCTCAAGGGAGAGAATACGATCCGCACCGTTGGCTGTGTACTAAACGGTGAGTATGGCATCTATGATGTCGCCACCAACGTCCCGTCCGTAATTGGCGCTGACGGCATCGAGCGTGTGCTTGAACTGGATCTTGAACCCCAAGAACTCCGCTTCCTTCAAAGTTCTGCCGATCAGGTTAAGAAGATTCTTGCCGAACTTAAAGAATAATGAACTTCCTGTAAGTAATCCAAATCTCTCGCACTCCTGTGCGGGAGATTTTTTCTATTTTCAGGTATCCACTGCTATAATGATTGGGTGTACATAGATATATTTTGTCTTGCAGACTCGCTGAAAACGGAGGCACAAATGGAAGATTTTATCGATATCCTTACTCATCGATCTAGTTATCGCGGCAGGTATGATTCGATTCCGGTACCCCGCGAAGATTTGCGTAAAATATTGGAAGCCGGCTTAGCCGCGCCATCGGGATGCAATAAGCAAACAACTTCGCTTATCGCCATCGACGATATCGATATTTTGCGACAGTTGCACGCAAAAATTCATCCGCCCATCGGCACAACAGCGCCTGCAATGATTTGTGTGCTGACCAAACGCATTGTTGCATATAGAGACCGCTGTTACAGCATCCAAGATTATTCGGCAGCCATTATGAGTATGCTTATCGCGTGCGAAGCACTTGGATATAGCACGTGTTGGATTGAAGGCCACATCACGGATGAGGATCAAATCGGACGACAGATGGCGGACATTTTAGGTGTTCCGAGCGAATACGAACTCGTGTGCTTTCTCCCGATCGGAATCGCTTCTGAACCCTCTTCATTTGCGAAAAAAATGCCCTTTGAGAAAAGGGCATGGTTTAACGGCTATGAACAATCAGAGGCGCCACTCGGAAAGTAATCTCTCAGGACTCAGTCTCTCTCTCCCCGGCGCCATCTGTGATATCGGCGTAATAGAACTCGGGCGTATATCCCGTACGCTCTTCATACGCTGCACCGGCATTGGCGATAAATGCGTCCGCATGTTGTGACTCCACCAATGCGATTGAACATCCGCCAAAACCTGCACCGGTCATACGTGCGCCAATAACACCCTTCTGATTGCCGGAAACTTCAACCATTGTATCAAGCTCTTTACCGGTCACCTCAAAATCTTTCTTGAGAGACTCATGCGACGCATTCATTAATAGTCCGAAAGCGACAAAGTCGTCTTTTTCAAGAAGCGCACAGGCACTTATGGTTCGGGCATTTTCATAAATAACATGGCGCGCGCGCTTTCGAGCGATTGGATCGAGAATAACTTCCTGATGTGCCTCATATTGTTGCGGGGTGACATCTGCAAGACAATTGATGTTCAGAATGGCCTTAAGAGCCCGAAAGGCCAGGTCACACTCCGTCCTTCTTTGATTATAGGCACTTTCGATTAACGAGCGCGGTTTTTTGGTATTGCACAAGATTAAACGGTATCCGTGTTGCATAAATCGAACCGGAATGTGCCTGTAAGTCAGGTCGGAACAACGCAAAAAGATTGCTGAGTCCTTTTTGCCCATCGCGGATGCAAATTGATCCATGATGCCGCAGTTCATACCGACATATTGATTCTCTGCCTCTTGTGCAATCAGTGCTAGTTCAACGTAGTCTATAGGCGTTGCAATTTTTTCATGACTGAGTGTTGCTATCGCCGTAGCCATTGCGACTTCAATCGCAGCGGAAGAAGAAAGGCCACTGCCATGCGGAACAGTCTCATCAAATAAGATGTCCATACCGCTTACATCGTAGCCCTTTTGTTGCATGACATATGCAACTCCAATCTGATAAGCTCCCCAATTAATTGATTTGTACTTCGATAGATTACTGATATGCGCCTCTACGACGACATCTAAGTCCGACGCGCGCAACCTAATGATGCCGTCTTGACGCTCGCGCACAAAACAGACAGATCTCAGAGATATCGCCGCAGGAAGTACATAACCGCCTTGGTGATCTGTGTGTTCTCCGATGAGATTTACTCTGGCCGGACCACAAAAAGCTCGAACAGGGCCGTCACCATAGTATTTCAAAAACATTGACTTCAGAGATGTAAATTCCATAACATCCTCCTATCAAAGTCACAGCCATGCTCACTATATGCGTCGAATACCGTCGTGCGAGGAACGCCCTGATCTCTTTTTCCGTTTGCGATGAACCACCGCGGGAATAATGATCAAAAATACTACGGCAATAATGAATACAATGACCACCAGTCCGATAATCGAAGCTATGGGGTGTTTATCGAAAAAATTCTCATCCTCTTCTTTGTTGTTATCCTTACGCGTCGTATCAGTATTAACACTTTCTTGAATCTTTGTTGGCTCGACCTGGGTATCAGGCGTGACCTCCGGTTCAGGGGCAGTCGTGCCGACAACCCCCTCTGCTTCAAAACCTATCGGCGCATTACACGGCCGATAGTCCATTACATTTCCGCTGACACGAACAACCGGATCCTGATTGAAACACTCTTGAGCACCGGCGTCCATGACGGAGGCTACAAATACTGTCTGCTTTTTGGATACGTCATAGGGAATTCCGCACACAATAGTAATCATCTCACTACCGTTTTTGTTAATAGAATATGCTGCCATCCCGGTTCCGGCAACAATGGTCGTACCGGTCTTGCCGCCGACAACTTGTGCAACTTTTGTGTCCTTGCCTAAAACCCAAGGATCATTCAACAAATAATTGGTGTTTCGGGCAATGCTCCACCCATCATATGTATGCTTGTTTGTCGCTTTGAAGACGTGTGTCGGGGTATTGATAACTGTCACAAAATCTTCGAAGGACAACGCATAATCCATAATGACAGCCAGATCTGAAGCTGTTGTGTAATGATTGTCATTATGAAGACCGTTGGTATTGGTAAAATTCGTATTCAACAAACCCAATTCGGCTGCTTTGTTATTCATCATAAGCGAAAAAACAGTAAGCAATGACGGTGGCACAGGCGTCTCGGTTTCACCCGTCTGGGAGGTATCCGGCTCACTGGGTGTCGGTAAAACAACGCAAGATTGCTCCAAGCCCTTCGCCGCAACCGCCTCGCCGAGAACATTCGCGGCATCATTTCCGGAAGGAAGCATGGCACCGTAAAGCAACTCGCTAATTTGCACTTCCTCACCCACTTGCAGTCCCATCATCGTCGAATTCGGTGTTGTTGCATCCATCGCAGTCTGACTGACTGTCACATAGTCTTGCGGATTGAGATACTCAAGTGCCAATGCAACCGTCATGACTTTGGTCATGCTAGCAGGATATATTCGTTTGTCTTCGTCTTTCGAAATTACCACTGTTCCGGTCGACCGGTTAACAACGATATACGAGGCACAATTCACCTCTTCAAGAGGTGGGAGGTTAATCGGTGGTTGCTCAACATCCGCGAAAATCCAAGTCGTAAAAACAGTCATTACCAGAATAATGGCGATGATACCGGATGCTGCGCGCCGCGAGAATTTTCTCAATGATTCAAAATAGTATGATTTCTTTACCATGCTCACTCCTAAAAAAACAACAGGCCGCACCATAAGGCGCGACCTGTCTTCATTCTGATTAATCCTCAGCCGAATCGACCTGTAGATCGTTACCGCTCATCGAAAAATCACAGGACATGTCTTCTGCATCCGCAGTATCTTCTTCAGAATTCTCTGCTTCAACCGCCTCATCCTCCGGCTCCTCGTGTTCTACCACAGCGATATCCACGATTTTCCCGTCTTTTGAGCGCATCAGCGTCACACCTTGAGTCACTCGAGACAGAATCGGTATTTCGAAAACAGCCAATCGAATGACGACGCCATTATCATTAATCAAAATAAGATCCTGATTCTCGTCAACCAGTGCAATTCGAACCAACGGCCCCGTCTTGTCCGTAATCTTATAGGTCATTAGTCCCTTACCGCCTCGGGTCTGCGTGCGATACTCATCCATCTCAGTTCTCTTTCCAAAGCCGTTTTCGGATACAACAAGAAGATTGAGACCGTCTACAATCGGCGCCATACCAATCACGCGATCGTCGTGACGCAATGAAATACCCCTGACGCCCATCGTGTTTCGACCAGTACTTCGAACATCATCTTCAGAAAAGCGAATGGACATGCCTCGGCGCGTCACCAGTGCAATCTCTTGCTTTCCGTCTGTCAATTGCGCGCCAACCAGCTCATCATCCTCGCGAATGTTAATCGCAATTAATCCGCCCTTATTGATTTTGGCATAGTCTGAAAGAAGAGACTTCTTCACGACTCCTTCCATCGTTGCCATCATCAGGTAAGCATCCTGTTCGAAAGTGTCAACCGGGATGACGGTCTTCACTTTTTCGCTTCCTTCAAGTTGGAGCAGATTGACGATTGCCGTTCCCTTCGCTTGTCTGCTGGCTTCCGGTACTTGATAGCCTTTGAGCCTGAACACGCGCCCGCGATTCGTAAAACAAAGCAACGTCGCGTGCGTCGATGTCGTAATGATCTTCTCGACGAAATCCTCTTCGCGCGTACTCAATCCCGTCACACCGCGCCCGCCTCTGTGCTGACTGCGATAGGTATCAACCGGCAAGCGCTTCACATATCCGAGATGCGTCAACGTCACGACGACCTCTTCTTCGCGAATTAATGACTCATCATCGATATCTTCATCCTCGCCTGCAATAATTTCAGAGCGACGATCATCAGAAAACTTAGCTCTGACTGTAAGAATTTCTTTTTTAATGATCTCGTGAAGCAGTGCGTCATCTTGTATCACACGTCGGAAATAATCGATCTTATCCTGAAGGTCTTTGTGCTCAGTTTCGAGCTTTTCACGCTCAAGACCGGTCAGTCGACCTAATCGCATATCAACGATATGTTGAGCTTGTTTTTCGGTAAATCCAAATCGCTCGCTTAATCTTGTCTTGGCTTGATCCTCTGTATGTGAGGCTCGAATTATTGCAATGACTTCGTCGATGTTATCGATAGCAATCAACAGGCCTTCGACAATATGCTGGCGCGCCTCCGCCTTCTCTAAGTCAAAACGGGTCCTTCGGAGCACAACGTCCTCTTGGTGGCGTATATAGTGCGTCAGCGCATCAAGGAGCGTAATGGTCTTGGGTTCAAGCCTCCCTTGCTCATCCGGAACCAACGCCAACATGTTGGCATTGAAAGCATCCTGAAGTGCGGAGTGTTTATACAATTGATTGAGAACCACATTGGCGTTAGCATCTTTCTTGAGCTCAACAACTATTCGGACAGCCTCATTACGATCGGACTCATCACGAATGTCAGAAATACCTTCGATTCTCTTGTCTTTGACAAGATCGGCAATCTTTTCAATCAGTCGCGCCTTGTTAACCATATATGGCAAATCATGTACGACAATTCTCTGACGGTTGGTCTTCATCACCTCAATGTCCGCATGCGCGCGAACAACAATGCGACCACGCCCTGTGCGGTAGGCATCTCGAATACCGCGTTGCCCCAGAATTGCACCACCGGTCGGAAAGTCAGGCCCTTGAATCACCGTCATTAAGTCTTCGACGGTAGAATCCGGATTATCAAGAAGCATGACGACACCGTCAATGACCTCGCCCATATTGTGAGGCGGAATGTTAGTCGCCATACCCACGGCAATACCAACCGATCCATTGACCAGCAAGTTCGGGAAACGAGCCGGCAACGCAATCGGTTCCATCTCATGCTCATCAAAATTCGGACGAAAATCAACGGTATTCTTGTTAATATCACTCATCATTTCGAGTGAAACTTTCTCTAAACGAGCTTCCGTATAACGATAGGCAGCAGGCGGATCGCCGTCCATCGAACCAAAGTTACCGTGACCGTCAATGAGCGTGTGACGCATCGAAAAGTCCTGCGCGAGTCGCACAAGAGCATCGTAGACAGACATATCGCCGTGCGGATGAAAACGGCCAAGCACATCACCGATTGTCGTCGCGCACTTTCGAAACGGCTTTTCAGGTGTAAACCCTTGCGTGTACATAGAATATAATATACGCCGGTGAACCGGTTTTAAGCCGTCACGAATATCCGGGAGCGCGCGATCAGATATAACGCTCATCGCATAGTCGATAAACGATTTTTTCATTTCGTGTTCTAGATCCACCGGGATGATTGTATTCTGCACCGAGCGGAACACCGCGTCGACTTCTTGTTCTTTCCGTTTTCTTATATCCTGAACCGAATTTTCATCGGCTTGATTCGGACCCTTTGCTTCGGCCATTATATATCCCTCCGCGCCTGAAATTTTTACCTCAGAACATTATACCAAACTTTTCTCGCGCGCGTGTTATTACATATATAAACATTTCATCGACTTTGCTTTGTGCATCAAATAAAATAAAATCTCTACCCATTGCTCTGACAAATTGTTAATATAATCATGCAATGCAATGCTTCAGCCTAGACAATCGTCTATCTTACAGAGGAGAACGGCATGGATAAGCCGACCCCAAGCGGCAACCACAATCAGACACCATTTGTTTTCCCGGATATCGAAGAGCTTTTCGAGCTCTACTCAAACGATATTCTGCGTGTCTGCAACGTTTATCTTCGCAAAAGATGCCTTGCTGAAGATGCTTTTCAGGACGTGTTCATCAAAGCGATGACCCGTTCTCAGACGTACCGAGGTGAGACACCGATTAAGTTCTGGCTAATGCAGATTGCCAGAAATGTTTGCAAAGATTATTTGAAATCGGCTTGGTTCACAAAGGTCGGCTTCTATGAAGATTATGCCGAGACAGAGGCCGGATCATCCGGTTTCCCGGAGATAGCGGATCACGGTCGATACGACGATGAAGAAAACCGGATCATTGACGACATTGACAGCGATTCAGACTTAATGATTGCAGTCAAAGCTCTGCCACTGAAGTATAAGGACGTGATATTGATGCGCTTCTACTATGACCTTTCCACATCTGAGATAGCCAATCAACTCAATATTTCGGAGAACACTGTTCGGAGTCGTCTTTTCCGTGCGAGAAAAATGTTGTCACCGTATATTAGTGAGGACGAGATTTAATGTTCAAGGATAATTTAAACACCGAACTGAATAAACTCAAGGTGGACGAGGCGCTGCTCAACAAGACGCGTCAACGAATTCGCGACGCTCAGAATGCTGCACCCGATCAGATTATCGAGCGAAAGCCACCCCTGCCGAGCAAGAATATCGGTGTTTTTTTCAGAACGCATTCCATTCTCATTGCCGCCTTGCTGACGGGCATCATCGGACTGGGCCTGTTTAGTGCCGTATTTTTTTCCGGTCTCTTGGGAACGAGTAAAAGCACCGATATGAAAATGCCCGCTCAAGATGTCGACCACAACACGGCCAATGAGAAAATCTATACCGGCGATATAAATTCCGATTCTTTTGAGGCTTATGATGAGAACGAGACTCGCCTGGCGAATGCTGACGAAGAGGATGCCTGTCTTTTCTCGATTGGGGAGGAAGCTCCCGATATAGGCATTGATACTGTCGTGCCGTCTCAATCTTCGATTCGAGACAGCATAGGTCTCTCCGATGAAAAGCAGGTGACATTGTTCACATCCCAGCCCTCAGCTATTGACCGAAGCGTGACTATCGTTGAATATCGCGATCCCGCTCCGGAGACGCGTAAACATACACCACTTGACCAGCCTGAATTGCCACTGATTGAGATTGTGATTTCGGATATCACAGATATTGATGCTCCAATCATTTTGTCGTCTTATTGGGTTCCGGGTTACTTTGAATCCGCTGTCATCGTTGATGGTTACCTCTACATCGCCGCGTTGTCCGCTCCGATTACTTCCGGAGCTGCTGACGATATCATGTTGCAATTTGCTATTGATGATTTGCCATGGATTAATATTGAGACGGTTTTTGCCCTCTCGGACACGATTCAATCCTATGCCATCATCGGCGCAATCGACATTCTCGACGCTCAAACTTCACCATCAGGTATGGAGCCGCAGTTTTTCGTAGCGGTGACCGGAGGCATTCTTGATGTTTCCATTGGAGAAGATGAAATTGTTATTCGTGATAGCGCAGAACTGAGTCAAGACGCCGGCGAAGAGTTGGTCATAAGGTTCTACACTGATCCGACACTTGGCCGCATGGCACCGTGACTGAATGCGATTAGAATAGTCGTTCCGATATGAACACCCATACCGGCAAAGTCAAAACAGAAAGTAGCGTAGTGATTAAAACGCATTGCGCTGCTTTTACTTCGTCTGCTTTTGCCTTCATCGCAATCACCGCCGACGCCGCTGCGGCCGGAAGAGCGCAGTAGACAACGGATACTTTGACAATAATCGGATCCAAACTCACTTGGCGAGTAATCAGATAGAAAATGGCGGTTACGATTGCCGGCGCTGCAACGAGGCGCAACAAAGAGATGAATATAACGCGCTTGTCCGCGAACATCTTCAATAGCGGTATGCCGGTCAGCGTTACACCGCACAACGCCATCCCCATCGGTGTTGCCGCCGATGCCAACGAGTCAACGGCTCTTAGCAAGGATTCCGGAAGCGGCATTTTCGTGAAATAAAAGAAAAACCCAATCGGAACAGCCAAAACGGGCGGAGACAACAACGCCAGAAGCACCGTTTTGCCCATAATTTTCGGCTCGCAATTTTCTGATTCTTTACCCCGCCCAACAATAAACAGTATCGGGGTCACTATGTAAAATAGAATGCGCACCGGCGTTGTGTAAGCGACAATATATAAGTTTCCGGTGTCGCCGAACAGAGCTTCCATGACAGGAAATGCCATATATGTGAAGTTCGTGAACATGAGATTCATAATCATTATGCGCGACAAATTATCATTCTTCTTAAATACAAGATTGATACCGATGCCGAATAGAGCCATCAAACCCATCGTCAGCACACTGATGATGACTAGAAGGCTCATGTCCGATATTTTCGACAGATCAAAATCGCGAAGCATCGAACGAAAAACGACGCATGGAAAAATAATATTGTATATGAATCCGGCCAGTGACGGACCGAATTTTTCGTCAACAATTTTCAGCTTGCCGGACATGAATCCGACTAACATCAACAATGCCATCTGTACTGCCAGATGAAACGCGGTCATAGGATTGGATCCTTTTCGGGTTTTCCGGCGGTGCGTGGGTACTTAGGCGGCGTCGGACGCAATTTTCGAATGACAACCACGGCCCGCTTCATATCGGTGCCCGGTAAGACAAATTGATGAACTGACTCAATCGTGCCTCCCATTGTAACGACCGCCTTCTGAGACATTTCGATTTCGTCCTCGACATGACCCTTCATAGCCAGGAAAATACCTCCGACTTTTACAAAAGGAAGGCACAACTCACAAAGGATTGGCAACGCCGCAACGGCTCGCGCGGTTGCGACATCAAAACGCTCCCGATGCAACTTAGATCGCCCGGCATCCTCGGCACGAGAATGAAAACACGTCATTTTTTTAAGCGACAGAGCGGTGCACACTTCTTGCAAAAAGTGAATTCTTTTCTTGAGCGAATCAAGCAACAATACTTCTATCTCAGGCATCGCCACTTTAAGCGGAATCCCAGGAAACCCGGCTCCGGTCCCGACATCAACCAACGTCAGTGTTTTTTTTCCTTTTTTTGCCATCTCTTCATTCAAAAATGGCACCAACGTCAACGAGTCGACAAAATGACGAAGCGCGATACCGTGATTGTCCATGATACCGGTCAGATTCATCCGATCGTTCCATTCCTTGAGAAGCATCGCATATGTCTTGAATGCATAAATACTCTCTCCGGAAAGCGGGACGGAAATTTCAGCGGCACCGGTAGAAAGCACCGGAGAGATTTCGTCATTTTGCGCACTCAAGAGCTCTTGATTTACTGCGTCTTCTTTTGCTCGAGGAGAAGCCGATTGCAGCATATGATCTGTTCCCTTCCGGTTCACAGAATGCGACGCGCCCTCACCTTCCGGAGCAGACGCTTCGTCTCTATTTGTCACCGAGCGCTTCGCCCGATTCGACGGCGTTTTCTGGGGCACATCCGCCTTCATTCTCTTATCGCCGGGGCGAACCCTTCTCTCGTTATCCATTGCGTGCTGCGCTCCTTTTCTTTGCATCTAAATAGACCAGAAGTACCGCGACATCCGCGGGAGAGACGCCGGAGATTCGCGATGCCTGCCCCAGAGAAATGGGGCGAAACTTCGAGAGTTTTTGTTGCGCTTCGATTCGAAGCCCCTTTATTTCCTCATAGGGCGTATTTAGAGATAATGTACGAACTTCAAGTGCCTTAAACTTATCGATTTTCTGTTTTTCAAGTTTCAAATAACCTTCGTACTTGATATCCACTTCGACCGTAAAGGTAATAGCCTCATTGAGTTTTGGGCGATTAGTATCGACGGTATGCAAGTCTTTGTATTTGATCTCAGGCCTTTTCAGAAGATCCGCCATGGATACCCCCGAAGAAACCGGTGTGCTCGACCGAGAAATCAATAACGCATTGAGTGCATCAGATGGTGGCAATACCGTTTGACGCAGCCTCTTGATTTCCGCTTCGATTGCTGCCTGCTTGGACTTGAAAAGCATATAGCGTGCTTCGGAAATCAATCCGAGGCGATAACCGTGAGGAGTCAGCCTCGCATCGGCATTATCCTGCCTCAAAAACAAACGATATTCCGCACGCGAAGTCATCATGCGATAGGGCTCCTGTGTGCCCTTCGTCACCAAATCATCAATCAACACTCCGACATAGGCTTCGGAGCGATCCAAAATAAACGGCGATTCACCTCGGATGAATCGAACTGCATTGATGCCTGCAACCAGGCCCTGCGCCGCCGCTTCTTCATACCCGGACGACCCGTTGATCTGCCCGGCACAGAACAAGCCGGCGACCGATTTTGATTCTAAAGAAGGAAATAACGCCGTCGGATCAATGCAATCGTACTCAATTGCATACGCGGACCTCTGGATAACTGCATTTTCGAGACCCGGCAGCGAACGGACCATTTGGATCTGCACATCCTCAGGCATACTTGTGCTCATCCCTTGAAGGTAAAGCTCGCAAGTATCTTCACCCATGGGTTCGACAAATACTTGATGACGCTCTTTATCTTTGAATTTTACAAATTTATCCTCAATAGACGGACAATATCTCGGCCCGGTCCCTTCAATCGTTCCGCTGAAAAGAGGCGAGCGACTCAAATTGTCGCGAATAATTCTCCGCGTTTCATCAGTGGTCCATATCGTCCAACAAGGCATCTGCGTGCGAACCGGCCGCAGATCATTCATCTCGTGAACAAACGAAAAAGGCGGCATATCGTCCTCACCTGGCTGAATCTCCATCCGCGAAAAGTCAACTTTTCTCGCATTAAGGCGCACCGGTGTGCCGGTCTTAAAGCGTTGAATCGGCAAGCCGAGATCGGCTAAACTTCCGGAAAGTCCGATAGACGGAAAGAGATTATCCGGTCCGCTTTCGATAATCACCTCTCCCATAATAATTCTCGATTGCATATACGTCCCCGAACAGACCACCACTGCCGAAGCGGTATAAACAGCTCCCGACCTTGTGACAGCGCCGCAAATGCATGTCGTCCCGCTCTCTTGATCGACAAGAAGCTTAACAATTTCACCTTGTCTTATCTCGAGACCGTCAATGCGTTCCAACATGCCCTTCATTTTCCGGCTGTATCGACTACGATCAATCTGTGCGCGCGGCGAAAATACCGCAGCCCCCTTTGAACGATTAAGCATTCGAGTCTGAATGGCGCAGGCATCCGCCATCTCACCCATTAAACCGCCTAAAGCATCAATTTCTCGAACCAATTGGCCCTTCGCCGTTCCTCCGATACTTGGATTGCACGGCAAATTTGCCAGCGAATCCAGATGCAGTGTGAACAATGCGGTACGCATACCGGATCGAGCAGCGGCAACGGCGGCTTCACAACCGGCATGCCCTGCGCCAACGACCAAAACATCAAAGTGTCCGGCCTCATAGGCGCCCTTTTGTAATAATGCTTCCTCAACGGTCATAGTTCCCCCGGACGTACTTATGTACATAATCTCGCTATTTACCGATGCAAAATCTCGAAAAAATGGTATCCACCAAAGTATCACTGACCGAATCGCCGGTAATTTCTCCAAGATCATCCATTGCAAGTCGAATCAAAGAACACGATACTTCAGTCGGTGTTTGGTCTGAAAGAGAGATTATCGCTTGATTGACTTTATCTTTTGCTTTTCGAATCTGTTCAAAATGTCTATTATTCATCAACAAAAGCTCGCTCTGCCCTGTCATCCCCGTTGAATCATAAATGTCCTTAACGGCATCAACGATAATATGAATCCCCTCCTGGGTATACGCAGAGACAACACCAGAAAATCGAATTTTCTCACCCAATCCGCCGGATTGTATTGCAGATACAATTGAATCAAGCATCCGCTCTGCCTGTTGTTCGTTAACTAAATCCGATTTACTGATTAATATCGCCAACCTTCGGTCTCCGATAATATTAGCGACCTCCTCGAATTGAGAAAAATGAGATTGAATCCATTCCGGCTCGCCATCATCCGTCGCACAATCAGCCGATGACACCAACCACAAGAGCAAATCCGCTTCCTTCGCAGCATCATATGCCCTCGAAATACCCAGCCGCTCAATCTCATCCGCTGTCTCTCGCAGACCTGCGGTATCAATGAGACGGACCGGTACCCCTCGAATAGATGTCGATACCTCAAGCGTATCACGCGTGGTTCCGGCTATCGGTGTGACTATTGCACGGTCATAGCCTGCCAATCGATTGAGCAAAGACGATTTGCCGCTATTCGGGACACCGGCCAAGACGACCGTCATTTTCTCCGATAATAATCGGCCCTTTGCGTAAGAATCTTCAAGCGTAGAGAGTCTATCGAGATAATCGCGAAGTCTCAATTCTGCTTGATTGCGAGTAATTGCCTCATCTTCCTCTTCAAACTCAACCAGCATTTCCAGCTGAGCAAAAATATCATAAAGCTTTTCAGAAATCGCTCGAATTTCATTTTTCAGCGCACCGAGCAATTGAATTTCTGAGACACGCAGCGCCTCTGCAGACTCCGCAGAAATAATATCCATGACGGCTTCGGCTTGGGTGAGATCAATCTTTCCCGAAAGAAAAGCAACCTTAGTAAATTCACCGGGATCTGCAGGCCTAGCGCCGTTTTCGCACAGTACTCTCAGCACTTCTTGGCGAACAGCTGTTCCGCCGTGACATGATATCTCAACCATATCTTCGCCGGTGTAAGAGTGTGGCGCACGAAAAACCGAAAGCACTGCCTCGTCAATGATGCGATTGCTTCCGGGCTCAAAAATGCGTCCGAACGACATGGTGTATCCTGGCATGTCCGCCACTGACTTGACTGCAGAATCCGAAGCTCTCAGAACGCAGAAAATCCGATCCGCCACGGCAATAGCGTAGCGACCGGACATTCTTATTACCGATATTCCGCCGACGCCCGGTGGCGTCGCCGGGGCACAAAACGGAAGGTCATTTGTCATGATTATTCCTCGGCATCTCCGGAATCTCCGGGAGCGACAACAACACGCCGGTTCGGTTCTTCACCAACGCTGTGCGTGCTGACGCCATCAAAAGACTGCAAAGCAAAATGTACAATTCTTCTCTCGGAAGGAGACATTGATTCCATCTCAACGGGCTCACCGGAGCGAAGGACACGCGAGGCTGCACGGTTGGCCAACCCAACCAATATCGACTCACGCTTCTTTTTGTATCCGCCGATATCAAGATATATTCGAACATAATCTTCACTGAATTTATTGGCAACAAGAGAGGTGAGGTAAGAAATCGAATCCAACGTTTCACCATGACGACCGATTGCAGTCGCACAATCCGACCCTGTAACGGAAATGAAGATTGTATCTTCTTCACGGTAGGAATCAAGTTTGCCGTGAATGCCGATGCCGGACAAAATTTCCGCAACAAATGCGACCGCTTCTTCTTCGGCTTGGCTGACCGCATCCCCTTCAAACGATTCGTCGTCGCCATAGTATTCGGTATCTTCTTCTTCATCTTCATGACTGACAGCATCAATATCCGCAGTCACTTTAACAATAGCATCTTTTTTGCCGATGCCAAGAAAACCGCCGCTGCCACCCTCTTCAACAACTTCAATTACGGCATCCTGCTCCGATACCCCTAACTCTTCAATCGCCAGAGCAATTGCCTCTTCAACGGTCTTGCCCGATTTTGTAATGGTCTTCTCCATATTAGCCTCCCCAATCAATGCTGTGGATTATTTTTTCTTTTCTTCTTGGACGAACCTGATGATTCATCCTCTGCATAGGCACTATTCTTATTAAAAGCCTTAGCTTTGAGCAACTCCATTTCAGAGAGCTGATGCTCATATGGCTTAGTAAACATATAGAAAATAATAATTTGCTGAATGACGCCCATGATATTACCGACAATCCAGTAAAAAGCCATCGCAGCAGGCAGCATAAATGTAGTAAAAAGCATGAACACCGGCATCATCCAAAGCATCATCTTCATCGATGATTCCATTGAACTCGCCTCAGCGGCTTGGCCTTTTCTTGCCGGATTATTCTTCGCGCGCTCTTTAGCTTCCTTCGCCTTCTTTTCAGCAAGGCGCGTCGGCTTAAGAACATTGGTAATACGGGTCTGAAGAATCGTGGTCAACAAAACCAACAGCGGAATCACTAAAAGCGGCAAGTATGTACGCCAATCATCTCCGAAAATCTTCGTCGGGTTAACGGATGGTGTTAACGAAAGATCTAACCCGAGAAAATCCATGTTAATCAACTGTTCCAATTTGAGTATGCCTTGTGAAACAGCCTGCCTCAATATCTCGGGAGACTCTCTCAAACTATTGATAATCGCAATGTTATTATCAGTGGCCTGCTTTGCATTGATGTTGAAAAGTTCGCCGAGTGCGACGAGATTATCTCTCGACATTCCCGAAATGTAGCGAAGCGGTCCTCTGACCACCGCGTAAATCGGCAAAAGAAAGACCAGTTGCAACATGGGCAATAGACATCCGGCAAAAGAAGAAGCCCCATTAGCCTGTAAAAGCCTCGTAATTTCTTCATTCTGCTTCGCCTTATCATCCGGATACTTGCGCCGAATCTCAGCCTGTTGCGAAGCTAAGGCCTGCTGCTTGAGCATGGACTTCTGAGAACGAACATTCAGCGGAATCAGTGCCGCACGTGTGACTACGGTAAGAAAAATTATCGCCAAACCATAGCTGTCAAAAAAATGGTAGAAGGCCGAAGCCATCCATCCGAAAAATATGTTTAGCGGGTTTGTAAATGCGTAATCCGCCAAAACAAAAATATTCATTCCCATTCTATCTCCTCTTCATAAGAGCGGGCCTTGAGCCGCCCAAATAGTATACCATATCTTTAGGATCATGAGACCCTGTGCTATTTGACCGGATCATAACCGCCTTTGCTAAAGGGGTTACACCGCAACACACGCCACACAGCCATCAGCGAACCTTTGATTGCGCCATATTTCTTGATTGCATCGACCGCATATACCGAACATGTCGGTGAGTATTTACACATCGGTGGCAATATCGGAGATAAATATCTCTGATATTGCCGAATCAAAAAGAGTAAAAATCGCTTCATTTTTGACCACCGTTTTGCGATAAGTCCAATCGCCGCAAGATGCGTCTCATTTCATCTTGAATCTGAGAAAACTCAGGAATCGGATCGACCTGCTTTAACATAAACACAATGTCATAACCCAAGGTGATTTCACCCTCGAGAAGTCGGTAGCTTTCTTTCAGCAAACGACGACATCGATTACGCTGTACCGCGCCCTTGACCTTTCGGCTGACCGAAAAACCGACACGATTCATACCCGTTGGAATCCGAACATTATTGTGCCGCAAATGACTCGGTCTTTTAAAGCAGTGAACCACAATAAACCTGCCGGGAATAAAACGACCCCGCTTGTAGACTCGCGAAAATTCGTAATTGAACCGAATCGGCAGGCTATTTTGCAAAGGAATCACCTTCAGTCTTTAGAGTAAAAATAAGGATCACTTATGGGTGATCCTTAAGCTGAAAGCTGCTTTCTACCCTTTAAACGTCTGTTCTTAAGCACCGATCTGCCCGCTTCAGTCTTCATTCTCTTGCGAAAACCATGAACTCTTGAGCGATGTCTTTTCTTAGGCTGATATGTCATCTTCATGTGGTTTACCTCCATGTGTTATGCGGAAAATATGCTCGCTTTATCAATAATATAAATATATAGATATTAGGGAACAGCGTTAGAATTATACAAGGCTCACCGCGGTTCTGTCAACCTCGACGCGGATGTCGAACCGAAGAAAAATATGATTTGCATCAAATTGGGCTCTCGAGGCACGTATGGCCTGCTATTTTCGAGGAACCGTCTTGGTCTTCTCTATGAAAAAACCTGTTGATCCAAATCTGTTTTTCGCCTCTTGAAAGGCGGTCTCCAAAGATTTTTCGTCAGAATAACAGCCGAACATCGTGCTTCCCGACCCACTCATCGATGCATATATTGCACCATTATTTAAGAGAAACGACTTAATGTCGGACAAGACCGGGAACGAATCAAATGCGACCGACTCGAAATCATTGCCCCAAGACGCCTTTTTGTTATTGACACGCAATACGACATCCTCTGAAAAATCATCAATAAAATCAACATCATCAAATGTTCTCGGAGATTGACGCAGCGATTCCCCCCGAATTCGATCAAACGCCTGATAAGCCTGAACCGTAGAAATACCGATGTCCGGCTTAATCAATAGAATATGTAAACCCGAAAATGGCGGCACATCATTCATTATCTCGCCGACCCCCCGACAAAGAACCGCTCCGCCTCGAAGTGCAAAAGGAACATCCGCACCAACAGCAAGACCCAGTTCAGCCAGCGATTCTTGGGATAAGCGATTGGAAAAAGCTTCATTGATAAGAGTCAATGCCGCAGCAGCGTCGGCGCTACCACCGCCAAGACCCGCACGATCCGGAATGCGTTTGTCTATATTTGCATGGACTTTATAACCATTTTCGGAAACAGCATTCATATATAACTCAATCGCATCCATCACGGAGTTACGCCCGGTGTCATTAATCAAAAGACCGGACAGCGAATAACTCAAAACATTAGCATCTGACGATTCATTCTCGGATACCGAAATCCGAACGACATCTGACAGCTCAACACTTTGCATTAGGCTATACAGCAGATGATAACCGTCATCTCTATAACCACTCATATATAGAAAAAGGTTTATCTTGGCATATGCGTTCAATTGTTTTTCAAATCTCAAAACAAATCTCCTTCGGGAAAAAAACCGCCGCTCGAAATGAGCAGCGGTCTTAGTGTCGTGTCCAGCTTATCGAAATCAAAAATCAACCGACCTGTGCCGAAGCACCGGTAACCATCGCAATCTCGACAGCACGAGTCAACACATCAACATAGCTGTAAGAAACAACTTCCGGAGAAGTGTCGCACTCACTACGTCTGCACTTCACCGTAAAAACATTGGGGTAACAATGATCGAGAACACCCTCATGCGTGATGACGCGCTTGCGTCCGCCATTAGAAGTGAGTCTGATCTTACGTCCGACGAAACCCTCAAGACTCTTCTTACAAGCATCTAAATCCGACTTTACAATCATGAACCATGTACCTCCGTTCTGAATTGTGGCCGAGGCAACAAATAGGCGCGCAGACTGCTGAAAAACCCTGAAAAGCAACTTCGCGACACAACAAAAGCAAAACCGGTCGGCTTTGCTTGCTTGGTATCGCCAGATGCCATATACTTAATGAAAAACTAGCGGTCTTTGCCGTTCCTACTGTTAAAAGATTATAACAAATTCATGACGTATTGTCAACAAATAGCACAATCTATTGTGGTGCACTTGTGCACTCTGCGCCAAATATTGTGGTCTCGCGACAGAGCGACGGACTTAGCCGAGCACAGGCGCTCACGATGTTTCTCGCATCACCGTCAACGAGCAACAAGACAATTCGAAACTTTACTTCTGAATCGAAAGGAAACACCAGATGCTAACAGACATTCAAATTGCACAAAATGCTACGCTTAAACCCATCATCGAAATAGGAAAAACCCTCGGACTGTCGCCGGATGATCTTGATTGCTACGGCAAGTTCAAAGCAAAGATCCCGCTTTCCGTTGCATCTCGTCTCAAAGACAAGCCCGACGGAAAACTCGTGCTCGTCA
>DUPM01000150.1 GCA_012838315.1 Clostridiaceae bacterium
ACAAAGAGCAATGCGACCAAGCTGACCAAAAAGAACAGCAGTCCCATCCAAGGTTTTTGAAAAACTCGGTTTAGTTTAGAATCTTTTGCCATAGAGTCCTCCATTGTGACGCGCTTAATTTTTCGCAGAAAAATGCAGCATATACGCTGCATTTCTCGTAGCATCATAACATTTTAACCTCGAATTGAAAAGAATGCCAATATGCTTAAAGATTAATCCGCTGTGTCTGATTGAAAAATGGTCGGTTCCGACGAAATCGTGGGAATAAGCTCTTGAGAATATGTATCTCCCGCATCCTCATCCTCTTCCGGTATTCGCGGACCATCAAAGTCTTCTGTTTTCGCGGTGATGACACCACCATCTTCATCGACTTCAACAACGAGAAACGGAATCTGAACGTACACGTAATTATCATTCACGTAAACGCGGGCAAGAGGCATATCAATATCAACCTCATCCTCACCGTTGACTTTAAAAACGAAATCACTATCATCCCACGAAAATTCACCGTCATCTACGAGCACTTTCACCCAATCGAACGCAAATCGCCGAATGGCAACGACAGACCCGATGGTCAATGCAACGCCCATGAACGAAGCGACAACAAAAACAATAATCAACGCGATTGTAGATTTCTTCATGTGCTCACCCCCCCTCTAAAATCCTTTATTGTAGACATCGGAATTCCACTTGATGTAAGCTTTTGTCGCAATAAACGTCAGCTTCGTCAAAAAGAAATTGAGAATTCCGGATGCAATTGAAAAACAAAGTATTGCCAATGCGAGCAAGACTACTGCGGATATCGCTCCGGATGGCAACAACGCAACTGCAGAAAACAGCGCAACCGCTCCTACGATCAATCCAACCGTAACGCCCCAAAATGAGATGAGCGTGCTATAAATCGCAATCCACACCCAAACCATAAGCAGAAGATTCAAGAGCACCACAAACGCACGTGGACCGTTAAGATCTTTCGGCGGCGCCTTCGTCCCTTGCGACGAAGCAGGTGGCGTCACCGCAGCGCTATCGCTAGGGTTGTTCACTGCCTGACTCGAGTTGAATGGGGATGGTTCTTCCGAAACAGCAATGACTTTGTCATCACGGTTTAAGTAAGTGATCGCAACCTCTTTGGGACTTCCGAGCTCAATCGAGATATCCGATTCGGACTTACCCTCAGATAGTCCGATTTCGAAGTGTTCCTCGAAATCACTACATATGTCATTAATTTCCGTTGTTTGTAAACCAGCCAATGCCAATCTCAGCTGATCCATGTATTCTGCGCGGTTCATGAAAAAGCACCTCCCACAATTTTATTCACACTCTCAGCAAACGAAGACCATTCTCGACGCATGTCAATCAATGATGTCTGTCCTTGACTTGTTAATCGATAGTACTTGCGCGGCGGACCACTTTGGGACTCCTGTAAATACGTCGTCACCATACCGTCTACGGCCAATTTGCGAAGAATCGGATAAACTGTTCCATCTGATATTTGTATCATTTCGGACAGTCGATTCGCAAGCTCATATCCATACTGATCGCCGTTCTTGAGTATCGAAAGAACACACAAGTCGAGAACGCCTTTCTTATATTGAGTATTCATAAATGATGCGCCTCCTCACTCTTGTTTTCTTTATAGTACTAACTATAATTCAGTACCGCTATAAAATCAATACTGTTCATTAAATTATTCCAAAATTATGAAAAAAAGGACGTCTGCAAATATCTCGCAAACGTCCATGGAACATATGTGTTTATCGGTTATTCTTTCATACCCTTCAAATCCTTGAACTTGAGTCGTTTGCCATATCGTAAAACAGACTTGGTATAGAAGCCGGCGGTCACTTTTACAACGACTGCCGCTGTAGCGATTAATATAGCCAAAGAAATAATGGCTTCCGTATACGAGAAATCACTATTCAGCAACTTGAATGGCACGATGAACGGCGACGACAACGGTAGGTAGAAAGCAATCGTACCAATCAAACCACCCGGATCAATGATGGCAACAAAGTAGCCGATATAAAACGACACCATTGAAGTCATGGTCACCGGCATCATAGCGGCGCCCAAATCTTCCATCTTATCCACCAATGCACCTGCGGCCGCATTCAAAAACGCGAATAAGGTGAACCCGAAAATGAAATACAATAAAACCAAGATAGCAGACGCTGCTGTAAACGAAGATAAACTGAGCGGCATCCCCATCACGGTAAAATCATCCGGCACCAAGAGTTGATAGCCGATAGCTGCCGTGATTAGGAACGCAGACAATTGCGTCAACCCCAAAGCACCGGTCCCCAAGCATTTACCAATCAGGACATGGGACGGCTTTGTCGAAACAATCAACGTCTCCATGACTCTCGAGGCCTTTTCGCTGGCTACAGACAGAGCAACACTGTACCCATAATAGTAGATTGAAAAAAACATAATCATCAGAATCGCAATGCCGACAACGTATCCGCTGAGATCCATGCTGCCCATGAACTTGACTTCGCTAGTGATTGAAGATTGCGAAAACGCGATCATATCATCACTGACACCCTGCGTCTTCATCACGGATGAGATATACAACGGGCTAATGGCCTCTGATATAGTATTCACATCCAGTCCGCTCATAAATGACTTTGTCATCAAAACAATATGCGGGGCATTATCCTTCATTTCGAGAATGACCATCGCGTTATTCGAGTCCTTCTTGATCTTGTCTTCATACTCGCTGATCAAGTCCTCGGAAGCGACTTCTACTGATGTGCCCGTAAACATTTGAGTCAAAACGTCTTGAACTCCCGGTATAGCGCCATCGGTATTATCCAAAACGTATAATGTCTTGCTCTCTTCTGAGTCGCTGAATAAGTCCGCATTTTCGACCTGTTCAGCAACCATCGGCACAAAGCACGCCCCAATGATCAACACCAACCCGATAATAGTCGTAATGATAAAGGCTTTCTTGCGCAAAGCTTCTATAAAAGTAAACTTAAAAACCGTTAATATTGACTTCATTTCGAATGACCCACCTTTTCCAAGAATATTTCGTGAAGCGACGGCTCTCGAATTTCAAATCGAACCGGAATGATACCTCGCTCCGTCATCCGCATCAGCATCGTCTTGGCATCTTCATCTCCGGAAATCTTAAACTCGGACTCTTGCGCATCGGTTCGGACGCATTGGAGACCTAGTTCTTCTGCTAATGCCCGAATATCTTGATCGGCGCGCACCACCAAATTGGTGTGGCCGTAGCCTGCTTTGATTTGTTTGAGATTGCCTTGAAGAATCGTCTTGCCGTTATGTAGCATGACCAAATCACGTGAAAACTCTTCTACCGTGGACATTTGATGGCTACTCATCAGAATGTACTTGTTATTCGCGGCAAGCTCCGTAATAAATGCACGAAGCATTTCCGTATTGACCGGATCTAACCCGCTAAAGGGTTCGTCCAGAATAATGAGCTCCGGATCGTGAATCATCGCAGCAATCAGCTGAATCTTTTGCTGATTACCCTTGGATAACTTGTCTGCGGTCATATTGATATACTCAGTAACTTCCAAGCGCTCCATTAACCGCAACGATGAAGCCTTGGCATCTGCGTGCGTCATGCCGCGAAGCTCTCCAAAATATGTAAGCTGATCGATGACTTTTGTCTTGGGGTAAATACCTCTTTCTTCAGGTAAATATCCGAACCGCACCGACTCACGAGTAATCTTTGCGCCATTCCATGTCGCCGAACCTTCGTCGGCCTCAAGAATACCCAGAATCATGCGAATGGTGGTTGTCTTACCGGCACCGTTCGTCCCGATTAAGCCCATTACACCGGGCGAGTCAATTTGAAACGAAATAGCATCTACGGCAACCTTTTCGCCGAAGCTCTTGGTCAAACCGTCTATTTTCAAAACACTCATATATAACCTCTACTCTCCTTAAATACCTATAAATTAATACTTATCTCGCGTCCGGACAGCTCATACGGGCGATAAACCACGCCGGCTGCGTCCATCATGCGTTTTGCGGCGACAAATAAGCTCTCCCCGGCATACTTATCGGACAGATAACAGACCTCTTTCACGCCTTTTTGAATCAGCGCCTTAGTGCACTCGGCACATGGAAACAAAGTCGTATAAACCGTGCTGCCGCGCAGGTCGCTGTGTCCGCTATTCAGAATTGCGTTCATCTCGGCATGGCAAACATAAAGATATTTCGTATCAAGCGGGTCACCTTCACGCTCCCAAGGAAACTCATCATCCGAGCACCCGGACGGCATACCGTTGTAGCCAACCGTCAGAATTCGCTTCTCCGGACTAACAATGCAGGCCCCGACCTGTGTCCCAGGATCCTTACTGCGGTGTGCAGAAAGCAAAGCGATTCCCATAAAATACTCGTCCCATGTAATGTAGTCTTGGCGCTTCATTGTTCTTCCTCCTTGGCTTTCGAAAATTCTTCTTTCATTATGCCAAAATAAACCGCTTACGAACATCATCAAAATAACTCACAAAAATCTATTTCTTGTCAGTCATTCATAATTCGGACGTCGTCATTGTACTACTCGCATAATACACCGTCAAGACAGCGAATTGCCCAATAAAAAATGCTGCTAAAAATGTAGTCGTCGCCCAATAAATAAATGCCGTTGTATTATCTCCCCATAAGGGAGGTGGAAAGGCAGTGTTATCCATGGCAACGAAACGGCAGATTATTGAGAAACAAAAACTAAGGTATCAGAAGGCAAGCAAGAAAGACAAGCAAAAAATTCTGACAGCACTTGATGAAACGACAGGGTTGACTCGCGGACACCTGGTCCGAGTATTAAGCAAAAAGTACGATTATAAGGACAAGCACATTAAATCCGGCCGTGGCAGAAGGCCCGTTTATAAGATCGCTCACAAGCAGTTGTTGGTTAAGGTATGGGAATTACTCAATTACCCCTGCTCAAGGCGATTAAAGGCATCGATGCCGGTTGTACTGGATAATCTTGAACGGATGGGACATCAAGTCTTTGATCAGGGATTCAAGCAGGAGATGCTCAGGATGTCACACGGCATAATGGACCGGCTGTTGAAAAACAACCGCAAATGTATGAATCCCACGGGTCTTTCCACCACCAAGCCAGGCTCACTTCTGAAAAATCAAATACCGGTTCGACGGGGTACAGACTGGGATGATCACCGACCGGGCTTTGTTGAAATCGACTTGGTGGCACATTGCGGTTCCACCACCGGCGGAGAGTATATCAACACGCTCGACTGCACCGATATCGCCAGTGGTTGGACGGAGTGTTATGCCATAATAAATAAGGCCAGAACGCACACACTGAATGCGATGAAAGAAATCCAGAAGCGGCTGTGTTTTCCGCTGCTTGGGATCGACAGTGATAATGGCTCGGAATTTATCAACAACCATTTTTTCTATTACTGCAAGGAAAACAACCTTTGCTTTACCAGAAGCCGGGCTAATCACAGCAACGATTCTTGTTACGTCGAGCAGAAAAATTGGTCAGTCGTCCGACAAGCTGTCGGCTATGACCGGTACGAAGGACAAGATACCGTTGATCTGCTGAATCGATTTTACGAATATTTAAGGCTTTACAACAACTTCTTTCAGACTTCGCAAAAGTTGATTTCGAAAGAAAGACATGGCGGTACGGTTCACAAAAAGCATGACGCTCCTGCTACACCCTACCGCCGTCTAATGCTTGATCCTAACGTTGTTGAGCTGGACAAAAAGGCTCTGAAGTCCGACTTTCTGGCTCTCGACTTGCTACAGATCCGAGCAGAGATGGACAAACTACTTGTCAAAATCAAGTCACTGAGCTTAGGATATTAGAAACAAACGTGTTTGAAAAGAGGCATCCGTTGAACAGCATTTATTTATTGGGCGATGTATCACTTTATAACAGCATTTATTTATTGGGCGACGGGTAAGCACAACCTTTTTATCTCACCGACAAACTGAAAGTTTCCAGTCTATCACCCAACTCACTCTAGCACAAGATTTCCGACAGATTTTTCTTTTGTCACATACTCTCCAAGGCTATTTGCCCATTTTTCAGTAATAAATGCCCCATATGGAATCTGTTTCTCTTTTCTCTTCTTAGCCATTAGAAATCCCCACAGTGTTGATGGAATCCCTATTAAAAGCAAATATAGGGGACCAAGTATAAGTGATTGAATTGTATGACCATATTCATGCACCAAAAGCCTGTTTGAAAGTTCTGCCACACTTATCTGTCCTTCATATTTCTTTACAAAAAATGGTTCAGCCGAAACAAATACAAACATTCCAAGAGATATACTCGTTTTACTATTCCATTCTGTAACAACAGCTCCATGATAACTATAGTGTTTATTTTTATAATGCTTTATATATAATGCAAGACCCAAAATAGTCTGCAATATTCCCCATGTACATTGCCATATTCTGTATATGTATGTTTTCATAAATCCTCCTATCAACAATCCAAATTATTTACAAATTCTTTTATTTCACTGCTTATTTCTTCACTTTTAAAATAGTGAATATAGTGACCACAATCAAAGCAAATCAACTTGGCATTCATTATAGATGCAAATCTCTGTTGTTCCTCTATCCAATTTTTTGACGTCTGTTTTCCATTTGATGAAAAAAGTAATGTGGGACATTCTATATTTCCATCCCGACCTACAATATCTGCATTTTTTAATACTGCATTTGCCTCATTGATGTAACAAACATTGAATGCATTTCGATTTCTCAAAAGTTTGTGCTGTTCAATCTCTTCAGATGTAAAACATTCACCATTTAAGGGACCAACATTCATAATTTTATGAATCATAAGTCTTCTTAATATTTTCATGGTTTTAATTCTTTTTGCAACTTCCTTATATGTCCAATTTTTATATGTTGACGGCGTTGCCATATCAAGACCAATGATAGCACATACATCAGATGGATATTTTTGCTTCCATCTGATCGCTTCCAATCCAGACATTGAGTGTGGTGCCAATATGTACGGTCCGGTTTCTCCAATAGTCTCCAATGCTTCTTTTTGTATAGAAACAAGAGTATCTATATCGCAAGGTGTCTCAAATATATCCGAATATCCATATCCGAATTTTTCTATTACAATAACTCTGAATTCATCCGCCAATTTTTCATATAAGATTTTAAAATCATATACTGGTGCGACTGTACCCGAACCCGACATAAAAACAATCTTTGGCTTGTCAACATTTCCTTTTATGTATATATGAATATTGTGTTGATTTATCTTTACAAATTCGCCGTTATTAACTAACTTTTTTTCCATTCTGACTCCTTAAAATAAATTTCATCTGATGTATTTATGGAATGATAATTCTTAAAAACATTGACAAAATTCCGATTTGTCGCTTTCTCAATGCCATAGAGGGTCAACTCGCTTTTGTTGCATGCAATCAAGTTGTTTATGGTCTCTTCTCTTGCAACCTCATAGTAGTAATCATTGCGAATGTAATTGTAAAAATCATCTTCAGCTGCGAATGGGTTGCTTATAAGCGTGCTTTCGGCCACTTGCCTCGCATGGAGCTGCGACGAAACCGTCTGCTGATACGCATAATCGTCCAGCGTGTGACTATATCCGGTGTTCAACGGCTCCACAATCGCAGGCGAGTGATACGCCATCGTCTGTGCCTTGAACGTATCTCCACCATGTCCGGCACTCACCTGCGCAGCCTCGGCAACGTTGTTGATGTGCCGTCCGGTCTGTGTGCGGTTCATGGCTCTCCGAGCTTCGCGCTGCGCCATGTTATCCGCCGTCGAATTCATGCCGAATTGGAAGCCACCCTGTCTATACTCCGCACTATGCCCCGTCGGATCCCAGTACATCAAGGGACTGTTGTGGCAATACGTGTAAAGATTTAGGGATAGTGGGTCATTCTGCTGGCCGAGATAAGTATCTTCCTGCATGAAGCGCGCCGTGATCGGGTCGTACATGCGCGCGTTGAGGTAGTAAAGCCCCGTCTCTTTGTCATACTGATAACCTGCGAAAAGAATGCTGTTGTCAACATTTCCGGTCGTCTCCAGAACGTTGCCGAAGGCGTCGTAATAGTATG
>DUPM01000151.1 GCA_012838315.1 Clostridiaceae bacterium
GTGTAAAGGTTTAAAATCAGAACGGATACTACTGTGAGGATTCCGCACAAGAACAGAATGAAATAAATGCGCAAACCGGTATATAACCCCGCAATGAGTAACGCGGCGAGAAGCAAATAAAAAAGGACTCGAACCAGACGCGTCATCATACTGGAATCGGGACGTTACGCAAGATTTCCCGAAGGACATGGTCGACATTATCTTTGCCTTGGTAATGGCGTTCGGAAAGAATGATGCGATGAGAAAAGACCTGTGGCACGAGAGATTTGACATCATCCGGAGTGACATAATCTCTGCCATTGAGCATAGCGGCTGCCATGGCTGCATGCATCAGTGAAAGTGTGCCGCGAGGGCTGATACCGAGTTCCACTTTCTCGTGTCTGCGTGATGCGTCTCCCAGAGCGACAATATACTCAATTACGGCGGGAGAACACTTAACATCTCGATGAAGTGTCCTGAGTGACAGGATATCTTCAGCGGAAGCCACCGGCTTCAATAAGTCAAGCGGAGAGGCCCCTCTTCGATCCGAGAGAATGTGTGCTTCATCCGCTTTTGACGGGTAACCGATGGATATTTTCATCATGAATCGATCGAGCTGAGACTCGGGAAGCGGGTAGGTGCCTATCTGTCCGGCGGGATTCTGAGTGGCCAACACAAAGAACGGTTGAGGCAAGGCGAATGTCTGACCATCAATGGTGACCTGACCCTCTTCCATTGCCTCAAGAAGACTCGATTGCGTCTTCGGACCGGTGCGGTTAATTTCGTCGGCCAGAATAATCTGAGACATAATCGCACCGGGAACGACTTCTCGTTCTCCGGTGCGAATGTTAACTGCTGTATATCCTGTGACGTCCGAAGGCAGTACATCGGGCGTAAACTGAATTCTGCTGAAGTCGCAATTGATGACTCGGGAGAGTGCTTTGACCAGCGTCGTCTTTCCGAGTCCGGGGACATCCTCAAGTAAAATGTGCCCACCGGCAATCAAAGAAATCAACACATGATTAATGACTGAATCTTTGCCGATAAAAACGGATGAAATACCCTCGTGAACACGCCGGATAATACCCTTAGCGTCTGTGACTGTATCTGTTGGCATATGAGCCTCCAATATTGAAGAATGAGACTTTTGATAACAACAGAATATCACATAATTGATTAATGGCGTTGCAGGGGCATATCATATTTTTCGAAAAGCGATGCGGCAACTTCTCTCGAGACAGACAAATATTTTATGACGCGCGTGACGGTGCGGTCTTCCTTACCCTTCTTTTGGGATATGGTGACTTCACTGACGTCGATATAGTTCTCGTTAAAATCTGATGAATGAAAGATGTTGATTTCAACATGATTCTGCGAATATAAATCGGTCGGTGCCTGAATATAGTCCAGTAAGATTTGCGGATTTTGCTCAATTCGAGCACGCATTTCTTTGACCGAAAAATACGTCGCGTAGAAGGTCACATTACTTTTATGCGCCCAAGCATTTTCGCTCTCAATGAAGGGGAGAGAAGAACCGTCTTTCAATACGGCAAAGTGGACACCGGCTAGCAATAAAAATTCCAGGATCCAAATAATGGCCAATACCGTTCCGGTGACAGCCACCTCGTCGTTGAAACCCCACGTGCCATACTCATTTATTAATTTGATGGAATCCATCATTAATGCAGGGTCAGCGATGATTTTGGTAAATTCAGAAATGTAGGATTCGGTGAAGACATTGCTGATAAAGAAAGCCCACTTGAAGTAATTGTAAACGATAATGCCGAGCCCTGCACTGACCATAATAGTCAGGCGGCTTCGAAGTTTGAAAAAACGAGCAACCTGGTATGAGATGGCACCGAGTAAGCCACCCATCAGAAAAGGAAGAAAAACGCTCAGTTTGGCAGAAGGAATCTTCGCGACCAAGAAAAGGTACAATAGGCTCGACAGTGAGCCGATCACGATTGTGATGAGAAAAAGAGCAAAGAACCCGATGGGGTTAAATTTCCCGGATGGTTTGTAATAAAGTTCCTTCGACATAACA
>DUPM01000152.1 GCA_012838315.1 Clostridiaceae bacterium
ACTACGTTTGATGGTACAATCTTCATGAGACTTGATCCGTCCTTTCTGGGAGGTAATGGGGTTGTGATGAAACCATTGTACCAGAGGCGTTTCAAGTCTCATTTTTAGTTTTTAGTTAACAGACCAATATATTTGAATGGGGGACACATAATGGAACAGAGAGTCAAACAAACAGAAACACGCGACATCGGACCGGAATACAGTCCGGCCAAACGAATCGTCGGCGTTGTATTCGCAGTCATTGAAACGATACTCGCTCTGCGTCTATTCTTTAAGTTGTTCGGAGCAAATCCAGATAATGGCTTCATTCGATTGATTTATGGCATCACCAAGTATCCGGTCAACATTTTCAAAGGCATTTTTGAAGAAATATCAATTAGCGCGTCTTCCAATGCCGTTTTTGAGATATCAACACTCATTACCATCATCCTTGTTGCTCTAATCGCGTGGTTGGTGTTGACGGTTATGACGCGAAGTGAGGGAAAACGAGTCAAAAAGACCGAAGTGACTGAAATGACGGATCAGCAAAACGCTAACGATGAGCCGCGAAATCGAGTCTGATTAGTATCCATATTAGGATGTACGGCGGCTTCATTCATGGCATCGCTCGCGAGGCAATGAAGCAAGTCTAAGAACAAGATCGTCGGATGCGTTGGCGTTTCCGGCGATTTTACACGCCTCCTTGAGTGTCATCAATCGGATAAAGTGAAATGCCGCCTTGGTTTACCATAATTCCAATCAGAAATGAGACATTCCCTTGAAGCGATTGGATGTACCACCGACCGTCATATTCGACGAGTTGCGGACAGAAAACATACTCCTCACCGTCTGCCTCAAAAGTGATCACGACGTTAGCGACCTCATCTGCTTTGGCTCCGAAAACTTTTGCCTGCTTGGCAATGTTTTCTTGGTTGCGCTCCTCTTCATATAGACCAATAATATCTTCAGGATCCATTGATCCTGTGATTTCCAAATCTTCAAAAATATAGTCCTCGGTTGCTTCTTCCATATCATCGACCAGATCCGGATAATCGTGCAAAACAATTGTTTGTCCATAATAGAAGTCCTTGAGTAATTCGTTAAAAAATTGATATTGGTTGCTAATGCTTTGCGTGATGGAACTGCGACGAGCCTCCAAATTAAGTTCTTTGGTGTAGGGGATTGAGTTAGGGAATGGCACTTCCATATATGGCGTATATGCTTGAAGTCGCTCAACCATGGCATTGAGATCATAATTTTCGATATAACTCTCGATGGCAAAAGTAGAAAGCATCGCGTCCATATCCTGATCGCGTAGCGCAATAAGGTATGCCTCAGCCGCCTCTTCCGGGGTGTCGTAACCATTTCCCTCAATCTTAGCGTCGCCGGTACTGGATATGCCATTAATCAAGAAAATGGCGAAAAGTGCTGCTGCGCCGATGGCCATTCCAACGACTCCGAAAATCAATGATTTCAAGAAGGGGTTGCTCTTTTTTGAACTCGAATTCGGATAGGATCGGTGGGTCTGGGATTCGGTCGTCGTTTCGGAAAGCGGAATTTTTTGGGCAACAGTGGGTGTTGCCTGATCTTCCGACCCTGGTGTGCCAATCGCTTCATTGCCGCAGGCTGGGCAAATACTGTTGTTTTCTGATAATAGATAGCCACATTGTTTGCAGTTCATAAGAATACTCCCTTTTGATTAAATCATCTCGCCGATGCGCCTAGTAGATGTGCAGATGAAGTGACATGAATAAAAATACTTGAAAATGAGGAAACATTCAATACTGTGCATTCGAGACAGGGATAGTTTTCGACATATCGAAAGGTGCTGGCACAAATGACAAAAGTTTTCGCTGTATCGAAAAGAAATGCGAAATATGAGATGAGTTTTCGGTATGGAGGATATCGAGCGCGGCGAAACATTAAGTTCACGGAAATATGCATAGCGCCAGACTTTGAGGATCATTTATCAATAAACTCAAGTTGTGATACTATATATTTATTTAGCTGTATATGAGCCAAACATAGGAGATTAACAACTCAGTAGAGGATGATGAAGATGAATTACAAGCCTTTTTCTCTCTTGGAAATTGACGGAAGTTATTCGTTGACCGCAGAAGCAGGTTTTAGAAAAGATTTTTTCAATTCATACAATTGTCAAAGCACCGGAGATATTTTGGATGCGATTGTTCGCTATATTCTTCGTACGAATGACGTGGATATCGGTGACTTTGAATTTGACAGTGAGACCGGTGCTTTCGTAATGTATTGCAGTGATGAGGAAAAGATTCGAAAAGCTGCAGAAATTCTGTCTCGCGAGATTAATCAAGATGACGTTTTATCGGATGCTATGGCATCGGATGAGGTGATTGAGGAGCTAGATTATTCTAGAAGAATTTCTGAGACGGTATCCAAAGTGATGTCTGAATCGGATGCATCGCTATCTCCGGATGAGTTTCTGGCAAAATTTAACGAATTATTTTCCGGGAAATGAAGCAAACTCCAATATGTTGTTTAGTTTGATTGAGAAAAGAGGGTCGGCACTCGCCAATCCTCTTTCATAAATCTATATTTCAAATCAAACTGTGGACGATATCGATCGCGGGTAATCCGTGACAAATTGAGTCAGCGTTCCCGTGAGTGAGAGCCACCTGTCCGGCGATCGATTCAGTGTTTCGGCGAGTGAGAGTCAAGGTGGACGAATTCCAATAAATTGACAAATTCACGCTGGTGAGCCTACTCAAATGCACGTAGGCACTGATTGAGTAGGCTTGTCAATGATAAGAAACACGCTCCGGGAGACCGGTGAGCCTACTCAAATGCACTTAGGCACTGATTGAGTAGGCTTGTTAATGACAAGAAACACGCACCGGGGTACCAGCGAGCCTACTCAAATACACCCAGATGTTGATTGAGTAGGCTTTTCAACAAAAGAAACTCGCGCCGGGGTGCCGGAGAGCCTACTCAAATGCACTCAGACGCTGGTTGAGTAGGCTTG
>DUPM01000153.1 GCA_012838315.1 Clostridiaceae bacterium
ACCAGCCATCGGCAGTTGCCGGAAAAACGAACGGGCAGATGATTAATAGTGCATATGATTCGAATACTCCGACGACATGGAGGGGGGTGGCTTGGTCTTCAACAAGGCCCTATCGAGTGGTGTCCATCGGAGCTTCTGGTGAATGGTACAACAAATCACTGGCAGGTCCGCTGGATTTGAGCGGGCTGTCTCAGATGAACTACTTGCTCGTTACGCAAAATAATCTAACTTCGCTTGATGTGAGCAACGCAGATGCACTTGAGACGATATATTGCTTTTTCAACAGCTTGAATTCGATTACACTCTCTGGAAACGACCTTCTGGAAAATATATATTGCCAATACAACAATTTAACGTCCTTAGATTTGAGTGGTGCGCCGAGCTTGATTGGCATACAGTGCGGTGGTAATAGTCTTACGTCGATTAATGTCACGGCAAATGATGATCTGCAAAATTTGTACTGCCCAGGAAACCTACTGACGTCCTTGGATGTCAGTCGTAATAGCGCACTGGCTGATCTTTATTGTGGTCAGAACCGCTTGGCGCAATTAGATGTATCGCAAAACCCTGCGCTAGTTGAGCTCGCGGTTGAAGATAATATGCTAGTCGATATTAATTTAAACTCAAATCCGTTATTGGAAGTCTTATTTTGCAGCGGCAATTCGCTCACGGCATTGGATTTGCTATCAAATACTGCTTTATCCCAGCTCAGTTGCTATGAAAACGATCTCGATGCATTGGACCTTTCGCGCAATACAGCGTTGACTCGACTGGATTGCAGCAACAACCGAATTTCTTCGCTAAATTTATCCGTAAACCTATATATTACGGAGATTAAATGCAGTACTAACCAATTGACAACATTGGATCTGAGTGGATTGACATTACTCAATATGCTGAATTGCTCCGATAACCGATTAACGAGCATTCAGACATCATATGAAGGTATCGATATTTCTGTTTTTGCAATTGGCGATGGATACGTGGAATTGAGACTTAATTATCTGATGAGTGGAGATGCGCCGCTGGTGACTGCTGTTTCTGACTCGAGCACGCCGCTAATATGTTGGACCGAATCGGGATACAAAGTGTCTGACTCAGTCTCATTTTCTCTTATAGCCGGAAGAGATTATTCGCTGACAGCAAATTATTCTCTCTCGCTATCTTCGAGTGTGCCCGGGGGTACAATTTTTGTAGGCGAGAGTATAACTCTGACACCCAATATTATGGGCGGGACATGGGGTTGGAGCGACGAGTATTATACTGCATCGTTAAACAGTCCGGCTACGTTTACGGCTCTGAAGCAGGGAGCATCAACAATTAGTTACACGGTTGAAGGAGTAGAAGCCTTTTATGACATCTCGGCGATTCAAGCAGCTATGCCGACACCGACGGTTTCTCCCACTCCGGATCCGACAACTACGCCAACGCCAACACCGACGGTTTCCCCCGCTCCCGATCCGACAACGACGCCAACGCCAACACCGACGGTTTCCCCCGCTCCCGATCCGACAACGACACCGACAATCGCTCCGACATTACCGTCAGCAGTATCAACGGACGGAGGCACTCAAGCAGTCGTTAAAACGGGAGAGACTCAGGATCGAATCCCAAGGGTGTTTGCTTTTGTGATTTCGAGTGCAGCGATGGTCATCGGAGCGACGTATATGGTGCTTCGATTTAAGCGAAGAAGGAAGGCCGGGAAGTAGTGAGGAGATTTTTGAGTTGGTCGTCTAACTCCGTTTTAATTTCATCGTGAATCTGCGGAGGAAGCGGGTGCTGAGTGATTCCGCGCCGAAATGACGCGTCGTCAAATGATAGAATTGTTATGTCTTTAGAAAAAATCTCTTGGCATAGGTCGATTTGCCGGATGCGGTAGTTTCGCACATGAAAATATAGATGCTTTTCGATACGTCCAAATTGCCGTGCGGTTATGTGATCCGTATCCCAAATATTTTCTGGGCGTATGAGCCGACGACGATCATGTCGTTATAGGCGGAGGGCGAAGATTCGACGTTCAACTCGAGCGAGATGACGTCGAGATCTTGTCCGGTTCGCGGGTCAAATAGGTGCATATCGCCTAAGGAGTCACAGAAGATCCCGTAGGATTTGCCGTCGTTTCCGAGAACACTGATGGGGGAGCTCCAGCTGTAAGCCTTTAGCTCACGAGACCATACCGCTTGACCGGTGGTCTTGTCGAGCGCGACGAGTGTGCCGGACGAGCTTCCGGTGGTTTTGCCGACGTTGAAAATAATCAGATCACTGATATCGTTTTTTCCGATGAGCGGGGTGGCCAGGAGACCGCCGTGCAGGTTGGAGTCATAGGTGGTAGGGATGTCGTACTGCCAAAGTTGCTCTCCGGTGACGGCGTCGAACTTGCGAAGGTTTGTATTGCGATTCGCGGACTGGTCAACGGTGTTTCCTTGATAAAGAAATGCGCCGTCATCGGTTTCTTCCATGACCATCGTCGCGTTGCCGTCGCCCAAAGTTTGGAACATCCAGAGCGGCTCTAATGTATTGATGTCCATGCATACGATGGTGCCGCCGTTGTCTGCAAAATAAAGAAGGTTCCGGTAAAGGAGCGGGGAACTCTCAATGCCGTACAAGGTGTGATAGGAGGTTTTGTAGACGAACTTGGTAATGGTCGGATTAATGGATATCGTCTTGGCGACGGGATCGTAAACGGTATTGAGCGCCGTTTTGTAAAGGACGCCGTTTTCACCGGCCACAATCAATGAATCCGTCTGGCGATCCATGATCGCTGAGGAGTCAAATGCTCCCCAAGAGCGATAGGCAACCGAGTCCGCACCGGGAATGCCGAAGATTTCTTTGTTTTGAATCAAGTCGAACATTCGGTATTTGAAAACGCCTTTGTGACCGTTCGTATCGTTCAAGCCTTGACCGGTATAGAAAAGCGGGTAACCGCGAGGATCGACAGAGCCGGTGCCCTTGAAGCCGAAGCCCACAGAGATCGGATCTCGCGTCGGAAGGCCGGTCGCCAGATCCAGAAAATAGATATTGCCGTCAAAAACCGGATAGATGACTTCAACCAAATCGGTATTCTTGAATTCTTCCTTAATGCCCATGACCTGGCGCGTTTCTTCGGGCCAGTGCACAAGCAGGGGCTGTCCGGTCCATCCGGAGCCCGGCCAGTAACTTCCGGTACCGCTGATGGCGCCGTTGCTCTTTGTCCAGACAATTTCGAGCTTCTTGTTGACGATATCCGCCGATCCCCAAGTGGGCGCATCACGGTAATTATTGCCGCGAAAAGTCAGCACGCCTTCGATGTCGGTGAACCCTTCCGAAGAGGGAAAGGCAATGGTCGAGTCAGGCGAATAGTTGTTGAGCAATTCCGTACCGTTCTGATAAATCCACCAGGTAATGGTGCCGTTGTCTGTCGAAAAAGTTTTCGAAAAAGAGCCGCCCGAATTCGCCGTCGGTGCAAAATAACCAGGAAGGTCCGTTACGGGTAGTAACAGCTTAGCCGGGTCCGTCTCAATCACAACCGGCGTCGGCTCCTTAGGGGCGGTGGGTTCAGAAGAGCTCTCCGAAGCGGTCTCAGAATTCGTCGCCAATGCGGTCGAGGTGCTTGTGGGCGATGATGCGGGGCTATCGACGGTTCGATCGAATATTAAGTCCTTCCCGAAAATGAGAAAGAAGGCGACTCCCGCCAAGCTGACGGTCAAAATAATCATCAGGATGAGCGGGAGATTCTGACGTTTGGCTTGAACATGTCTTTTCATGAATGCACCTCGAAAAATGTTGAGCCGCCGAAGACCGAAGCGAAAAAAGGTGTTGCTTATTGAAAATAGAGTAGCATTGATTTTTTGAGAAGACAACGACAAACAATCTGCTGCGCGGACCATAAATCGAGGGCCAATCGCGAGCGGAGTCTTCTTTTCGAGGATGAGGAGAGTGTTTGCAGTATGGCATCGCCTTCATACGAGCAGGGAATCGTGTAGACATGGAAGGATCCAACTGTCACGTCTCCCGATTGGCTGATAATCTTCTCGCAATCGAAGGAATTCGTGAAGGTATCATCGTTATGGTCGGCATGCACAGAAGATCGCCATCTTGCAAGTATTCTTTCGTGTAAATCCTAATTTTGCACGTATTCTTGAAGTAAACATTTCTGAGAATGCGTCTATTGATGAATGACTCTTGTAACCTGAGCTTCCGACTTCTATCGGACATATCTTATCCTTTTCTGCAATCAAGAAGTTTATCTCATAATTATATTTTGATTTTCATTTAGAAAAGTATGATAGAACAGTTCATGTCCGTTCGTTGCAAGAGTTTATGCCATCATGTCCCATGTTTTTCGAAAAGCCTACGAGTATTTAGGCAACAGGAAAATCAACTTTTGCATCCTCAACAATTACTTCCATTGTATAATTCTTGAGAATATCGACGTCAAAGCCGAAAGTAACGATATCACCGGAAACACCGATCTCTTCGAGATCCACGTCTGACAGTACTACTTCTACCATATACCGGGTCCCCGGTAAAGTGTGATGAAAGTGTTGGTCTTCCAGAGCTTTATCATTGATTCGATACGAATCGAAAACGGTCTCTGTTTCGATCTCACTGTTATTTTCGATCAAGAGATGAATGATCTTGTTTTTCTCATCTGAGCTTGTTCCGCAAAAGGATACACGCACGCCCTCCTGATCAAAGACCGATACGGCATCCTTTATCAGATCCAGATCTTCGTCCATTTTTTCAAAATCGGATGTCTGCAACGGGATCACGTCTGATTTCAAAAGAATATTATAACTTTCGCTGTCTGTTATTAAAAAGACTATACCCAGTTCACCGATATTACTGATTCCGGCACTTGTAATAGATTTGGTATCCTGATAGAGGAGGGTTTCCAGTGTTTCCCCTCTGGCTACGGACTGATAAATAAAACAAGTGCTTTCATCTAGCATAAGGTTGTTCACCACCAGACTGGCGCAACTCACCTGGATATTCCAGTCAGATTGATTCTCAATAGACAGGATCAGGCAGGCACCCAATGTCGGATTATTTTGCATACCCAAAGCTTTGATCGTGATGCCAGACTCATTCAGTAATACCTGCTCTTCAACGGATGGGAGTCTAATTCCGTTGATATCTGTCTGTCCGGCCTCGTCGGCCACGCCTTCCGCTACGGATGTCTCAGCAGACACATTACTTTCGTTCGTCTCGCTTATGACCGCTCCGTCCACGGATTCCGTATCATTTACATCTACCTGCGTCGTTGTCACCGTGCTATCCGTTACGCTTTGGGTGGTCGTAGGCGTTGACTCCTGGCCATTCCCTCCGCAGCCTGCTGCTGTCAGCAGGAAAACCACCAGCATGAAAACACTGAAATAACGAATGATTGATTTATTAATTTGATTATGCACATTGTCCTCCTATGAAACGCATGGTTTTTGTCTGCAAAAAGCAAAACATGCAAATTGTAACAGAAAACTGACTTTTTGCACACTCTATTTTCGATTATTCTCTTCGCGAGAATTGGAGCAATATGAGAAGAACTGCCTCAAACGATGATAATCAAAGTCGAATGAGGTGGTTCTCTTAATTTGTTTAAGACAAAATATTCATTCGAGGCGTTATTTACTCGATACAGAAAGACAACAGGCTCATGCAACTTTGTCCTCGATATCTCAGATAGATCGCATGGCATCCGACAGGGATCTTCACGTCTCATACTCAGGAGGCACTGACAGATCACAAGTCAACGGTCTGACATTTTTGAATTGCTTTGGATCTATTCTCTATTGCTTTAGTAACTCGATCTAACATCGCCTTAAGCATTTCAGCATTCATATCTTTAGTATTAATTTCTACTTTAGGATTCTCTCCGTTGCATCCCCATTGAGGCTCTTTAATACTACCGTCAATAATATTGCTTGTGCCGACGGATTTTGTCCTACAAGGACATGTTACGCGGTCACAAGCATTTGGTATATTATTCTTGAGTATGCTGGGGAATGAGCGTAACATGAGTTAAGAAAATCATAATTATCCATTTGACGAGTTGTTGCAAGCTTCATTATCAAACGCGAATCGCACAATTCTGGTCTATATGAAAGGAATGGTGTTTCAATGTTTAATTTGTTTGGTAAAAAGAAAACGGAAGAGAAAAAGAAAAAGCCGGTTAATATCGTTAAGGATTTGCTGAATGCGGATTTAGAGACGATATGGCGCATTGAGGATAAGAATCATTTTTTGATTGCGATGGATGGTTGGCTGAGTCGAAAGTGTCAATTCGGAGAAGATATTGAGAAATTATCGGATGCTGAGAAGGTCATATATTTTAATGGTCAACTTGAGGCGGAAGTGAATAACGGTGGTTTTTCACAATACTTTTATAACAGTAGTGGCAATTTTGCAAATCGAACAGTCGATTCACTGACTGCCGTCGGTGCTGCGCAGGTTGCGGAGATACTCAAAAAGGCATTACAAGCTGTAGGTGTAAATCTGCCTGAAGCTTGGACCGAGCGACAGGAACTGCTTAATCAAGTTTTGACCGAGGATATCGAGGCAAAACTAAACGAATTTGACTCTGAATTTTATCTATATCCCGATAATTTGGAAGAGTTGAATTGCGGATATATTATTGCTAACAGGAGTCAATTTACCGAGACCGCGGAATCGTCTTCCTGATTGCGTTTTGTTTCCCCGTGGCTATTTCGAAAATTTCAAATGCAGAGTTTTTTGCACGAAAAAAGGACCCGGACGCATACGTAATTGGTTCGTATTTACATTGAGCCCATTCGGTATGTCACAATGGGTAGCTGGGGAGAGCTGAGAAGTGTCGGAATGCTCGAAATTCCAGAACCGCGTTACTTCTCATTTGTTTAATTATCAGAAGACTCGCCCGTCGATTTGAGAGAGATCAATGAGCCCGAATTCTCTGCTGTCGATGCTGTTTTGAAAATTATCTCCAATAACAAAAAACTGACTATCGTTAAGAGAATAAATTTTTCCTTCGTGTTCGCACCAATACTGTGAAAGTTTTATACCATTTCGATAAACGCAGCCGTTCGCCAGTTCAACTTGATCTTCCGGCGCTCCGATAATGCGTTTTACATAAAGCGTTCCACTTTCTTTAAATACGATGACATCGTCGACCTGATAGGAATCAGGTATTTTAATTCCTGCGTTTTTTGTTCCGCTATAGCCCCAAGCACCATTAGCATTCACAACGGAAGTGCTGTGTTGGAACACGGCATCCGTCAAATTAGAGTATACAGTACCACCCCCGAAAAGTTTTGTGGTACCATATGACCACCATCCTGTTCCGGTGTATTTTAGACCGCCGCTGCGACACCCGAGAATAATGTACCGCCAATAGTTGC
>DUPM01000154.1 GCA_012838315.1 Clostridiaceae bacterium
GAAGTCACGTAGCATATTAGTTGCGGTTGCGTTACTCTCTGTTTTTTTGTGCTTTCTTGTAGTGTTTATAGTTATTCGTATTCATTCTGATGCATTGTCTGCTTCTTCGAGTCATGTTGAAATGGACGACAACGCATCGGTTGTTGCTGTAGAGAATACTACAAGGCAAGAACACACTGATACCGATAATGACGTTAAGCCGACAATGACGCCACTACCGACGCTGTCCAGAGAACTGATTTTCATTCCGAACGTCGAGGACGTATTACCTCTTCCGGGGGCAGAATGGCTCGAGTTGAATTCGAAGAGCTTGAATGTCGAATTTCTTGAAAACGAGCACCAGATTCACTGGAATGCCGTTATTGGCGCAGATTATTACGTCTTATACGTTTCTGAAGACGGCCAAAACTTCGGCATAGTGGATATGTACTATGCCAGTATGTTGAGTGCTGTATTTGTTAGCGATTTGCTCTGCGATTTCTACGTGCTCGCCTATGATGATAATGGTTTGGATGGCGCAGAAGATGACGAGTTAATTATGACTCTTGGATATCAAGCGGTACGTCCGACGCCAACGCCGAAGCCGAGTGGAGCGACTTTGGCTAGCCCTACGGATCAGGAACCGGCGCCTCAACCAAGCCCTAAGCCATTGCCGAGTTATCACATAATTGTGGATAAGCAAGACTATGCATTTGCAGTTTTCTCTTTGGATGAGAATAATCAATATACGAACAAGGTGGCGACATTCCCGGCAGCGCTTGGGCGTGGAAGCAATACGCCGACCGGTACATTTACTATCGGTTCCAAAGAATCGTGGCATTCGTGGACTAACGAAGGAACATATTCACCCTATGCGTCTAGATATACTTATTATGGGGGGCGTAACTTGTTTTTTCATGGCCCGATATATACTAGTCGCGATTTTTCGACCTTGAAGACTGCAAGCTACGAGCAGATTGGAACCAGTGCTACGGGTGGTTGTGTCCGGACGACCGTAGTTGGATCTCGTTTCGTATATTTGAATTGTAATGCGGGAACAAAGGTTGAAATCGTTAATAGTTCTGACTCGGTTTCATATCCGGGCAAACCGCCGATTGATACCGTTTATGCACCGACGTGGGATCCAACCGATCCGGATCGTCCGCGCGGGGCATATGCCGTTTCGTTAGTTTCGTTTCCGTCAGGTGCCGGTACTTTGACTGGATCAGGGGCGTACACAGTTGGAACCTTTGTCACAGTTTCCGCGTTGCCAAATCCGGGATATCAATTTTATTATTGGGAAGCAGAAGGGGTGGCTGTTAGCTACAATCAGGATTATACGTTCATTATGGAAATGAGGGATACAAATTTGATTGCGGTGTTCTTAGAGGCACCAACACCGACTCCAACGCCAATGCCGACTCCGACGCCAAACCCGACACCAACGCCGACACCAACGCCGACACAAACGCCGCCGCCAACGCCAACACCGACACTGACACCAACGCCGCCGCTAACGCCAGTACAAACGCCAACACCGACACCGACACCATAGGGCCACATACAGGGCGAATGTTGTTTTCTTCGTTTGCTCTCGGGTATGGTTGGATATTGCCCCGAACATAAATTAGTGAAAGAGTGTGAATAGGAGGCCAGATGAAAAAAAGACTGACAATATTTATCGCGCTGCTTGCAGGTGCAATTGTTTTAGCAAGTTGCTCACATCAAGCAGGTTCGACCAGCGTAGAGACGAAGGTTTCGGTTTCGCAAGCCGAATCGACAGCAATCACTGGTGCAATCATGGATGCGGATTTTGTTTTTACTGATGAAGGCGTTTCTTTTCCGCTCATGTCGAAACTTGACGATTTAGTGTCCCATTTTGGCGATGATTTTGAAGCGCATATAGCAGTGAGTTGCGCCTTTGAGGGTAATGACAAAGAGATTATCTACGATGGACTCAGTGTTTATACTAATCCGATCGATGGTGTTGATACAATCGGTGAGATTATTATTATAGGTCCGAACTATCTCACACCGCGAGGTGTTAGCGTTGGTTTGACGCGAGACGAAGTCGTCGCAATTTATGGCCCGGGTTTTGATGAGCAAGGTGTCCTGGTATATACACAGTCCGGGATTGAGGGGGATATGGAGACGCCTCGTCTCTCTTTCTACTTCGACGAACAAGATAAGGTGGACTCGATATCGTTTTTCATTGCACTATACACACAATTCTGATTGTAGCGAAATGAGGCAGCCATGGTATTTAGCTCACCGGTGTTTCTTTTTGTGTTCTTGCCGCTGGTTTTTCTTTTGTATAAAGTGGCTCCCGGAAAAACAAAGAATGTGATTCTGATCTTCTTCAGTTTGCTTTTTTATGCATGGGGCGAACCATTTTATGTTTTATTAATGTTGTTATCGGTTGCTGTAAATTACGGCATTTCGCTGGCTCTTGGATCAGCCCAATTCTTGAAACATCGACGCGAGATGCGCCTGGTTCTTGTCGTTGCGCTGGTCTTTAATATCGGAATGTTGTTTGTATTCAAATATGCTAATTTCTTTGTCGATAATCTGAATCTGTTACTTCAACTAAACATCAATGTTTCCACGATTCGTTTACCCATTGGAATTTCTTTCTTTACTTTCCAGGCCATGTCATACACGATTGATGTGTACAGGGGCGGAACGAAAGCGCAAAAAAACCCATTGAACGTCCTTCTTTATATCTCTTTCTTCCCTCAACTTATTGCAGGCCCTATCGTGTTGTATTCGGACATCGAGAAACAGATAAAGACACGTGTTGAGACGAGTGAAAAGACAGTTGATGGTATTAAGCGTTTCGTTGTTGGCTTGAGTAAGAAACTGTTACTTGCTAACACTTTTGGTGTGGTTGCAGACCAAGTTTTTTCGCTGGATACCAGTCATGTAAACATCGTTATTGCTTGGGTGGGCGCGTTGACTTATGCGATGCAAATATACTTCGATTTCTCAGGTTACTCCGATATGGCTATTGGATTAGCGAAAATATTCGGGTTCGAACTCAAGGAAAATTTTGACTATCCTTACACGGCAAACAGCATAAAAAAATTCTGGAGACGATGGCACATTTCGCTTTCCGGGTGGTTTAAAGAGTATCTTTACATTCCTCTGGGCGGAAGCCGACGAGGCACAATGCGCACGGCGATCAATCTGCTCATTGTATTCTTTTGTACCGGCATATGGCACGGAGCGCAGTGGACATTTGTAGTATGGGGTTTTTATCATGGCATGTTTATCATGCTTGAGCGTGTGGGAGTTATACGTCCGGATCGATTTAAAATCCCGGGTCTTGCAAGGTTATATACATTGCTGGTCGTTATTACTGCTTTTGTGATTTTTCGTGCTACAACCATCCAGCAGGGTCTGGTTTTGATTGGCAAAATGTTTGTAGGATGGCAAATGAGTGCTGAGGCACCGGTTTTGGTTTCAAGAATATTGTCGCCCTACGTCATAGTCATCTTGTTGGTGGGCGTGTTGGCGGCTACTCCATGGCCAAAGATTATGGCTAATAGGCTCGTATTAAGACTCAAGAAACGTCCGATGCTGACAGAATTGTCATCGATGGGCGTTACGATGATATTGTTTTTTGTATGTCTATTATCACTTTCAAGTACGACATATAATCCATTCATCTATTTTCGTTTTTGAGAGGAGAGGCAATGATAAAAACAATCCAAAAAATATTCATCGTCGCTTTCTTTCTGTTTTGTGCAATGCCGGTGCTCGCATTAACCATTGGTTATCGCAATGAAAACGTCGAGAAAAGAATACTCGCGAAGTGGCCTGCTCTCATAGAAGAAGGACGACTTAACACAAAATATCCGAGTGACATTGAGGAATACTTGGCAGATCACTATGCTTTTCGCCCTTTAATGGTCACTGCAGATGCCAAGCTGAAGGCCTCGCTTTTCGGGGAATCTACCTCCGACCAGGTGATTATAGGAAAGGAAGATTGGCTTTTTTTTCGGTCAACTTTGGATGATTATCAACGCGTAATAAAGCTATCGGACAATGATTTGTATCGCATATCACGTATCCTTGAGTTACAAGACGAGTATCTATCGCAGCAAGGGGTTCGCCTAGTCTTTATGGTGGCACCGAACAAGGCCTCAATTTACCCGGAGTACATGCCCGAGCGTTTTGTTCGCCTTGACTCGAAGAGTGACTATGAGCGACTTTGCGAATATTTGAGTGATAGCGGGTTAGATATCATTGATCTTCACGAGTCACTGCGAGGGCAAAGTGCGCAAGTTTACCACAAGCTAGATACACACTGGAACAATTTAGGCGCGACGGTTGCGCTCGGTAAGATGATCGAGGAAATACAAATAGTCGATCCGTCTCTTCATTTTGTGGATTATGAAGAGCAGCCGCACGTCATTGAAATGACTCACCGCGGAGATCTGAGCAATATGCTTTATCCGTCAATGGACATCATGGATGAACAAGTGGTGTTCGATCTGGCCGGAGACTACAGAACTCGGCGCCCGATGCGAAGCCTCGAGGATTTGCTTATCCAGACCGATAATGATAATGGTCAGAATGTTGATGTGTTAATGTTTAGGGATTCGTTCGCTAATGCCCTGATTCCGTTTTTGTCGGAGTCCTTACGGACGATAACTTACTCTCGTACAGTGCCGTATGATTATGGGTTAATGACGGACGAAACCGACATTGTCTTCATCGAAATTGTTGAGCGGAACTTGGAGGTTCTGCTTCAAGGAACACCACAGATGCCGGTTTATGAGGTGAACATGGATTTCGACATCAGTAGCGATTATGTCGAAGTCGACGCTACAATAACGCCATCTAAAGAGGGTGTATTCATTTATGGTGTCGCTGTGCCCGAATCTGTGGGGACGACTGATACCAATTACGAGATATATTTACGCTTGATCAGCGATGATAATGTGATTACTGTTGTCACGTTTCCTGTGCTGGAAGGTTCTTACGTCGAATCAGCAAAAAATCATTCTAATGCAGCGTTTGCTGCGCGCATCAGTTTCGACTCTTTGCCGGCAGGGATTTACTCCGCGTCAGTCGTTGTTTGCGGCCCGGAAAATTATGCGGGCGATTTGCCCGGGATTCAATTTGAGGTTCCACAAACTAATTCGGATGGATGACATACTCCGTAGAGGTGATGATTTTTATTTGGGCTGTAAGGTCATAATCAGTTCGCATATAGCGTGATGATTCCGAATCAGAAAAATGCCACCACTCGCTCTGTATTGTTGTAAAACCGGCTTTTCTCATAATGTCAGCCATATAGTTCATATTCTCTTTGGCGGCATCGGTCATATCCGGGTTGGTGCGATTGGATGTTGAGTTGAGTGTGTGTATCGGTGAAGGCATCTCGACAGGTTCACCGGTGATGTTGTCTATGAGTGACATGTCAATCGCAGCGCCCTTGTTGTGAATGGATCCAAAGCGCTTTCCGGCGACGTATGTGCCGTCTTTGTGAATGTCGTACATAATGCAAGTGACGCTATAGGGGCGATAGGCATCGTAAACGATGATCGAATAGCCGTCTTCTTGAAACATTTTTTCTGCCTCGAGGAGCTTATCGAGTGTGCTTTTCTGTAGCAGGCAAATTTGCTGACCGTAAACATTTCCTCCGGCAATACTGTCTTCTTTGGTCATCATCATGTCTATGTATATTGTATCGGAGTACCGACGCACATCGACGAGTTCGTCTAACAGAATAGCAGGCTTGAAATAGTAACCGGACTCGACATAAAGCTCTCCATCGCTGACGGGCATGCGGCAGTCAGTCACTATAACTTCAGCTTCGGGAAAGAACATGCCCTGATAAGCGATGACCTCTCCGGCGTCGGTGAGCACGTGTCCTTTATCTTTGCCGACTTCAAATGGGATACCTGTATCCAGCGTCACGCCGGTGATGGATGTGAGTATTCCGTTGGTGACGATAATTTCGACAGGAATTGGAGCCGGCGTTGGAGTCGGAGCAAGTGTTTCGACAGGTGGTGTTGTAGGGTCGACGGTTGACGGATCTGCAAGAATGTCAGATGGGCTCGGGGGAGTGGGTTCTGAAGAGCCTTCAGCGACCGTCGGATCAGTGGGCGCAGGATTGATATCGTCAGAAGGTGGGACGGGAACCGAAGTGGGGGTTGGAATTGGCGTCGTGTATATCTTTGCATTTTTTAAAAACAATGTCGTGTCTGCAGCCAGAAGTTCTCCACCGGTCGTGTAGACATCGATTCGGTTTTTTGTGACTTCAACATCGATAAGTGGTGCGCCCGGAGCATCGCTTTCGGGCACTTTCTCGATAACCGTGTATGTGGAAGGAACAATCTTAAGTTTGTTATTAAAGGCAACATGAATGTGACCGGGTTCTTCCCTGGCTTCCATGAAAAAATGTGCTTCGTATAAGGGAGGAGGTTCCAAGGTCACCGAGACGGATAGATAGGACGTCTCAATGTAACCCACTTCGTCCGGGCCGTATAGAATTTCGCACCAGTCATCGCCTTTTTTCAGAATCAGAAAATCGATGCCTTCGACGGCAGCTCCAATCGGTTTTTCCGAGGTGTCTTGCTCTCCGTAGACATATGCAATGTTATCGTCGGACGGAGTGACGACACCGACATCGTATTCAGGCACAGGTGTTGGAGAGGGCGTTGGAGTTTGTATTTGGGTGGTCTCTTGGCTTGTTGAAGATAATATGTCAGAGGATGCAGATGTGTTCTGTGTCTTTTCTTTACAAGCAGACATTTGAGGAAGAAGAGAAATAATGAGCAAAAGAACAATGATTGATAATTTCTTATTTTTACGCATGATACAGTCCCTATATTGATTAGTGAGCGAATAACAGTCAAGAGAGCACTTCCGGAATTTACGATAATTATACAACAAATCATCACAGATGGTATTTGCCAATAATTTCGAATCGTTGACACCAATGAATTCGGTGCTAAAATAAGCACGTGGACAAACGGCGCCCCTCCAAGGGCGTCGTTTAATATTTTATAAGCCCATTGAAGCAATATGAGGAGTGAAGTATGCACGGGTTACATGAAGAGTGCGGTGTTTTCGGTATCTTTGATAATCAAAGACCATTATTATCTGAGGATGTATATTATGGACTTTTTGCGTTGCAACATCGCGGGCAAGAAAGCTGCGGAATGGCGGTCAGTCGAGACGGACGCATCGATTGTCACAAAGGAATGGGTCTGGTCGGCGAGGTGTTCTCTTCAGAAGTATTGCAACTCCTTCACGGTCATATTGCCGTCGGACATGTTAGATATTCGACCACCGGTGGCAGCATATACCAGAACGCGCAACCTCTTGTGACACATTATGCGCAGGGGACGTTTGCGATTGCGCATAACGGCAATCTGACCAATACAGAAGCTCTTCGAGGCAGACTCGGAAAAAGCGGCGCTATTTTTCAAACAGAAACTGATTCGGAAGTTTTGGCATATTTGATAGCTGGTAACCGAATGCGCTTGAAGTCGCTCGAGGAGGCCGTTTCTGTGTCAATGAAGGAGCTCAAAGGGGCGTATGCGCTCCTTCTAATGAGCAAAGATAAACTAATTGCCGCCAGAGATCGGTTCGGATTCAAGCCTTTGTGTATCGGTCAAACGGAAAGTGGTTATGTTTTTGCTTCGGAGTCGTGCGCCCTTGACAGTGTCGGTGCGACTTTTCTCAGAGATGTCTTGCCCGGAGAAGTTGTTGTTTGCGATGCCTCGGGGTTGCATTCATTGCCCTCGAGTGAAGAAGTCATGTGCAGCAGGTGTGTGTTTGAGTACATTTATTTTGCAAGGCCGGACAGTGTGATTGATGGGATTAGTGTGTATGAGTCTCGAATTCGAGCCGGGCGACTTCTGGCGCGTCAACATCCGGTAGATGCGGATGTAGTCATCGGGGTGCCGGAGTCTGGGATGGATGCGGCTTCAGGATATGCTTTAGAGTCTGGGATCCCTATGGTTAGAGGTTTTGTGAAGAATAATTATATCGGAAGAACGTTTATTAAGCC
>DUPM01000155.1 GCA_012838315.1 Clostridiaceae bacterium
GAATCAATCGCAGCCATATCCTCTGCGGACAATTCAAAGTCATAGATATTGATGTTCGAGGCGATACGGTCGGGATGAACGGATTTGGGCAAGGTGATTAGACCACCTTGGATATCCCATCGTAATATGATCTGTGCGACGGACTTGCCGTAACGCTGTGCAATCGCAGCGAGGGCCGAATGGTCGAGCAAGTTACCACCGGTGCCGCCCAAAGGACTCCAAGCCTCGCAAGCAATGCCTTTAGATTCGCAGTATTCGCGAAGCGGCTTTTGCGTCAAGAGCGGGTGGCACTCGATTTGATTGACCATAGGCGTAATGGTGGCGTTTTGCATCAAGGTATTGATGTGATGGTCCTGAAAATTGCTGACGCCGATAGCGCGAAGTTTGCCTTCACGATAAAGGGCTTCCATCTCCGACCATGCCGCTTTAAATCCCTCGGCCGGCCAGTGAATCAAGTACAAATCGATATAGTCGAGTCCGAGGCGCGAAAGACTTTCTTCGCAGGCAGCTCGGGCTCTTCCGGCGCGGATATCTGCGTTCCAAAGCTTGGTGGTCACGAATATTTCATCGCGCGGGATGCCGGCGTTGCGAACGGCCTTGCCGACGCTTTCTTCATTGTGATAAGCGCGTGCCGTGTCGATGTGACGATATCCGGCATCTATAGCACTGCGGATCGCTTTTTCGGCGACCGGACCATTTTCAATCTGGAATACGCCCAGTCCGACGGTTGGAATGGCAACGCCGTTGTGGAGTTTTTTCTGAGTATCTGGCTGCATCGTCTGTACCTCCTAGATTATTCGGGAATAGATACGCGTGGAGCGGTTGCTTTATTTCTGTCCGAAGATATGACTTCATGACCCGGTCTTGTCATTGAATCCATCACGGGTGGGCATTCGGTCACGCGCGTCGATTGCCGAACAGCACGAGACTCGGGCACTCGAGGCTTGCCGTGAGCAGAAGAGCTTTCCTTAATCTTAATCGTTTTTTTCAATGATCTGCGACGTGCGGACTTTTCCTTTGCCGATAGCTTGTCGTGGGAAGCGCGCGAGGCACTTGAATCAGAGACGCCATAACCGTAGCCGTAAGCGTACACACTGTCCTTATCATTGACCGCATTGAGGACTGCGCCAATCAAATTGACATTAGCATGTGTGAAAAGCGCCTTGGAGTCTTTGAGTATTTTCGTCGTCGTTTTGCCTTTTCGAACGACCAAGACGACACCATCGACATCTGCGGAAATGATTTGCGCATCCGGCACGAGCAACAACGGCGGGGAATCAATAACAATGTAATCAAACTCCCTCGATAAAGCGGAGAGAAGTTCTTTTAAGCGCGGAGAAGAAAGAAACTTGACCGGATTCATCGGTTTGCGCCCCGCACTCAGAACGGATAGATTTGGAACCTTACTCTTCATGATGAATGTATGCCAGTCGCCCGCGCTGCTGATTAGGTCGCTGAGACCGTGTGTATTCGTTAAGTTATAGAGCAAATGAACAGATGGATTCCGCATATCGGCGTCGATAATTAGGGTCTTGGCACCCGACATCGCCATTGCAACCGCCGTGTTGACCGAGATGGTGGTCTTCCCTTCGTCCGGAAGCGATGACGTGAACATTATCGTATACGGAGGACTCTCGA
>DUPM01000156.1 GCA_012838315.1 Clostridiaceae bacterium
GGAAATCCTTCGCTTGCTGGACCGGTGCGCAAGCGGCAAGCGGTGAATGGCTCCTCTTTCTGGATGCTGATACCCGACTTGAAAAACCGGACAGCCTTCGCAGATTGATGTCGGTCTATGGTCGAATGAACGGCAGCGGCATATTGTCGCTTCAGCCCTATCATCAGACGGTAAAAACATATGAAAGTTTTTCGGCGATATTCAACATCATTGTCATTGCCGGCATGAACTCATTTACGCCATGGGGCGACAAATTCAAAAGCGCCGGATCCTTTGGACCCTGTATTATGCTCAACAAAGAGGAATATTTTCGCACCGGCGGTCACAGCGCGATCAGCGGCGCCGTCATGGACGACTTAGCCCTAGGCGTTTTGTATCAGAAAAACGATCTCAAAACCGTCGGCATGAGCGGGCGAGTTTGAGGTTGAGGTTTAGGTTTATTCGATAGAGGATGGGATTTGAAAGGTTGGAACTGATAGGCATTTATTCATTTTTCTATTTCGATGTTCTCAGCCCGCCGAGGCGCGCTGATGAACTATTCGAGAGATAAAGCCTTCATTCTTCAGATAAAGGGTTTGAGCGAGCGGGCATGTTTGAGGTTGAGGTTTTCTCGATTACGCCTTTATTTGTTCGGCCATTTGACGTAAATCGTGTCCTCCCGGAGTTTGGAAAATGCTCAAGCCGAAGGTCGGTGCAACGGCGATCAGGTGGTCGAAAATATCTGCCTGAATTTGCTCATATTCGGACCAGTTTGTGGTTTTGGTGAATATGTAAAGTTCCAGTGGAATGCCGTGTTCTGTCGGAGAGAGTTGTCGGACCAGCTGAATCATGTTGGTATGTATGCCCGGGTGGTTTCGGATGTAATTGACGATATAGGCGCGAAAAGTACCGATGTTGGTCAGGCGTCGCCCATTAATAACATGATCAGAAGTGCTTATCCGGTTATTGTTGAACACGTCAATTTCTGATTCTTTTTCGGCGATGTAATCCTTGAGAGCATCTATTTTTTTGTATTCTTGAAGCATTTCATCCGAACAAAATGTGATGCTTGACGCATCAATATTGATGGCTCGCTTTATACGTCGTCCGCCTGCTTCTTGCATGCCTCGCCAGTTACGAAAAGAGTCTTTGACCAGCGCATGAGGAGGAATGGTGGTAATGGTCTTGTCAAAATTTTCAACTTTTACCGTGGTCAAGGATATTTCGACAACGTCACCGTCAGCTTGGTATTTCGGCATTTCAATCCAGTCTCCGATCCGAACCATATCGTTTGTGGAGAGCTGAATACCGGCAACAAGTCCAAGAATGGAGTCTTGAAAAACGAGCATAATGACAGCGGTCATGGCTCCGATTCCGGATAACAACAATATTGGACTTTGATTGAGCAGCTGAGAGAGAATGACGACGCCGGCAATCACGAAGAGAAAGACTTTGAGTGCTTGGAGATAACCCTTAATTGGTTTTTTTCGAGCGGCTTCTTTACGCGTGTAAAGATCATCAATTGCATTGAGAAGTGCATCCATTGCACCGGTAATCAATACGATAAGGTAGATGGTCCCAAGTCGCTGTATGTAGGGCTGAAGAGCGCCGAATAATGTTGCGGAGCTGTATAGGATGATGGCTGGGAGCAGATGGGATAAGCGGTGGAAGACTTTTCGCTTGAGAAGGACGTTGTCCCAGTCGTATTTATTCTGATGAATATAGCGCGTCAAGATACGCAGAAATACGTGTTTGGTGATGAGGTATGAGAGGAGGCATAGAAGAATGATAAATAGTAGTAGAATAATCGGAGCAAAATAGGAGGGATAGTTTTCGCCGAGATGTTTTTCAAGGAAGGTTCTGATAAGGTCGAGAATCTCCGCTTGGGGCAGTTCTTCTGTCGCAGTAGTAGCGGGGGTAAGTAAAGAGAGAATGGTCATTTGTATTCCTTTTCTTTGAAAAATTGTAGTATCCGTACGCTGGTTTCTGCATACTAGTTTAACACGAGGCTCAATTTTGCGCGAATTTGATGTGAGGCGAGGATGCTGATCGCGGAGATTTTCGGCATTATGGAGACACCGGTGAGATGTGCTCTCGAATGCTGTTCTGCAGGGTTGGCATGTGATAAAGTAATAGCTGGTATATACACAGCACAGTATCTATTTGGAGGGGTTTATGGAGATTAAGGCATCTTCAGTTTATGATATTAAATCTATGAAGGCACTGGTTCACTTAGGCATTTACAAAAAAAGAATCCGGTCCTCTCGTATTGGATTCGGACGATTATCGCGTTGACTTTGATTTCGATTTTTGTCATTTTTCGCGATTTTTTATTGGATTCCACTTATAGTATTTTGTTGATTAGTTTTTTGGCTTTTCTGACTGTGATGACGTCCTTTTCCTACTTTATTCTGCCAATCATTTCGTATCGTTCGATGAAGAAACTGGCAGGGATTCGCGTAGACTTTGTCTTTTCGGAGGATTCAATGTACGTGCATTCTGATTCGGATATTCACAAGACGGATTCGACCATGAAGTATGAGGCTTTGGTGAAGGTCATGGAGACCGAAGCGCGCTTGTTTTTGTTTCAGAGTAAGACACAAGCGTATGTTGTGGATAAGACGACTTTTGAGGGAGGATCGGCCCAAGATCTTCGTAAGGTTTTGACAGATGTTTTGGGCAAAAAGTACGTGGTTTGCAAATATTAAGGAGAACAAAGGTTTTTTGAGTGACGGATTTTACTTCGAGCAGATGAAGTATTGTGAGTTGTTCGATAAAGATGCCTTGTACGAAGGGAAGTCCTGATGCAGTATTTGATTCGACCGTTGGCGGTGGCGGAGTATTCGCTACTGGAAGA
>DUPM01000157.1 GCA_012838315.1 Clostridiaceae bacterium
ACCGTCAGAAAAGACAAAACCGACATGATTTTGATAAACAACTCAAACGGACCATTCTTTCGTTCGACAATTTTTTCGATAAATACGTCTTTCATGAATCATTTCCTCTACATTTATTAGAATTATCATATCGTACTTTGAATATAAATTAAACGATGTTTTGATTAAGTATGCAGAAAATAAAAAAAGGCCGGCATCGCCGGCCTTTAATATTAATACATTCCACCTGGATTAGGCGCTACCGGCTCTGGTTCCGGAATATCCGAAACAACAGCTTCAGTAGTCAATAGCGTTGCCGCAACTGATGATGCGTTTTGAAGAGCAGAACGAGTCACCTTAGCAGGATCAATAATACCCGATTCGTACATATCCACATACTTCTCCTCAAGCACATCGAAACCGGTGCCGATAGGTTGTTTTTTTATATTTTCAACAATAACGCTTCCGTCTAGACCCGCATTTGACGCAATCTGACGAATAGGTTCTTCAAGGGCTTTGATAATAATTCGAATACCGGTCTGAACATCCCCAGTATGCAAGGGCAACAAATCGAGAACATCCGGCAAAGCATTAATGTACGCCGTTCCACCACCGGGCACAATTCCCTCTTCAACTGCAGCACGAGTTGCGGCAAGAGCATCTTCAATTCGCAACTTCTTCTCTTTCATCTCAGTCTCGGTAGCTGCGCCGACTTTAATAACTGCAACGCCACCTGAAAGCTTTGCCAGGCGCTCTTGAAGCTTTTCTTTATCAAAATCAGATGTGGTGTCTTCGATTTGCTTGCGAATTTGCGCGACTCTGGATTTGATTTCATCCTGGTCGCCGGCACCGTCTACGATAATCGTATTATCTTTGTCAATCTTAACTTGTCTAGCACGACCCAATTGCTCAATTGTCGTTTCTTTTAAATCAAGACCAAGATCCTCAGTAATGACTTGTCCGCCCGTTAGGATAGAAATATCTTGCAGCATTGCTTTTCTGCGATCTCCAAAACCGGGAGCCTTAACCGCAACACAAGTAAACGTGCCACGAAGTTTGTTAACAATCAGAGTAGCAAGTGCCTCTCCTTCAACATCTTCAGCAATAATCATTAGCTTCTTACCGAGTTGAACTACTTTTTCGAGTAATGGCAACACATCCTGAATGTTAGTAATTTTTTTATCTGTAATCAATATGTATGGGTCGTCCAGGACCGCTTCCATTTTGTCCATATCAGTACACATGTAAGAAGACACATAACCGCGGTCAAATTGCATTCCTTCGACAACTTCCAGCTCGGTGCCCATTGTCTTCGATTCCTCGACCGTGATAACACCATCCGAAGATACCATTTCCATCGCCTTAGCAATTAATTCTCCAACATAGTCATCCGCTGCAGAAATCGCAGCAACTCTAGCAATGTCCTTTGAACCGTTAACTTTCTTCGCTTCGCGAGCAAGAAAATCGATTGCCTTATCCACTGCCAATTGAATCCCCTTACGAAGAATAATAGGATTCGCTCCAGCTGCAACATTCTTCATGCCCTCACGAATGATTGCCTGCGCCAGCAGAGTGGCGGTTGTCGTTCCATCTCCGGCGACATCGTTCGTCTTAGATGCGACTTCTTTAACAAGTTGAGCACCTGCATTCTCAAAACGATCCTCAAGATCAATCTCCTTAGCAATAGTCACGCCGTCATTTGTAATGAGCGGAGCGCCATACTTTTTGTCGAGAACAACATTTCTACCCTTAGGTCCAAGTGTAATCTTTACCGTATCTGCAACCTTGTTGACGCCGATTTCAAGAGCACGTCGTGCATCTTCGCCATACTTTAAGTCCTTTGCCATTTGAATTCCTCCATGAAATATAATATTGTCATTTACTCAACAATAGCCAGAATATCACTCTGACGAAGTATCATATACTCAACACCGTCAATCTTGACTTCGGTGCCGGCATACTTGCTAATCAAAACTTTGTCATTTACAGCGACAGTCATTTGTACTTCTTTACCGTCAACAAGACCGCCAGGGCCGACTGCAACGATCTCCGCAACCTGCGGCTTCTCCTTGGCCGTACCGGCCAAAACAATACCGCTCTTTGTGGTTTCAACCGCCTCAAGCATCTTGATTACTACTCTGTCACCTAATGGCTTAATCGTCATAGTAAATCCTCCTTTTAAAGTATTATTAATGGATTAGCACTCTCAACGCAAGAGTGCTAAGCAAGTACTAATATATTATTATTCGCAGTTAATGTCAAGTGGAGAAAATACAAATATCCTGAAGAAAGAGGTGCAATATTAAGCATTACGGTGCATTAGGAATTTCTTCCACTGGGTCAAACTCAAATTGTTCACCAAGTATAAATTCTTGAACAGTCGGAATCATCGCATTCCAGTTCGGTCGTATGCTCCATTCGCCTGCTCTTACGTCACTGTATATGCCTTGATTTGAACATCCCTCAATCGGAAGTTGCAGGTATTCAAAACTAGGTTTTTCTAAATTATCCAGAAAAGAGAAAAAATACCATTCAATTTGATCTTTGGTAATATTGGTCGTGACATGACTCGCTACACTCTCGGCCGTCGTTAATTTAGAACTTGCAGACTGCCCCATAAATTGGTCCGCCATACTCTGGATAATTTCCATTTGCCGATTGGTTCTACCAAAATCGCCATTCCCAACCTTGCGAATCCGAGCGTAAGCAACCGCTTGACGACCATTAAGTTTTTGACTTCCTGAAGTAGTAACCATATACGCATACGGGTCATCGCCAAGACGGAGATTTGCATCGTATATTAATTCATTTAGACCGCCCTCGACGTTTGTTCTTTCACTCTCCGAAACGTGAACATAAACGCCACCGATTGAGTTTATGATTTTTTCCATATGATAGAAGTTAACATAAGCATACTCGTCAATATCCAGTCTCAATGTTGAAGAAATCACTGACAAAAGAAGTTCCGGACCACCGTACGACATTGCTGCATTAATTTTCATGGGTTGTTCGTGACCCGGAACATAAACGTAAGAGTCTCTGGCAATTGATGTTAGCTTAATTGTTGAATCATTTTCATTAATCGTCATGATCACAATCGTGTCGGCCAAACTCCCACTACCGGTTTCAGAATAACCTCTCGAGCGACTGTCGATTCCGATTAGCAATATATTATGTATGTGATTAAATTCCGGCAGAGGATATTCGGTCGTCTCCACTTTCACGACTTCGGCTAAAGAGACAACTGAACCCTGGTCATCAATTATTGTTGCATTAGGGTCTAAAGGAACGTAATTCACTTTGTCCAACACTCGATCTTTGACAGAATTAGCCCAAATTAATGCACCTAATCCAATAAATAGGCATATGACCAAAGCAGCTATCACTATACGCAATGCAAGTTTTCGCTTATTCTTCCCGGGAGCGCGCACTATGGGTTTTGATTGTTGTATGCGAGATATTTTTTTCTCCATTACTAACATGCCGATAGTTAATCGGACTTCCTTTCAAAAATTAATACCCTGTCGAGTTCATTTTTTGCCAACGCCAAGCATCTTCGCACATTTCACGGAGTGATAGCGTTGCCTTCCAACCGAGCTCGTTTTCTGCTTTTGTCGTGGAAGCCACGGAAACGGATACATCGCCTTCTCGTCGCGGTGCAAGGCGACAAGCTATTTTCTTACCCGTAATTTCCTCAAAGACTCGGATGACGTCCATAACGGAATGTGCACAACCGGTTCCCATGTTGTAAAGGCTAACTCCGGTGTTTTGTATTGCTTTTTCAAAAGCTAGGACTTGGCCGCGAGCCAAATCCATGACATGGACATAATCGCGCTCTCCGGTGCCGTCTGATGTCTCGTACTCTGCACCATAAATCGGCAAATAATCTAATCGACCTGCCAATACTCTTAATATATATGGAAATAAATTATTCGGAAGACCCTGTGGATCTTCGCCCATTCTCCCTGACGGATGGGCACCGGCCGGGTTGAAATATCGCAAAATAACAATTGACCAATCCGGATCGGACCGATAAACATCTCTCATCATCTGCTCAATCATCCATTTTGACCATCCATAAGGGCTTGTACAGTGCGCCAATACGGCGTCCTCAGAAAAGGGAAGGAACTCGTTGTCTCCATACACTGCGGCAGATGATGAAAAGACAAGTTTTTTTACATTGTGACGCTGCATCACTCGCAATAATGAGATTGTGCTCATAAAGTTCGACTTGTAATAATCAAGAGGAATCTGTACCGACTCAGATACTGCTTTCTTACCTGCAAAATGAAGCACACAGTGAATGTTGTGGCGCGAAAATATCTTCTCCATTTCAATTTCATCACTGACATCATAAGGGTAAAAACATGACTTTTTACCCGTAATTTCTCGAATCCTAGAAATCACTTCAAAGCGACTGTTCGATAAATCGTCAACAATGATAACAGAGTACCCAGCATTTAACAAAGTAACGCAAGTGTGCGAACCGACATAACCTGCTCCGCCGGTAACCAGTACATCAAACATGAATAACCTCCACGATAAAGAGATCATGATGTTATCATAATCCTCATAATAATACACCGAAACTGCAAAAATTAACAGAGATTCTTATCATTGGACATAATCGATACACTTTTCATAATCCTGTGTCGATATAATTAGAGCAACAAAGCAGAAACGAGGATATTCTATGACACATTCTAAATTTGTCTGGGGAGCATCTACGGCATCTATCCAAATCGAGGGCGGTGCCGATTCACGAGGCTTGTCAAACTGGGACGTTTTTTGTGAAACTCAAGGTCGCGTTCATGCCGGTCACGACGCGCGAATCGCTGCGGATCATATTAATCATGTGGAACAGGATGTTGCGATCCTCAGGGAAATGGGTCTAAAAGCCTATCGCTTTTCTGTATCTTGGCCGAGAATTATGCCGGAAGGTCTCGGCCAAGTTTCCGAAGAAGGTCTTGCTTTTTATGATAGATTAATTGATTCATTACTTTCCAACGGGATTGAACCCTACTTAACCATTTTCCACTGGGATCTCCCCTATGCACTTCATCTCAAAGGGGGTTGGCTTAATCCGGATATTTCAAATTATATTTCAGATTATACAAAAATACTCGTAGAGCACTTTTCTGATCGCGTCCGTCATTGGATTACACTCAATGAGCCGCAATGCTTTATTAACCTTTCATACAGAATGGAAGCACACGCACCAGGCTATCGAGTTTCGGACCGTGAGTTGGCTCTCGCCGCTCACAATGCCCTGTTATCACATGGCAAGATGGTACAAGTGATTAAGTCCTATGCCAAGTTGACGCCTACAATTACCTACACGCAGGCGATGCCAATGAGTAGCATCCCTTATACAAATACAGAAAACGATATCGAAGCGGCACGCAACCGGCAATTCAGTATTACTTCTGACTTTGCAGGAACTGTCAGTGTTTTCGCTGATCCGATATACCTCGGAGCATACCCAACAGAGTATTTGAATCGTTACGAATCCATTTTGCCGAACTTCGGACATGATGACTTTAAGATTATCTCTTCTCCTATAGATTTTCTCGGAGTTAACATATACATGGGAGATTATGTTACTGCAGGACCGAACGGAGAAGCGGTTGTTGTTCCACCCCAACCAGGGCATGCCAAAACCGCGTACAATTGGCAGGTACGGCCGGAATGTATGTACTGGGCAAATCGCTTTTGCTTTGAACGTTATAATAAACCAATCATCATTACTGAGAATGGCATGAGCGGAAACGATTGGGTTCATCTAGATGGTAAAGTACACGATTATGATCGTATCGATTATATCAACAGACATCTTCTCGAACTCAACCGTGCGATGAGAGATGGTGTTGATATCCGCGGCTATTTTCATTGGTCGTTACTCGATAATTTTGAATGGGCGCAAGGTTATCATGAGCGGTTTGGTTTGGTCCATGTCGATTTTGAGAATGGGAACCGCACGATGAAGGATTCGGCTTATCACTTTGCAGAAATCGCAAAAACGAATGGAAACTGCATTGGCGCGGATTTTTCTATATGATTTAGGCATCAACATCGCTTTATACCGCATTTTTCACGCATTTTGCATTCTTATATTGATATAATGTGAATAGTTGTCTATTTTTTCTATAGAGAGGAATTCATGAGCAAGTCAATATACATTGCAGATGATGATGTAAATATTCGAAATCTAGTACAAACCTTTTTGCAAAAAGAAGGTTATAATGTGTTGTCCTTTCCGGATGGCGAGTCTTTACTGAGAGCATTTAGTTCGCAGCCATCGGATCTTGTCATCCTTGATGTGATGATGCCTGGTCGAGACGGTTTTCTTATTTGCAGCGATATCCGCTCAATGAGTCAGGTCCCGATCGTCATGCTAACCGCACGTGACAGCGATGCCGATTATATTGCGGGACTCTCTCTCGGAAGCGACGATTATTTTACGAAGCCCTTTTCGCCGATGAAGCTTGTATCTAAGGTGAAGGCAATCTTCAGGAGAATGGATTCTGCGGAGATGAACCCCTCGGAAACAGATGCTGATGGCCGTTTGATATATGAAGATATCACAATTGTCCCCAAGACCAAGGATGCCTTTGCAGGATCTCTTGATTTGAAGTTGACGCCCAATGAATATTCGCTTATCACGTATTTGATTATGAATAAGGATCGCGCTGTCTCGCGAACGGAGCTACTCGATAGACTTTGGGGTTATGAATCATTGGTTGAGACGCGAGTCGCAGACGATACGGTAAAAAGACTAAGAAAAAAAATCGAATCCACGAAAGTCAACATTAAGACTGTTTGGGGATATGGTTTTAGGCTAACCGCAAAAGAACCTAATGAGCGTGAATAGCTAAGCGGTATACGGAGCGAATCTGAATTGATTAATAAAAAACGCAGTCTCAGGCTTGAAATATTTATCGCTTTTCTCATCGTTTTTGTCGTTTCATTTTCGACATTCTTCGTTGCTTTTCGCGTAGTCGTCGATCGATATATTCAACAAGACTCTAACAACAAAGTCATTGCGGCTCGACGAACTGTGAGAAGTATTTCTCGTTCTTTTCGTGATTCCAACTTGTATTTTCAAAGCACGGTTAACCAGGAAATTGAATTATCCAAGGTGGTTACCGGAGGCTCAGACGTCAATGTTGCTCTAATCAATGCTTCAGGTTATGTTGAATGGCCTGTGGCTTCTGATGCCTACAACAACGGACACAAAGTGGCAAAACTTCTCGAGATTGCAGAAGATCACGGTATGATTCTTGGTGACAATAGTTTGACTAAAGTATCGTCTGAATCTCACGATTACATAGTATCCAGTATTTTTGCGCCCTCCCTCAGTTCGATAGAAGCCGCATCCAGCGGAAATTTCTATTTTATATACTTGGATATTTCACCTTATGTATCTTTTGCAAAAGAGTTAGACGGCATATTATACACCGCTATGACCGCTGCTGTTTTTCTGTCGTTGCTATCTTCTTTTCTCTTATCAGATAATTTAATACGCTCCATTCATAAGCTCATGCAGTTTGCTAGCAAAATCGGTTCAGGTGATTTCAACCTTCGGGATTTGAACATGCAAACTAAAGAACTTGACGCTTTGGCTAATAACATGAATAAAATGGCATATAAACTATCTCAAGCAGATATGGAGCAAAAGACTTTTTTCCAAAATGCTTCGCACGAACTCCGAACGCCTCTGATGTCTATCCAAGGTTATGCGGAAGGTTTGAAGCTTCAGATATTCGACGATCCGGAACCCGCATTTGATGTCATAATTTCAGAATCAAAACGTCTGACTAATATGGTCGAAAATCTATTAAGTATTTCTCGTTTAGACCTAGTTAATTCCGGCCTGAAGACAATTCAAAAATCCGGCGTTCATCTGCAAGAACTACTCGACTCCGTTATCGAGAAGGTCAAGGGTACTATCTTATTTTCAGACAAAGAAATTTCTCTCTCTGCTCCGAAAGAGGAGATTTATGTTTTCGGGAATGACAGCGATTTGTTCCGAGCCTTCGAAAATCTACTGTCTAATGCCATACGACATGCCAATCACCATATAGATGTCAGCGTCGAAGCACAAGGCAGACAGGTTAAGATTCTTGTATCCGACGATGGACCCGGAATCTCTGAAGATATAATTGATCGCGTGTTTGATCGTTTTGTACAGGGCGAAGGCGGAAAACATGGGATTGGCTTAGCTCTTGTTCACGCAATTATCTCAAGCCATGAAGGCTCTGTATTTGCTACCAATCAAAAGAGTCCAAAATCCGGCGCTACGATTACTGTTCAGTTACCTCAATATTCGACGGATAAACAACAACGAAGATACGATCGCCCCAATACAAATCCCTAATCAAAAAACACGGATTAATTTTGGTGTCTGTTTTTTGATTATTTGTGTAATCTATTGTATGCGCAACGCATAACTTCGAAAAAATTATCCCCTCGTCGCAGAGAGACTTGGATCCGTCGTTTCAAGTTCGTCGCTTGGAGTGTCCGCAACTGTTGTAGAATTCGAACCATCCATAGTAGTGTTATCCTGATTATCTCCCGCAATAGCCGAAGAAGGAACAGTGTTATCTTCCTGCGCGTTGACTTCAGGATTCGAAGCATTGGATGCATCCTGAGCCCCTTTGTCTTGTGCCGTAATCATTTCCTCGTCAAAAATTCCCTTTTGCATTTGAATCGGCATGTATATTAGTGCGTCGACATTCAAAAAACTATTTTTTCGAACTCCCGAGAAGGGATCGTCGTCAATTAATGCACCCACGTCAAATACACTCATCGAAATAAAATGCGCTGACAAAAATATCACAACGGAAATGATTATGACTTGAAGTACGAGCATCAGGTTAATGCCCATTTTACCCGCTTCCGATAATAATGAAATAAATCCTGAAGTCTTCGTCGACAATTGCGATGAGGTCCCGGAAGACATAAGCAAGTCCATCGCCCTAAATGAAATCGAGTTGATTCTCTTATGAACCTCTGCTTTGATCGTGCTTTTAGTGAACTCGTCTAGACTTCTGTCTGAAATGACAACGTGATCCGGAACAGGATATTTATCAGACAACGCTCGTACCTTGTCTTCTAAAATATCAGCAAATACGAATACCGGATCTTCATCCGTGTGCACATTTCTCTGATGAAAAGCCTCAACAAATGAATCAATCAAAACCATTTCTGTTCTCGTCGCATCTGCTAAAACACGATATGACGATTTATATGCTGACGGAGAATACGTGTCGATAAAAATGTCAATGTTATCTCTGCCCAGTGGCGCATTGCCGGTGTTCATCATTGCACCTCCTCGCCGTCTTCAAAAAACGAATGTGCATTTTCCACGGGAGAATCCAAATGGGAATCGTTAGAATAATTGGTCAACTCCGGATGGTTCGATTCAAGTTCGACATATGGATCAAGTTGATTAGGCTTGTTATTCTTGTTATCAGGGAAATAAATTATATTGACTACTGGGTGAAACAATAGTGCAAAGGAAACAATTAAAGAAACAATCAGTAGCGGCATTCGAATATTAACTTCAAAGAATAGGACTCCACTGAACAGCACAATTCCGCTCAAAATGCCGACATAAAATGCCTTTTCGACGATAAGACGAGACATCGAACGCTTGTCCCTGCGAATAAGCAACTGGTAACCTTCGTGAAGACTGAAGTTATGAAGACCAACAGATATTGCCAAAAGGATAGTGACAGGAACCAATGTTTTCGCGGTCGGCAGCAGGGCAAATGAAAAATAGGCGACCACTTGAGTAAGCGAAGCTATAGCTATATTCGGTCCACCTCGGCCGGAAGAAGAAAAGATTATTTTGATAAAGCGCGGAACCACAAATGCAAAAAACGCATACAGCAGATAATAAAACGATAAGGCCGCTAACGACAATCCGACTCGCTTGATATAGACGGGAACAAAACCAACCAAAAACGCAAACTGAATACCGAGCGAGACATAAGTGCTAAATAAAAATGATCCGGAACGTCTGTTCGTCAAGGCATATAGGAAGCTGGTCAAGTGCAACTGATTCTCCGAAGATGCCGGGCAGTGTTGCACAATAACCATTGATAGCACGGAGACCAGCAACAGAGACGCTCCACTCAACAACAAAACCGAAGCCAATCCAAATCTTTCAAATATAACACCTGCAATGACGGCACCTACACCGGCACCATATAAACTAGATGAGAATTGAGATTTGAGTAACGATAAATTGTCATAATCTTGGTGACCGAGCCTTCCGGCATACACACGGTATTCTCGCTGAAAATATAATATCATGCCTTGAAAAAATGCGATGGGCAACACAAATACGATCAACGCAATGGGATGATTAAACAGTGCGACAACAAATAACATCACAAAGGAGATAATAATCGACACTGCCATCGACAACCTCGACGTAAAGCGCTTAAATATGTAGACCCTAATGGAATGTAGGCCAAAAAAACCAATTGCATATAAGAGCAACGCAGAAGATAAGGCGAGCCATAATAATACCGGTTGTCCGGAAAACCGTGACGAACGAAGTATATAGTTTGAAATGACGAGCGGTATCATGATACAGGACATAGACGAAAAAAATGCAATCGATCGACAACCATCATGACCGAAGCGAATAATTTTCGGCAAGCGCTTATCATGCCTGCTGAATGCAAGTGATATTAACCGATAAGATTGAAAATATAGCAACGTTAGAGAAATAGAAATCGCGAATAAAGTGAATATGTAAGATAACGAAAAACCATTGACCGTTCCAGAATAGTCACTTTCAGGGATCATGACTTCAAGAACTCCAGCAACAGCGCCCGAAGAAACAACAATCGGAGCAATTGCAACGCGATATACTACACCGTCCTCAGTGCGCATATCCAATCCGATTTTTTCCAGTTGATACGCTGCTAAATATTCCTTGCCATCGACATCAAGCGTCTCGGGTAACTCTTCGGTATTTATTGCCAACTGGTTATCCTCAGATGAAGAAAAAACGCGAAGAAATGAATTGTGAGAGTACATATAAATATTCATCTCATAATATTTATCTTCAGCATAAGGGTAGTCCGGAAGTACTTGAGGCATGCCATGAGTAATCGGCACTCCAGAAAGCGCGACGGCTGAGGATGCCGAAACTTCTAATAATGCATTGGAGCGCTCTTCCTTGAGCGCAGAAATATATGCATCGTTCACAACTGAAGACATAACAATGAGCGTAATAAGGCTGACAACAAAACAATACGCCAACTGTATTGACAACGACTTAACGCCGCGTGGCGGTTTCTGGAGGCTGGAGAGAATAATGTTATTCAATACTTGAACCTCCCTTACGATTATTTGTAGCAATTTTGAAGATGACAGGAATGATGTACTGCAACGAAAATAGAACCAGGGAAATTAGTATGACGACCAGTACTGTCTTTAATAAGTTCTGCTCAATATTACGTCCATATTGATCGAGCTCAGAAAATTCGCCGTTAAGTTCAAACAGGCCTCTCATATTCCCTTGAGAGTCAAAAATCGGTACGAATACACTGCTGGTGTTCTCCTCTTGAAATAGGGATATCGAATAATCCTTTGTGAACCAATCTGATACCTGCTTTTTTCTGGCCATCATGCGGTCTGGATTCGTCTCGTACATGACAATCAGTTCTCCGGTAGAGTACGCATACAAACCATAGTCTAAAGAAGAAAAGGATTCTCGATCTGATTTTTGAATCATCAGTCCGAGAACTGAAGCATATTTTTGTGAAGCCGTGACAGGATCCAAGGCGATCTCATCACCACTGATAGATAGAGAAACATTCGTCGCAATCGTCTTGAGTTTATATTCATGAATGGCGCGGTATTCCTTTTCAAAACCGAGACGCATGTGATTCACAGCAAAAGAAACCGCCAGCAGCAATAGAATACAAGCGATCGCTGCCAATACAACGATACGAACAACAAGACCGACATTATTCACTGCCTTATCTGAATGGGTAATATGACTCATATTTTTACAATCTCTCAAATCTCAAAGATGATAGAATTATAACGCTAATCTGTCATAACATACAACTACGCAAGCCCTTTTGTTCTTAAAGGAGACCGATCAGGCTATTCGCCTTCTTCCTCATCATCACTTAAAAATATGGATGAGTATTGAATTCTTTCGTAATCGCTCAGTACTGCAAGTGTTTCCTCGTCAAGATCTTGGCGATTAAAATAGGGTTTTCCGTCGTGATCATAAATGACCAGAGCAGACATCCCTGCAATTTTGGTGCTTAACACACGTAAACATGCCCTTTGCGCCGGAGACTGAATGCCGGAAAGATTGAGAACTTGTTGCCCTAAGAAATTCGGACTGGTCGGACCCATTTCGCCTATCGGTATTGGGTAATTTGCCCAGATAAAATAAGGTGTTTCATAAAGAGATAAGGAGTCCTCTATTGAGACATCTTTGATATCCATACCCAGCAAGTCATCATAAAAACCGTGATCCATTGTTGCCCAATGATCACCGAAAAACACAATGATAGTCGGCTCGTCTACCGTTCTGAAATATTCAACTAGATATCTCAATGCATCATCAGACTCGCGAATCAGCGATAGGTAATTCTCTGCATATGGATAATCACTTTCCGGAAAACTCTCTATCTGGATGTCATACAATTGATTATCATATCTTTCAGAGTAATCGGCGTGATTTTGCACTGTGACGCAAAACCCAAAAAACGGTTGACCATCCTCGGTCGCTTCATATTCTTCAATAATCCTTTCGAACGCAGAATGGTCACTGATAAATCGACGAACAATTTGAGGCTCGACGAAATCATCTTGAGAAATGAACTCTTCAAAACCAAGTGAAGGATATGCTTGATCTCTATCCCACCACTCAGGATCAAAGGGATGTATCGCGACAGTTCGATAACCATTTTCTTTATAAAGCGAAGGCAAGGAACTGAATCTTTCATTGAGATAGAACGTGTAGACGGATGAACCAGGCAATAACGAAGACACCGAAAATCCTGTCAGAAATTCGAACTCGGTATTACATGTTCCTCCCCCGAAAATAGATACCTGCAAATTGCCATTCATTGTCTCATCGAGAATAGAATCGTAATATGGCATTACATCCATAGTGGTTTCAATATCACGTATTGACCTGAAGTCCGTGTAGGATTCGCTCATAATGCAGATGACATTGGGTTGAGTATCCTGAGATACAACTTTCTTGTCGAGCCCCATCTCCAAAACTAATTTCTCATATTTTTCGGTAATGTCCTCCGCAAGTTCCGGAGAATTAGACTCTTGTCCCTTGGGTCGCATATTGTTTAGTTGTAAAAAGAATGAAAGCATCGTTCCGTTCTCTTGATAACTTTCAAGTGGTGGGTATAAAGGATATGAAATGTCGAATTTCGTATGCAAGCCCCGATTAAGAATGAACCCGAATGACAACAACAATGCAAATGTTATTGCAATGACGAGTGAGGCTATACGAATACGAATTTTACGCATAGGTTTCATATAGACTAAACGAATAAGAATAAGAATCAACGGTATCATGAAAAATGAAGCTACATATTCTTTTGTCACATAGAAATCATATCCGGAAGATATCTTAGCGGCAATGCCAGCAGAAAAGATATCCCACGGCACAAAAGGATCTCCTCGCATAATTATTTTAGAATGATTGACATATGCCACCACAAGTGACATAAGTCCCACAACAATTATCGCAATTGTTCCACGACCGATTATGGAATAAATAAGTAGATATAAGACAAAAAGAATGACAAAACCACCAAACAAAATCAGATAGGTTCTTGGCTCAAACGGTAATAGTGTCTGAAGTGCGTGATTCCTCGATGCGTTGAGTAATTCGACTTGCAACAAAACAAAAAACAAAAGTATGGTCGATCGATATATTTCTGCGAAAACGCGCTTAGATCTCAATCTGTCGAAGAATAAGATGCCGACAAATGCGAGATAAATAATAATGTGGATAATCGCAACCGGAATTGAAAAAACATCATAAGCGTACTTTGCATTTGGAACCCATGCGTGACCACCGGGTATGTCGAGCATGATGTCATCACTATTTCTGGTAAAAATATTGACTTGATGCATTCTAAAAACCATATTCGAGTTTGGCGAAAGTTTTGTCACCTCAAGAAGAACTCTGTATCTCTCGCCTTTTTGAAGTTTAACATCACCCAGATCGACTGAAATATAGGGACGCGTCGGGTGGTATAAATAAAACTCTTTATTTGCGATAACCTCATTGTTTTCATCGATTATGTGTAATCGACCCATGTCATCTTGCGATAAAATCGAAACATTAATGTCTTTGTAAAAACGTATAGAACTCAAACGTGTTTTCGGAGCCGTGAAATAATAGTCTATGGTCTCCCCTTGGCTGACATGAATTGCGGATGAAAATGTCTTTTCGTAGTTGGAGTAAACATATTCTCGATTGAAGTGCTTAATAAGTATTCCACATACAATAATTAAAAATACAAGCGCTACAACTTGATAGATTTTCTTGTGAATCAAGAAGTCATCGATTTTTCTTATTCTATCAGTTACTTTTTTCAACAAAGACATACCATTATTGCTAGCCATAAAACCACCATGTGATATAAATAGAAGAATTATACATTAAACTCCAATCAACCGCACTCTGTTAATCCTTGCATGCACTGAAAAAATGCCGATCATAATGAATACTTAAATGAAATGTTTTAGAAAAACGATTCTCAAGACTTTTCTTCAATAATGTGCACAACTCATCCTCGGACATATCGGACGAAGAGTCTGCCTCATAATCAAATTCTACATGTACGTCATCTCCACTCTCCTGCAATCGAAAATCGTGAGTCGAGAGGCTTAGCTTCCTAGATTTGAACTCGTCTTGCACAAACTGATAAACCGAGTCAGTGAAAGAATCACCAATGACTACCGGATCAATATGAAGGGTAATTGGTATATTGAGTTCGGATAGCACATGTTTTTCAAGTTGGTCCGTAGCCTGATGTGCCGATAATAAAGACATCTCTGACTCAAATTCAATATGTGCTGAAGCTAATTGTCGGTACGGACCGTAATCATGAACGATGATATCATGGACGCCTAACACATTAGGATCGCTCATGAGAATCTCACGTATGCTATCAATTGTATTGATATCTGATGGACTGCCAATTATTGGAGTGATGGCGTCTTTCGCAACGGAAAATCCAGCATATATGACACCGACAGAAACAAGAACACCGATATAGCCGTCGATTTCAAGCTGAAAAAACCGCAATAAGAGCAAGGACAGCATCGCCACGAAAGTGATAAAGGAATCTGAAAGACTATCAAACGCTGCGGCACGAATTGAGCTGGAATGGGTCAATTTCGCTTTGTGACGATAATATAAAAACAGCAATATTTTAACAAGAATTGAAACAAATAACAAAAACACAATCGGCCACGAAAACGTCATCACTTGCGGAGTGATTATTCTTTCAACCGAATTTTTAAAGAATTCAACGCCAATGACCATTATGATACAAGAAATTAGTAGAGTAATTACATACTCTATTCGACCATGACCAAAGGGATGATTCTTGTCTGCCGGTTTACCTGAAAGATGAAACCCAAAAAGGTTAAGGACTCCGGATGCTGAATCTGAAAGACTATTCACTGAATCTGTTATTACCGAAATACTACCGGAAAGCAAACCGGCCACAATCTTGACAAAAAACAAAAATAGATTAACCAGTATTCCCAGAATACAAGTTCTAATGGCACGCTTATTTCTTTCCGAGGCCGCCGATTGTATTGTATGAATTCTTGTCATATACTCCTACTCTTTACCGTATTCGAAAATAATATCTTTTCTTCTCACAAAATAGATTATGTTAATTCAAGACATTATACCAACAACTCGATTTGTTTGTCATATTCCTTGATATAAAAAGGGCGCGGAATTCGCGCCCTTAATGATAGCTCGGCACACAATTAATCTACAGAATTTTCCATCTCCATCTCAGAATAGTCATAGTAAGAAAATATAGCAGTGCCATCTGTATACCACGAGAAACCAACAAACGTGTTTTCATCATACGAAGCACCGAAATATATACCGCTAGAGTCTTCGGACGAATATGCATTCATCGTGAATCCCGAATCTTTAATTGTGTCAATGTAATCTTCGGCTTCGCTTTTCTTAACTCCCTCGAGATTAACGACTGCCGCACCCTCCATTGAATACGAGTAGACAATAATGCCGGGCGGTTCGGGAAGATTGGCAAATTGTTCCTTAGGATATGGTAAAGCAGGCTCACCGGATAAAGTAATAGCGGTTTGATTGTCATCATCATCGTCATCAATTTGCTCGGTAGGTCTAGGAGCTAATTCGCCGTCATCATCCTCGTCTTCATCTTCATCTTCATCTTCGCCGTCATCTTCGTCTTCATCCTCATCTTCGTCTTCATCCTCATCTTCGTCGTCTATTTGCTCTGTCGGTCTCGGAAAGAATCCACCGTCATCTTCCTCATCATCGTCTTTATCATCTTCTTCGTCGTCCTCGTCATCAGCGCGATCACTTTTTCTCTCATCGCGATCATCGTCGTCATCATCATCAGAACCAAAACAACCGGTAGCAGAAAAAAACATGGCCAGAGCAATGAATAAAATGAGTAGTAACTTAAGCCTCTTTTTCATACAAAACCTCCTGTTCTCGATGAATCAATCATTGATCAAAAAGTTGAAAGCCACATTGACGATGAATTACACATCCATCTCAATATCATATTAGTATCTTGGAAGCAACTTTACAAGAAAATTTATGATTTGATTTAATTATTTGGGTGTGTTGACTTTCTAGGCGCGAAACGGGCAAAAAACATCGCAGAATGATAAATTTATCATTCTGCGATGTTAACTGTGGTTGCGGAGGCGGGACTCGAACCACGCGACCTTCGGGTTATGAGCCCGACAAGCTACCAACTGCTCCACTCCGCGATATTGTGCACCAACGTAAGTTGCGTGGTGCTCGTGACCGGACTTGAACCGGTACGGGAACTACCCCGACGGATTTTAAGTCCGTTGCGTCTGCCGATTCCGCCACACGAGCTCGCTCCGGTTATGTGCCTTGCAATTGTAGCACTGAAGACTAATGATGTCAAACGTGATTTTTGGGATTTTATATCTATTTATTTTCATAAATTCTTTACCTATTCGTTTGCTAATCATACATATCCGGTAAACATATAAGAGACAAATTTCTGTTTGGTATATAACTTGTTTTATGGTATTGTATTTTCATACGAAATTCCGTCATTTTCGGAGGTGTGTTCATGCTCAGAGGTTCATTTAATTCCGATAACGACCCTAATCGGGATCGTCTCATTCATTCGAATAACGATGAAGATCTCGATCTCGATGACGATGTCGAAGCTTCTTCTGTGTTTTCTACATTTTATAAAAAGTCTCGTTCTCAGAAATCTGAAGATTCTCCAAAGCTATTCTCTGCAAGCGAAGAGGAAGACCAAGAACCTGACAGCGAAGCAGATTTAGTTTCTTCCTCACCTCCATCTGTTCCCTATGTTGCCGATGATGGGCCCCCTGAGTCCTCAGACAATGATAATGATGAGGGATCGTTGGAGGATTCCGCCTTTCCTCTATTTATTTCATTTAAAGCAAACGATCCAAACCAAACCATAAGTGATGCATTAAGAGAAAAAAAGGAAGAATTGCAGACTTCTGAGGATTCCGGAGAACTTCTCGACGATGATTTTTTAGATGATTATCACTATGAGATGCCGGAAATTCAGTTCCCTGCTGATTCCTCAAACGGCACTAATTCCGATTTCGATAATTTTGATGATGATTTTGATGATCCGTACAATGTTCCTCTTGATGACATTACAGTGCCGATTTTCAAACCCGTTTCTCAAGATGCCATTATTGAGGCGGCTAAACAAGATGAATTGTCTGTAGATGATTCTTCTGACCATTCGGATCCAACGACTCAATCTCCTACCGTTGATGATTTGACTTTAGACGATGAATTGCTCATTGACAACAATTTATCGGACACCAACGATGTTATCGAAGATGATGACGCAATCGATAAAACAAATAGTTCGAGTAACGAGCTCGGGTTTATTCCCGTTGTAGAATCTGTTTCAAATACCGCTGATCCTACTGACTATCTCGATGATACTATTGCACCCGCGTCAGATGATTACGAATCTATATTTGAGAATAATTCCAAATCTGAAGACTCTTCCCTTTCGATAGAGCAAGATGAATTTTCTATTAATAATGAAGAATTGGCAGATCCGATTAAAACCCATTCCACTGACTTAATTGACAGCGATGATGGAGATATTTCTCACGAGGGCGAAGTAATTGATGAGTTCTTACAAGACGAGCCAGTGGCATTGGTCGAAAGCAATGCCACTGATGAATCCTTTCCGGAAGTGCCTGGTTCCAATCCGGATAATTCGTTACTCTCCGGTTTTCAGAATGATGAGGAATTAATCGAAACATCGAATTCGGCAGAAGAAATACTCGATGATTCGATGTCTCAAGCCAATAGCATTTCCGACTCACTCAAAGACGCTTCGAAAGATTTGCGTGAAGATCTTTCAAATAAGCCAATTTCTACTGATACCGAAGAAATTACTGTTGCAGAGGCGCTCCAAGATGAGGGCTTCCCGGTTTTTAAAGTATCTAAAGCAGATACCGATGAAGCTGATTTCATTCCACTTGATATACCGGATACAACGTCTTCCGATCTTACTGAGCCCTCTGAACGGCCCGGAAGAAATTATTCAAACCGTTCTGAGAAGAGAGTTGAGGCGCTTGCTAATGCTGCTTCGTCTACAGCTACAGCAACGACAGCCGCAGAACGAAGGAGCTCGTCGAGTCCCAGAGCTCAAAGAATCTCAAATTCTGATGCCTCCTCGCGGCCCGGAACCAGTCGTTATTCTGCTGCGCAACAGATGGGTACAGTTGCCCCGTTGCCGCCCAGAATTACAAAGAGGAAAAAGCGATCAGGTAACATTAAGGGGATACTTATTTTCTTGTTGATTATTGCGCTTATTGTTGCAATTTGGCAGTTGTGGAGTATTTTGGATTTGGGCTCATTTTTCAAGGACACTTTCTCCGGCAGCAACGAAACCGTCAGTTCCACTTACCACCCTACCTCGATCTCAAGTTCTACGGTTGACTCATCAGCAGATTCCTCGGAAAATTCTGCTACGTCAGCAACAACTGCCGCGCCCTCCGCAACGCCTGTACCGAGCAAAGAAGCGACTCCCACGCCGACAGCTACAGCTACCCCGACTCCATCACCCACGCCTGAGCCTACAGCAACGCCTGTGCCGACTCCTTCTCCTACGCCTGTTATTGTGTTGGAAAAGACACGCTTTTCTACTTATGTTTCAGATGGCAAAACTGACGGCTCTACGGCTTTCTTTAATCTCAATTTTGACAATACCGGTGGTAAGGCGTCTTCATTTAACGCATCTATTATGCAGTTTACATTGACTTATAATACGTCTGTTACTATCGATAATGTTTATAGCGATTACTTCACATTTGTTCCTAAGGAAGGCTCTAAAAATGTGTTTATAGCTACACCCAACAACGATACCGTAATCCCCAAAAATGGCGAGGTTGCAGTTGGCATCACAGCTGAATCAACCGGCGACAATGTCAGCACATTTAAAGTCGTCTACTACATCGAATATAATTAATTGTTTTCTTCACAAAAAAGCAATGCCTGTCTTAATCGGACAGGCATTGCTTTTTAATGTGAAGTATGAATTATTTCTCAGCTTTCATGCCTGACAAATATGCATTGATGAAAGCGTCTATGTTGCCATCCATAACACGCTGAACGTCTGACTCTTCATATCCGGTTCTGTGATCCTTAACCATCGTGTAAGGGCAAAAGACATAGGAACGAATCTGGCTTCCCCATGCAATCTCCAGCTGATTTCCCTTCAGGTCCTCAATCTTCTCCATGTGAGCCGCCTGTGCCAGCGCGAACAACTTCGCTTTCAACATATTCATTGCTGTTTCTTTATTCTGCACCTGCGATCGCTCTGATTGGCATGCAGCAACGCATCCGGTCGGGATGTGTGTTAATCGAATCGCTGAATCCGTTTTGTTAACATGCTGACCACCTTTTCCGGATGAGCGATATGTGTCGATACGAAGGTCTGCCAGATCAATCTTGATTTCAATGGAATCATCTAATTCCGGTATAACCTCGCACGAGGCAAAGGATGTGTGACGACGCCCAGAAGAATCAAATGGAGATATTCGGACAAGTCGATGAACGCCAATTTCCGAGCGCAAATAACCATAAGCATTATCACCAATGACGTGAATGGACACGCTTTTCGTTCCGGCTTCATCTCCATCTTGATAATCAAGTATTTTGGTTTCAAAATCGTGAGCCTCTGCCCATCTCATGTACATTCTATACAACATTTCTGCCCAATCTTGAGCTTCAGTACCACCGGCACCTGCATGCAGTGTCAAAGTCGCATTGTTGCCGTCATACTGTCCAGTAAATAGTGTTTGCAATCGCATACTTTCGTATTCTTGGGAAAATAAATTAAAACCGTCTAGAACCTCAGCAAAAACACCATCGTCATCCTCTTCCGCCCCTAGTTCACAAAGAACCAAAATATCCTCACGAAGTTTTACGAGGTTGTGATAACGCTCGACCTGCTTCTGCATTCTTCGAATTCGAGTTTGAATATCTTGAGCACGAGCTACATCTTCCCAAAATCCGGGTTCTTGTGCACGAGCCTCAAGCTCAGATACTTGATCTGAAACTTTCTCAATTTGGAGCGCCGTCTTAAGAACTTCGAGAGGTGTATCCATCTCTTGAAGCTGTATACGAATTGAGTCATAATCATTCATGTTGAACACCCTTTATAGAATTAATGTCTTGAACAAATTCGCGAAGCCTGTCCATGGCCTCAGTAATGTTTTCCATTGAAGCAGCATAACTAATACGAACATACCCCTGACCGCAATCTCCAAAGGCAGTGCCCGGAACAATTGCAACCTTCTTCTCCACAAGAAACCGCTCGCAAAATTCTTCGGATGTAAGTCCAGTACTTTTAATGGAAGGAAAGGCATAAAATGCACCCATTGGCTCAAAGCACTCGAGTCCTGCTTTATTAAGACCGCTCAGAATGACACGTCTGCGACGATTGTATTCACTTAACATGTCCGCGATGTCCTTATCACCATTGAGGCAAGCCTCTATGACTGCATGCTGGGCTGTCGTAGGCGAGCACATAATGCAATATTGATGAATTTTATTCATTGCCGCAATGACTTCCTTCGGACCAGCCGCATATCCGATTCTCCAACCGGTCATTGCAAGCGCCTTTGAAAAACCATTGACAACGATACACCGGTCGTGCACTTCAGAAAAAGACGAAATAGACACTGAAGGCTCCGGAGCATACGACAATTCGGAGTAAAGTTCATCCGACAAAATATACACATGCGGATACTTGCGAAGAACTTCAACAATTCGAGACAACTCATTGCGATTCATTATCGCACCTGTGGGATTGCACGGATACCCAAGTATCATGTATTTAGTCTTCGGCGTAATCGCCTTTTCCAGATCTTCGGGCATTAGCTTGAAATCATCTTCTTGACGAGTAGAAATAACCACGGGAACACCACCGGCTAAAGAGACGGTCGCCTTGTACGCCACAAAACAAGGCTCAACAATAATCACTTCATCTCCCGGATTAATCAGCGCTCTCGCCGCTAAATCAAGAGCCTCGCTACCGCCGACAGTGACAATAATTTGATCTTTAGGGTCATACTGTATTGCGAACTTTCGGTTGAGATAATCAGAAATTGCCTGCCTGACTTGTATATATCCTTGGTTCGGAGAATAATGCGTATGACCTTGTTCGAGAGAGTAAATGCCGGCTTCTCGAATAGCCCACGGCGTAACAAAATCCGGCTCTCCGATGGAAAGAGATATGACCTCCCCCTTCATCTCGTTAGCAAGATCAAAAAACTTACGAATCGCAGAAGGCGGAAGTGCCTGAACCACAGATGATAAAGAATTAGCTAGGTCACTCATATATATACTCCGTCATATCAGATTAGAGAATGATGGTTTCTCGATTGTCTTCGGGTTTCGAATCAAATGCGATGCCATTACTCTTATATTTCTTTAAAATAAAATGAGTAGAGGTAGAAATGACCCCATCAATAGGTGCAACTTTCTCAGAAACAAATGAGGCTACCTCTCGCAATGTCGAATCCTCGATGATCAACATGAGGTCAAAACCACCCGACATCAAATAGCATGATGTCACTTGAGGATATCTGAATAGTTGTCCGGCAATTTGATCAAAACCTTTGTTACGCTGAGGCGTAATTCGAATCTCAATCATTGCCGTCACAGATTCACGCTGCGTCTTGCTCCAATCAATTACCGAAGAATACCCCAAGATGATGTTTTCCTTGTGCAGTTGCTCAAGCTCATCGATAATCTCAGATTCATCAGCGCCGAGCATAACCGCTAACTCTTGAGAAGAAATTCTGGCGTTACGTTCAATGATGTGAAGTAATTCAAGACGATCAAACATAGATAACCTCCAAAAACAGGTTTTCAAAGTATTGTAACACATTTACGAAGTGATAACACAGCGAATTCGAGCCTAATCAATATTGAGAAGTATTTTCCACTTCTTTGAGTATGCGACAGGTACAGTGTAGTCACCTATGACTCCGGAACGGTAATATTTCCCATGATAATCGCTACCTCCCGAGAGCAGCAACTGATGAAGTTGACACAGTCGAATAACACGCGCTCTATCTGTTTCAGAGTGCGTCGGATGATTGCATTCAACACCTCGCAAACCCTCTTTTGCCAGACGCGGAATGATATCGAAATTATCATTATGTCCGGGATGCGCAAGAACCGGGATAGCGCGAGATTCAATGACAGCATGTAAAACATCCGAAGTATCCGGGTAATCCTTTGGGAAATAACAGTTCTTTCCCTTCACAAAATGATTGTAATGGAAATGTTTGTATTCATCCTCAGAAAGAAGGCCGGTATGACGAATCGCCTCCATGATGTGTCTTTTGAAAATTTGACCGGTCGATGTCGATTGCAAGACCGTCTGATAGTCAACGGGAAATCCCATCGCATGAAGGCACTCAATCTGGCGACTGCCAACCGAATTACGCATTTGAACCGTATCCTCAATAATACTTCGAAGATTGTTAGAAATAAAAGACTCACCTTCCGGCCAGAAAGCCAGAAGATGAGCCTTTTTACCTGAAATTCGATCTCTTGTAGACAGTTCAACAGCACGAATGAATTTCAACCCCATTCGACGGGCTTCTTCTCGATATGCTGAAGAACATTCTCCAATCCAAAAATCGGTATCGTGATCTGCAAACGCGAATACGCTGATTGACTTGTCTTTGAGCAAGCGCATGACTTGCTCAGGAGAGTCGGAGCCATCAGAATACATCGTATGAAGATGCAAGTCTAACCGATAATCACACATCAGATTCTGGCAACACCACTATCGCGAGCAGCCTGAGCTACGGCAGCAGCAACAGCCTTTCCAACTCGTGGGTCGAATGCATCCGGAATGATGTACTCAGCCTTCAATTCATCATCAGATACCAATCCTGCAATCGCATATGCTGCGGCTAGCTTCATCTTGTCATTAATATCAGAGGCACGAACATCCAAAGTACCTCTGAAGATACCCGGGAAAGCAAGAACATTGTTGATTTGATTGGGAAAATCAGAACGCCCTGTCGCCATAACAGCAACGCCTGCCTTGTGTGCCTCTTCGGGCAAAATCTCCGGTACCGGATTAGCACAGGCGAAAACGATCGGCTGATCAGCCATAGTGGCCACCATCTCAGATGTCAGTACGCCGGGAGCTGAAACGCCGACGAATACATCTGCGCCCTGAATGACATCAGAAAGAGAACCCTTCTTCATCTTGCGGTTGGTCATCTTCGCGATCTCAACCTTAGAGTCATTTAGCTTATCTCTTCCTTCGAAAATTGCTCCGGTACGATCACATAATACAACGTCGCTGAGTCCACTTGAAATCAACAACTTAGTGATTGCTATAGCTGCGGCTCCTGCACCATTGACAACTACCGATACATCTTCGATTTTCTTATTCACAAGGCGAAGAGCATTGATCATTCCGGCCAATGTAACAACAGCCGTTCCGTGCTGATCGTCATGAAAAATCGGGATATCACATAGCGCTTTAAGCCTCTTTTCGATTTCGAAACATCTTGGTGCAGAAATATCTTCTAAATTGATACCGCCAAAAGAGCCTGCCAACAACGCAACCGTATTAACGATATCATCAACTTCTTTAGAACGAATACACAACGGGAATGCGTCTACATCTGCAAATGCTTTAAACAGCGCACACTTTCCTTCCATGACAGGCATACCCGCCTCAGGACCGATGTCTCCCAATCCAAGTACTGCCGTGCCGTCTGTAACAACAGCAACAAGGTTATGGCGACGTGTGTACTTATATGACAAATCGACATCTTTAGAAATTTCCAAACACGGTTCCGCAACACCGGGAGTATAAGCGATAGATAACTCTTCTTTTGTTCCGACTGGAGCGGTGGCAATCACTTCGATTTTGCCCTTCCACTCTGTATGCTTCTCAATTGCAATTTTTTTAACGTCCATGATATCTCCTCCAAATTAATAATAAGCCTCAACAATAATATTAGAAAACCAATATAAATACAATGTTTGACCTCATGCTAATTCATAATTATGATCATAATAGTGTAATTAAACATGTCATACCTTCTCCGTTTCGCCCGGTCGATTAGTTACCAATTGATACATCACGCCAACATTTCTCGCGATGGCAAGTAGCATGAATGCATCTAAAAAACCCATGACCAGCGAAAAACCCTTAGATTCGACTTCAAGAACCAACGCAAAAAGGAAAGACGCAAATGAATTCATCGAACTTAGCATTATCAAATTGAAAAATATAGAAAATTTATAACCTTGAGTGAGCGATCCACTTTTAACCATTGACTCAAACCCGGGCATTTTTTTATCATAAATAAGCGCCGGCGCGAAATAAAATATAGGAAGAATGAGCAAAACGACAAAAGGCATCGAGACTAAGATTAAAAATAAAGGGGCAATAAATAAGAACATGATAAAAATGATCGACGGTGTTCTTTTAAATGTTTCAAGAACAATTTTACGAGGCGAATCAAATTTGTCATTAAGAAGATAAAAGCCAGCGTATATCAATGCTAAAAACAAAGAAAGAACTTGGTACCCTAATTCCGAAGCACGATTCAATAAATGTCCCATAGTAATGGGCGGCATTGACGAAAGAACTTCTATTGAAGAAAGATTCTCGCCTTTCTCGACAACATTGTCCATCCAACGGACGAACTCAGAAAAATCAGGATTGCCGACCGGAAAAAATACGGGCAAAACAGAAAGCAATAAAATGGCAACAAATAGAACTCTCGCGGCCCAATGGGCCTTGAGAGCATCTATCTTAAGTGATTCAAACCGAAAACCGGTATAATGCCAAAACATCCTTTATCCTACTCGATAGTGGCAATCGTGAGATCAGCACAAACCTGTCCGTTAACAATGTGTTCTGCAACAATGCGCTTTGCCTTGTTGGCGTCAACCTTTATATATGTGGTCTTAGTTCCGTCTGCATCAATAATCTCAACCATCGGCTCATATTTACAGAATCCGAGGCAACCAGTCATTGTGACGTTTACATCCGAAACACCACGAAGTTTCAATTCTTCGACCAGTGTGTTCATAACGGGACGGGCCCCGGCAGCAATACCGCAAGTCGCCATTCCGACAACAACGCGCTTGCCCGACTGATTGCGAGCAGACATCGCCTCTTGTGCTTGAGCTTTGATCTTTGCAAGTTCTTCGAGAGTTTTCATGTGTTTATCCTCCTAAAATTGAATGCTGTTGTTCGTTGATATAGTCCTTAATAAACATATAAACATCAGGATGCGATAGCGAAAGCCCATCTAATTGTTGCTTTATCTCCCTTGTATCTATTGTACTCTCGCCGCTACGCTGCGAAGAAAACAATAATACAAAATCCCGATCATCATAAGTCGACCACACCGGAGCCATGCTATCACCAATACATCCAATCGGCAAGCGATCAATTGATGAATTCACAAATGCCGCCTCAACCCGGGTCCCTTTGCCCTTAATAGATTCGATTTTGAAATACCCGCCGGTAAGTTCACACAATTCTTTAAGAAGAGGGATTCCAAGTCCTACTTTGCGAGTCGTTCGCGTGGTTGAAAACGGATCAGCGACTGTCTTGAGAAAATCTTCATCCATGCCTGCACCGTCATCTTCAACAATTACACGAAGTAAATCACTGTCTTCTTGAATGATAACAGATATGTGCATGAGTTTGGCGTCTGCGGCAATCGAATTCGTCAAGATATCCAAAATATGCAAAGACAAATCTCTCAAAGTCGTCCTCCGCTATCCGTTGCTTATCAAGCACGTCACTTTATTCAACCTCGGTAATTATATCACTGATACGATTGTTCCCGCAATGAAAGCACAAAATCTTTGGCAGAAAAACCATTGCGAAAATGGCTCGGAAACTCGTATCCAAAACCGGGATCAGCGATCATCGTCAAATTGTGAGCATCCGAATTGGAAACAAAAACAAACCTGTAGAGTTCAGGATGTTTTTTAAGCATTTGAACCGCGTTTGTTCTCGAACTGATTTCAAGGATTTTCCCATTGAATTCCGGAGGAATGGCACCGAGGCTAGAAAGCATACTATATGAATCGCGATCAATATGCGCCGGAACCACCACTCCATCAAATCTAAGCACCGCATCGACTAATTCTTCAGACGATAAATAACTGGATACACTCAACAACTGATCGTACTCGCCAATCACATGATCGACCGAGTCGAATATGAGCTGTTGCCCAAAAATATCCGGTTTGTTTGGCAGAATAATTCTATGCTTTTCATAAAAAGCTTCAAACGCTTCTGCTGTATCAACATCCGGAAAATATGCAAGCAAATGAAATCCTTCGGCGCACTCCATCTCCATTCCCGGAATCACTCGCGGAGAATTCTGACCTTCAGATCGCAATTGATCTGATATTTCGGAAGCGGCGCGGACATTTCGGCAACTTCCATGGTCTGTAAGCGCGATAGCATCCAGTGCATTAAGCATTGACATCATGACGATATTACCTGGTGTCATATCATTTTCGGCACAAGGCGATAGGGCGGAATGAATATGTAGGTCACACGAAAGAATCATCTTAATCTCCGAGTGATTTATTTAGAAGGTCGTTGAGCGCACATGCCGCTTCATAGGAGTTCATCGGCGTTGAGCAAACCGAGACTCTTTCTTCGCCGGCTTTCAAAATAACATTCGGATCGATTTGACCATCCGATTCAGTGATGACCACTAAAGGGCAGTCCGATAAAGATGCAACTGCTATGACGTTCATACTGTTGAGTATGGTAAACCAGCACGCCGTGCTTTCGAGTTTAGAAATTACCCAACTGAGCATGTCACAACAATACCCCGTACGGACCTCTCTGTTCTCGTACACATCTGTCAGCATATTGAGACGCAGCTCGTTTGCCACCTTGTCGACAGTAAGCACCTGGTTGCTCTGATCATGCATGTTTACTTATCTCCTTTTCGCAAAATAATACAATCTGAAAAATCGGCTCGACCTTGAACAATATCTTCAGCCATTGCAGCACAAGATGGTGCACCGCAAGCGCCACAATCAAGTCCCGGTAATATGGATAACAGTTGATCAATCTGGTCAAATTTGCTCATCGCCTGAACGATGTCATCAGAGAGCTGCATCGCTTTGTTGTCAGGAAGTTCGACTGACCAAGGCTTTGATTTGACCTTGTCTTGATCAATACACTTCTCGGCTTCTGGCGGCATCTTTTCACAACTGATTTCTCGAAGCCTAGAAGTTGCGGTAAAGCGGTTCATCACAGTCAATGGTCCGCCGACGCAACCGCCAAAACATGAGAATGGTTCGACGAAAGAGATACCTTCAAGGTGCTCCGCCTCTATCTCGTTGAGAATATCCATGACATTATTTATTCCGTCGACGGTTAAAAACTGACTGACCCCAACCAACTCTGATTCTCCACCGATTGCCGCACAGGAAAGGTATGAAGACTCCGAGCAGCGAATTGTCGGATCGTGTCCAATCGCCTCCCCGACATCAACATCTTCAATGATGCGAACAATCCTTGAATATGCTTCATGGACAGAAATAACCAAATCAACAGAAGATTTGGACATACCCAAGGGGTAAGACTTTTGTGTGTTATGCGCGGGACAAGGCGAAAAATATACAACTCGAATTGATGAGGCATCAACACCTTGCGCTTGCAACTCCTGTCTGGCAAAAGAAGAAACAGATTCCATCGGTGGCTCGAGCTGAATCAGCCTCGGAATTATTGTTCGATATTTCATTTGAATCAGACGAACGACGACAGGACAAGTTGAGGACACAAGCGGAAGAAAGTTCATTGCATCATTAGGACTCATATGAGCTGTTGTTTTCTCCGCTTCATGTATTTGAGCTTTTATCGACTCAAGATAAGATTCATAGGCGATAGACTCCTCAAATACATAGTCGAAACCGAGGCTTTTAACGGATGAGAGTACGGCAAAACGAGAAACAGGACGTGCAAATTGCGCATAAAGTACAGGTGAAATAACAGCGACAACCTTCAGCTTTTTCCTGTCTTTAAAAACAGCTTCAAAATCGTCCGTTTTAGCATATTTTGCATGATAAGGACAAATCCTTATGCACTCAGAACAGTCAATACATCGAATATCATCGATAACCGCCTTGCCGTCTCGGACTCGAATCGCTTCTGTCGGACAACCTTTAATACAATTGGTACACCCGACACATAAATCAGGTATGATGGACACACTGTGCAATCTATTCACTTTGATTACCTCTAATTGAAAAGAACGATCATGGTTACTGTTGTACCCTTGCCGGGCAGAGAATCAATGTTGAGACTGTCAACATTCTTCTTAATATTCGGTAGTCCCATCCCCGCTCCAAACCCCATCTCGCGGGCCGTATCTGGCGCAGTAGAATAACCGGCGACCATAGCCTGCTCAATATCCGGAATGCCGGGACCTTGGTCGATGATATCAATTTTGACTTCGGTTGGAGACACCGCAACGACAGCAATGCCACCTCCGCCGTGAATGACGGCGTTAATCTCGGCTTCGTACATCGCAATTGCTGCGCGTTTGACATTTGCAGGCGAAACGCCAAGGCGCACAAGAGACTTTTTCATTGAGCTGGACGCTTCACCTGCATGTGTGAAATCGTTCGCTCGTATTTGATATTCTCGAATTAATGGTTCTATACGTCTTCCTCCTTCCCACGAATACCAGCTCTGAATAATACACCACAGCTGGTAAATAGAGAGTAAGGCGTAGACATGAGTGCAATTTCTTTTTCTCTGGCCAATTCACACATGTTGACGTCCGGTAATTTGCCGCGAACAAACACAACCACCTTGACATCAAGCATTTCCGCCGTCCGAATCGTCTGCGGATTGACAAGTCCGGTGAGCATCATCTGATTTGTCATGCCTGCAAAAGCCATGACATCACTCATCAAATCTGAACCACAGGCAACAAGTATTTCCAACTCAACGTCATCGGAATCGACAAGAATTTCTGCATGGAGCAAAGACGCTACTTCGCTTATTTTCATATATTTGCCTCCTTATAATTGATCATATATTCGTATAAATGACACATTGACATAATAACATGAATTCAGGAATCTCAAGTGTCATATATTCTACATTTCGCTCTAACTTTCCATATATGGTGAAGAGTGACATCGTGTTTACATGCATATTAGTGTAACAAACTGTATGTAGCGCTGCTTAGTCGTGGTATAATGTTTTTGATTTTTGACTGAAAGGCTGGAAGTATTATGAGACCATTTCATATCTATCCCGATCTCCTTTATATCATTCCGGTTTCAACGCACAACGAAGATCAACTGAACGAGATAATTAATGCCAACCCCAATATTCAGTTTGTCTCATTTGTCGGTATTGATCTTGCCGGAAATGACACGGATGAAAAGATTCCTATCTCTAACTTTCTCAGCAATATCAAGGGTTATCTTAACGGACACGCCGTACAAACCGACGGCTCTTCTGTTGTCCTTCCGGGTATTGCAACCCTTAACGATGGACAAGTAGATTTTGAGACAGATGCAGATGTCAATTGGTTTGTCGACTATAATTATGAGCACTTATGTCCCAAGACCAATTTGCCGGTCGGTACTTTACGCGTACCATCATTCCTGGTTCATAATGGCAAGCGTGTATGTTCACGATCCATCCTTAAGCGCGCTGTCGACCGGTTTTCGAGTGTCATCTTGGATACATTCAAAACCTATCCTCATGTCGCTGAGGACCTTGGCTTTGCTCCGGATGAAGTCGATCATATCGATATGCTAGTAGCTACCGAACTTGAATTCTGGGTCAGTTCACCGGACGAGACCATTAGCGCCCAGCTCCTAAGTATTTCCGAGAGCCTTAAGGAACAGTATTGGAAGAGAACCAAAGGCGTTGTTCGCACTGCACTGGAGCAATCAATCACGCTCCTTGAGCTCTATGGTTTTGATCCCGAGATGGCTCATAAAGAGGTCGGAGGCGTAAAAGCCCACCTATCGGGCAGAGGCGAATTTCATAATATTATGGAACAACTGGAGATCGACTGGAAGTATTCGACTGCGCTTCAATCTGCTGACTATGAACTCTTAGCTCGTATATTTATTAAAGAAGTATTCCGAATGCACGGATTAGATGTCAGTTTTTCTGCGAAACCTTTGCAAGGCGTGGCCGGAAGCGGAGAACATACGCATGTCAATGCTGTTGCCTACCTTAAGAATGGCAGAAAAGTTAACATATTCAGTCCGAAAGATATGAAGAAAGACTTCTTGAGCATTATCGGATGGGGTGCACTCATGGGTTTCATGAAGCACTATTCTCTGATCAACCCTTTCATTTCTGTGACTTCTGATGCCTTTCTTCGACTACAACCCGGCTTTGAGGCACCGACACACCCCGTGGTTTCTTTGGGCAAGAATATCTCAATTCCATCGAGAAACCGGACAGTATTGATTGGCTTAATTCGCAATATGGAATCTCCATCACAGACAAGGATGGAGATTCGATCACCTAACCCTCACACCAACACGTATCTCTGCCTAGCTGCAACGTACCAGTGCATGCTTGAGGGTATAGATTATGCGGCGTCTTCCAATAGAGACACGAAGTCTTTGGAAAAGGAATTTTGTAAGCCATACGGAGAAAAAGGCGATTATCTTGAGCAAAATCGCTTATACCGATCCGAAGATGATATCTTCGTCCGCTACTCTGCCGAAGAGCGCGACACGCTTTTCGGAAAGCCGCCGTCTACAGTTTACGATTCTCTCCGCACACTTCTTCGCGATGACTATTTAATTCCCGTGTTGTGTGCAGGCGGTGTCTTCAGTGACCGATTACTTGCTTCGTATGCACATGCCATGCTTGATCGTTGGCAAATGGAGCTAGCCGACCGCATTATTCCGGACAACCTATCCCGAATTCGCCAAATCGATCCTTGTCACGATGACTCGAGCGAATATGACGTGCTTCTCTGGAAAGATATTCAAAGTATCAAGTATCGTCTGGCGAAAGATACATCAGATTATGTCAGTATCTTTAAAGAGATTCGCCTTGCCATTGACGCGAAGAATCTAAAAGAGCTTTCTCGTTTGCAGCAAGTCATGAACTCGCTTCAGTCCGAACTTCTCACCCTTTATTCTGAGTATTTATTGAATCAAATCTGATTATCAATAATCGCATATGATTAAAGCGTCTGTTTCACGAAGAAGCAGACGCTTTATTGTTGATCGGTATAATATAATTAACTGTATATTCTGATTAATGAGATGAACTCCTTGATTTGAGAAGTCGCCTCTGAAAGCATTTTTTCCGTCAATGTGCCTTCCTGCCCGACAACAAATGCAGTCTCTTGTGGAACTGCGGAAACGACAGGCTTAATTTGTTGATTAGGGAACAGACGACGATATAAGTTAAGATCAACGGTGCCTTTCAGTCGAACTAGGGCAATAACATGCATATCTTCAAATGGCTTAATTACCGTATGTTCCGGATAAGTCCAAGACATGATATGTGCATTCTTTGATTGGTGTAACGCTGCGTCAAGTACGTCCGCTACCACTGCGGAAGCTGTTGCGAGTTTACCTGCACCCTTTCCATAAAACATAGACGGTCCGAGCGCGTTTCCATCTACTGCAATCGCATTAAACACCCCATCAGCGACCGAAATCGGTTCAGAACGATCGACAAGATGTGGCGCAACAATCACTTCACAGGAGCCTTCTTTATAACTCTTATAAATTGCTAATAACTTAATTTTCGCTCCCAATGCCCTGGCATATGTCATGTCTTCAACGCCGACATTCTTTATACCTTCCGTATGGATTTGATCCGGATTAATATAAATTCCATTCATAGCAATGCTCGACAAAATTGCAATTTTTCTTTGCGCATCAATACCCTCAATATCCGCTGCGGGATTGCTCTCCGCATATCCCTTTAGCTGCGCCCGACTAAGAGCATCCGAGAAATCCATATCGGACAACTCCATTTGCGTCAGAATATAGTTGGTTGTGCCGTTGACAATACCTGCGATCTTCGTGATACGATTCGCAGCCAAACAACGATGCAATGGCCGAATGATCGGAATGCCCCCCCCGACAGCAGCTTCAAAGAAATATGCGCAGTGGTTGTCCTTCGCCAATTGAAGGAGCTCAACGCCATGTGTCGCGACCAGCTCTTTATTGGATGTCACGACGCTTTTCCCTTGGCTCAAAGCTCTCGACGTGAATTCATAAGCGATGCCAACTCCCCCGATTGTTTCTACAACAACTGAAATATCAGTGTCATTAAAGAAAACATCCGCATCCTTAGTTAATAAATCTGAAAACGGACTATCGTCGAAATCTCGAACATCTAATATTCTCTTAACTCGAATGGGTTGTTCAAGATGCTTTTCAAGCTTCTCAAGGTTCATCGCAATCACCTCTGCAACGCCCGAGCCGACTACACCGAAACCAAGAATTCCTATATTTATCATATCCATTCCTCCCGGTAAATTATTCTCTAGCCATGATTCGACATGAACGGACACCTGGAATTTTCTGAACATCCGTCACCAACAAGTCAATGGAGCGCGACATTCGGTCAGTCTCCATCGAAATAGATATATCTGCAAGTCCATTGATTGGAATATTTTGATTAATAGTTAAAATATTCCCCTTAGCAAAAGCAATGCACTGTATGATACCGGCAAGTATACCCGGGAAATTCTCAACAGAAACGGTTAACGTAACAATTTTGCCCTTACTTGTCTCATAAAAAGGCATAATTGAATCTTTATACTTGTAATAGGCACTTCGTGAAATGCCTATCACCTGAACCGCTTCATTAATCGAACGCGCTTTACCGGAATTCAAAAGACGCTTCACTTGCATAACCTTTACGAATACTTCAGGGAGGATATCAGAACGAACCAAAAAATACTCTTCACCCTTAGACATAATTACCCCCCCTAATAACATAAAATGTCCACGCTTGGTGAACATTTGTCTTTATTGGAACTATACCATTATCAGTGGATTTAATCAAGTAAAAGTCATATTGCAGAAAAGAACGATTGTCATTTCAATTTCAGCAACCGAAGCAGATGTGCTAAAGCGAGGCCTCGATGACTTATGCTGTTTTTCTGCGACTCACTGATTTCAGACGTCGTCTTTTGATATTCGGGCAAATAGAATATCGGATCATAACCAAAACCATTTTCGCCTCTCGGTTTTGACAGCAGAATACCCTGTAATTTCCCTTCCGCAACTATTTCCTTGCCCGATTTATCGATGAAAACGATTGAGCACACGAATTGGGCCGTTCTGTTATCTTCAGGGACATCATCCAACAGACGGTTTATTTCTATAAATTTATCTTCATACGCGGTGTCTTTCCCGAAAAAGCGTGACGAATAGATACCGGGCGCACCATCAAGGGCATCAATGCATAACCCGGAGTCATCCGCCAATACATTTCCACCGATTTGATTGTAGATAGCTCTCGCCTTTATTCTTGCATTTTCGACAAAAGTGGTCCCATTTTCTTCGATGTCCAAATCAAATCCCGCATCCTTCATGCTAATGACTTCAAAATACGAACCTAGAATCGCCGAAATTTCATCGATTTTTCCATAGTTATTTGAAGCAACGACCAGTTTTTCCATAATATACCTCTTCTATTCATTACTTTGACGAGAATTTTCTATCGTTAACAGCGATTCACAAAACGCGCCAACCTTGGGGATAATGATTTTTTAGCATGCCGTTTTGATTTTGAACGAATCCGAGAGGAAGGCCTTCAACGGCAACAATGAGGTAGCCCTTCCCCTCGAGAAACGTCCTTTCTTCATCTGACAAAAAGAGTGTTTCACCTTTCAAATAACGTACTAGTCTCGAATCATCATATGCCATGTTCAGATAGCGCGACCGACGAATTACATTCTGACCCAGAGTAAGCGCCAGCGAATGCGACGGGTTAAAAGAAAGTCCGTTGACTGTTTTTTTTGTATCTCCGGCAAAGAGGCCTAATTTGACAATATTAAGTTGACGATATTTTTCGACGGGCTGATTGTGAATGCGAAATCCTGCGCCGAACGCAACAAATTCTTGCATCGTACGTTCGAAAAAGGAATGATACGCATCTTCTGACAATAAATCCTTCATAAAGCTAAGGTACGATTCTCGCATTTCAAGTTGCGCCTTCGTTAAACGTTTTGAAGATACCTTAACGGACATCGCCTTTGTCTTAGTCGTCGAAAGCTCATGGTCTCCATCCACAAACTTTGACTTGATCAACTTGACGCAAAAATGACCGTCTCCGCGTTGCAGATGCGGCCAAATTCGCATACTTCCGGGCAACCGACCAGTAATCTGATGTTTGACCGAGGGAATCTCGTTTGCCATGTCGGATACGCGGTACTCTGGGTGTTTTTCTATAAACGAAAAAATCATATCCTCGTTTTCAACCTCAGAAAACGTACACGTCGAATAAACCAGAACACCACCGGGCTTTAACATGGCATCGGCATATTCAAGAATCTCCTCTTGTATAAGAGAAGTTGAACATGGACCATACTTTTGCCAAGACGCAATCGCATTGGGATCTCGTCGAAACATTCCTTCCCCGGAGCAAGGCGCATCAATTAATATCTTATCGAAAAACAATGGAAATGCGCTCTTGAGATTCAGTGGGTTCTCATTGAGAATCACCGTATTCGTGATACCAAATCGTTCAATATTGCGTAGCAACGCTTTGGCTCGCTGTGCACTAATTTCGTTGGCAATCAACAAACCATCCTGACCGATTTGTTCTGCAATTGCTGTAGCTTTTCCGCCGGGAGCCGCACACATATCAAGAACATAGTCACCACTTTCAGCAGAAAGCACCTGAGCAGGCAACATCGCGCTTGGCTCCTGAATGTAAAACGCGCCGGCGTGAAAAAGTGGATCGTTACCGGATACCGGATCAGACATGTAGTATCCGGATGCATTCCATGGAATACGATCAAAAACAAAATTTGAAGATACTATATCCGATGAGCGATTGATATCTGTCGCATCATTTTGGATCAAAGATAAATATCGAGCATCGTCTTTGGGTGAAATTTTCAGTCGATTGATACGAATGCCTTTTTCCGGATCGCAATCAAAACTCTCAAAAAAACCGCCTTGAGGCGTTTCTGGATGCGAATCAAAATATTGTCTCATAGTATTAATAAAAGACTGCGGCAAATTCATAACTGTAAAAACTCCGCTGCGCGATACGCTATACGCTTGATGACGCCGGATTCAAATGGCGATTCTAATCCAGACTTACTAAGCAAATCCAGAAAAACGCTGTTACCACCTTCTTTGCAGAGCGAATCATAAACACGCATTGCTTCGGCAGGACTTGATCTGGATTTATCCCAAAGTTGCAAAGAGACAACTTGAGCTAAACAATAATCAATATAATAGAAAGGATCGGTAAAGATATGTCCCTTTTTCACCCAAGCCGCACCTGACTCATAAAAAGATTGTCCATCATAATCAAGAAATGGTTGATACTTCTCTTCGAGTCGCTTCCAAACTTGATGTCTTTCGTCATTTCCCATCTCAGGAGCGGCATAAATTTCATGTTGAAATTCATCGACCATGCAACCATACGGTATAAATAACAGAGAGCGTGTCATGTGCAAATCACGAACATCCGCAGCCCGATCTCCAAAGAATAATTCAAGATAAGGATATGTGAGATATTCCAGCGCAGTGGAGTGAATCTCACAAGTCTCTAATGTCGGCGAAAGACATTCAATAAATGGTGATGCATCCGCGCTCCGCAGAGATGCATATGCGTGTCCAGATTCATGAATCAATGTGGTGACATCTTCAGCAGTGCCGTTCGCATTCATTAATATAAACGGTATCGCATAATCTAAAAGCGTCACACAATAACCACCGGTTGCCTTATTCGCGCGTGACACCAGATCCATAAAACCATATTCTCTCAATATATCGAAAAAGCTTGGCGTTTTTCCCATGAGCGCACTGAACATCTCACCGGTTTTCGCCGGGTATTCGTCCATGTTGATAATCGGTTTGGGATTGCCTTTTGGAAAAAGCACTGGCAGATCAAAATATTTCAGCTCAGAAACAGACAATCTGTCTTTCTGCAATCTTCTGATCTCGGATGTCAACGGAACGATATATTTGCACACCATTTCCCGAAAAGACGAAACCATTTCAGGGGTATAATCATATCTTTCCATTCGCTTGTATCCAAGCGAAACAAAATCATCAAATCCAAGTTTGACGGCAATACTCGTTCTTGTCTCAACAAGTTGACTAAATATATCATTGAACAAATCCAATTTCGACTCAAAGAAATGGGCGGCCGCTTCCTGAGCATGCATTCGTATCTCGCGAGTCTCAGATTCAAAATAGGGTTCCATCATGGATAAATTCAATGTCTTACCACGGAAATTAATGTTTGCCTGAGCCATAATTTGATCGTAATCATTTTCCAATGAACTTTCGAGCGACAATAATTCCAGTACTGAACTGTTAACGGTTTCTTTCTGAGTTTGCGCCTTGCGAAAAATCATTTCGCCAAATCGTTCTTTGAGCATGTCTACATCATCCATATTTAGCAACACGCCATAAACCATTGAAGACAATTCGCTTACAATCGGTTCATTTTCTTCAAAAAAATCCTGTTCAAGCCGAAAATACTCATTTTCTGTATCTTGGTCGAAACGGATATTACACAACGCCTCGGCGGTATAGAATCCGCTGAGAGAATGTTGAAATTCTGCCAGTGCAGTATCGATCAAGGATATATCTTTTGAAGTCATGAGCCGAAGCCGCGTACGCAACGCGCACTCTCGTATCTCATCAACAGAAGGGCGCTTGTACTCAAGATCCAGATATTTTGGCATTTGCATGACACGTTCCTCACTCTTTGAAGCGACTACATTCTTTCTACGACATCAATGCCCAGCAAATACGTGCCGGTCTTGATTGCTGTGCAGACCGCTTCACACAAGGCGAGACGTGCACTACGAAGATGATCATCCGCGCCGCCGAGAATGCTGGAATTGTTATAAAAGCGATTGAATGCTCTGGCAATTCTTGATACCTGTCTGGACAGCATGAAAGGCTCATTACTTGAAGCAGCTTTTTCAATGGCTTCCGGCAAATCAGAAAGAAGCTTCACAAGCGCAAACTCTTCTTCTGTCGTCAATAACGACAAGGAATCGTCAAAAGCATCTGCAGAGCGGATACCCTGCTCTATTGCCTTTCTTAGTATAGAACGCGTACGAGCATAGGTATAGATTAGGTAAGGAGCCGAGTCGCCATCAAAATCAAGCATCTCCTCCCATGAAAAGACAATGTCTCGCTCGCGACCGGACTTAAGGTAGGTATAAATAACAGATCCGATACCTACTTTGTTCGCAATTTCAAGAATCTCCTCTTCTGTCATATCGGACTGACGCAAAGCCGCATTGGTTTTAATGATTTCGAGTGTTTTCGCGATACTTTCGTTAAGAAGATCTTCGAGTACGACAATATTACCTTCACGCGTTGAAAACTTCATATTCTTGAACTTAACCAGACCGAATCCAACATGCTCACAATCTTTCGCATAATCAAGGCCCGCTTTGTCCAAGACAGCAAATACCTGCTGAAAATGCAAGGACTGCGGTAGTCCGACAACATATATGTTCTTATGAAAATTGTAGTGCTCATGTCGATACATTGCGGCGGCAAGATCTCTAGATGCATAGATAGTAGTTCCGTCAGATTTCACCACTAGACACGGCGGCAACTTATATTCATCAAGCATAACCACTCGAGCACCTTCACTGTCGACTAAAAGATCTTTCTCCTCAAGAAAAGAAATGACACTGGGAATATGATCGCTATAGTCGCTTTCACCCTTGTAGCTATCAAAAGCCACACCCATGCGATTGTACACTTGCGCGAATGCTTTTAGAGAAAGATCTCTAAATCTCTGCCAGAGTGCCTTTTCTTCCGGATTTCCGGCCTCAAGTCTACGGAAATTATCTCGTGCAGTCTGAGTCAACTCGGGGTCATCCTTTTCATTCTCGTGAAAAAGAACATAGATTCGAAGCAACTCATCAATCGGAGAAGCTTCTAAAGCTGATTCCTCCCCCCACAGACGATAGGCGGTGATAAGCTTGCCGAACTGCGTCCCGTAATCGCCAAGGTGATTGACTCGAACAACGTTATATCCGAGTTTTTCGTAAATCCGGGACAGTGAATGTCCCAAAACAGTGGTGAATGCGTGTCCGACATGGAACGGCTTTGCGATATTGGGAGAAGAAAACTCAACGATAACCGTTTTCCCCTGTCCAATATCTGATGCCGCATATTGCTCGCCTTTTAAAATAATCTCGGAAATGACTGCTTTTGATAAATGACCCTTATCTATGAAAAAATTCACATATGGTCCCTGTGCGCGAACAGAATCAACATAATCTACGTTCAACGTCGGATCCGACGCAAGTTCAACGGCTATCGCCACAGGGGACTTTCGCAATTGCTTCGATAGCGTAAAACACGGGAAAGCATAATCACCCATCTCAGGCTGAGGCGGAATCTCCATCAGGCGATGAATTTCTGCAGATTCGATTCCGGTTAATTTTGAAAGAAGAGCACTGATCTCTACTTTGTAATCCATATATTTAGCGCCTCCGAGGGTATATAATAAGAAACATATATCATGACTTGGTACCATGACAATGTATCATTTCGTCGACATTGCGTCAATTTATGATATCATGTTGATGTTGTTTTTCTGGAATCTTTTGTATCCAAGGAGGCTCGTTTTGCTGACTCATATAATTAATGGCTTCTCTCCTGCATATGGTGTGCTATCTGCTTCTTTCTTGACAGTTGTGGCACTATTTGTTTTGTATTTCAAATTCACGCGACCACTCCCGACTGATCGTGGCCGCGCATTTGCAGCACAAGGCACCTTGAGTATCGGCAAACCGACCGGCGCAGGGATCTACTTCATAACTGTTTACATTTTGACTTCTATTCTTTTTATTCCATTCTCTCTTCCAATCGGCCTAACTTACGTTCTGGTTTTATTCTCTATGTTATTCGGTTTTTTTGACGATCGAGCAGAAAAGCCATGGCACGAGTATCTAAAAGGTTTTTTGGATTTGATCTTATCGGTCTCTGCTGCAATCGTTTATGCGGTTTTTTATGGCACCAAAATCATACTGCCCGTTATTAATGTCCGATTCGAAATGCCATTTGTTCTTTTTGTTATATTAGCAACCCTTCTGGTCTGGACAGCAATCAACGTGACCAATTGCACGGATGGCGTCGATGGTCTCAGTGGCTCGATGAGTATTGTATCGATAGCTTCATTCATTATTCTGAGTTACCTCAACCACATTCAATCCGACTGGAATTACTCGTTAATTGTTCTTATTTTTGCCTTGTTAGTCTACTTGTTCTTCAATACAAACCCGAGCCGAATACTTATGGGTGATGCCGGCTCAAGGGCTCTCGGCATTGTCTTAGCAATATCAGCACTTCATACCGGATCGCCATTTGCATATTTAATCATATGTCTCCTATTTATCATCGATGGTGCCGCGGGAATCCTTAAGATATCACTTAAGCGATTTTTCGGAATTCTGATACTGAAAAATATTACAACGCCAATCCATGACCATTATCGAGAAAGAGCGTCTCTCCCGAACAAAAAATATCAGTTGAAAAACCAGACTTTAACTGCTCGTTTTACTATTGTCCATATGTTGATTTGTCTGTTTTACTTGATGTTAGTATATATCGTTCGATTATAGCTAACAAACTTTATACGATGAAAAAAAGAACGACCGGGTAACCGGTCGTTTGTTATTATTCAACATAGATATAGGTATTGAAAATATAGATTATGCGTCAGAGTACGCAGACATATGAAAGGTCATAAATTACTATCATCGGTCTCAACATCGTCTACTGATGACTCGTACTGAACCGCAGCCGTATCTGATGACTCTTCTAAAGCATCGTCTTGGTCCGATTCTTTTGAATCGGCATCAGAATCCTCGCTTTGCTTGCTTTTCTCTTGCTTAATGACCTCGCGAGCTAACAGTTGCATTTGCTTCTGTGCCTCTGTAAGCTTCGAATCAAGTTTTGCGACCTTGCCAAGTTTGGATAGGGGCTCGGAGCGATTGGTGCCGCCCCCCTTCGCAATTGTTGGGTCAGAAAAATCTTCAGCGACGCGAGAAATCTCTTCGATGTCCGGCACTTTTACTTTTGTTTCAAAATCGTATTTGCGTTTTCTATTCGGCATAAAATACTCCTTACTATCTGAAAAAATAATACAAGGCTATTGCAACAGAAACTAATACTATACCGAGTGCACAGAATAAGTATACACGTTTACCGGCTTTAAATCTCTTATTCTTCGATTCTATTTTAACTGAATTTTCAATGTTCTGACACTCGATACCCACTGCATCAATATCTTCTTTTGCCGGGGTGGATTCTTTAAAACTATCAATGGTCTCATTTGGGATGTCCATCTCATCGGGGATTTTGTTAGAGTCAACCTGTGCATCATGTGACATGATATCACTGGATTTTTTGAATAACTCGCGTGCTAACTTGACGCGAGGTAAAATGTCCATCTGAACATTCTTCATTACGTCTGAAAAATTTATGAGCGGAACAGATTTTTCTTTGGGCAAAGAATCAAAATCCGGAGATGGAGTGCCAGGAAAATACATGATGCCAATCGTAGCGTCATCAGACAATGAGGATTTTTGAATAATATGTTTGTCGATTGCTTCTTTGAGTTTGTCATAGCGATTCGCTTCTTGAGGGGATCCCAACTCGGCAAGACGCGCGACCACCGGCAAAACGTGGTAGGTAGATGAATCAAATACCGATTCAGAAATACCATCTGTCATAAGAACGAACGCGTGGGCATCATCTGTCGTTGTACGTACGATTCGCAGATAGTCTTGGGCATCAGGGAAGGTGATAAAATACGTGCTTGAAGCATCTTCACCATTTTGCGGGAGTGTGACAGGCACGATCCCCGAAGATGACACCCGTGCAATTAATCCATCACCGATATGACCAAATATAACTCTGGAATCCTTAACTGCACAAAACATAAATGTTGCAGCCATCTTGTCAATTGTTTTGAGACTGTTCTCTTTCGCCTTGATTGCCAGCTCCGACTGAATGGCTGTTACGATGATGCTTCGAACGACGTTTTCTCGAACGTCCATAAAGAAAGCATCAAAATGCTTAGTCATCAATTTAGCAATGGTCTGAACTGCCGTTAGCGACCCGATTCCCGCATGCGTATAGAAACTTCCACCCGCACCATCCGAAATACACACAACATGAACGTCGTTCTCTGTCATCGCATAGCATGCGTCTTCATTAGGCATGTGTTTATCCGTATGCTTTCTGCCCGCAAGTGACAGACAAGTCAGTTCCGGTTTTAAAAACATGCCACATTACTCCTCTTCTAAGTACTTGAAAAACTCATCAATGGCTACGGATTTTTTCTTTTCGGTATCGTCCAAAGAATAGAGTGCATCATCTTTCATTCCACTTGAAACAATGGAAGAACTACTCGAACCTAAAAACTCAAACAGCTTTGAGAACTGTGCCGAGTCAATACATATAGGTTCCGGTCTTTTCACGGATAATCGTTTGAGAAGCGTGAAATCAATGCCGGTGCCAACACCAATGTTAAAAACGACCAAGCGTCCTGTCGACTCAAGATCATTCGTAGCACCAATCGCCTTTTCCATGTTTTCAATCGCATTATCTCCTTGGGGTGCGCCGTCAGTTATAACGACCAACCAGGGTTGATAATACTTAATCCCAAGTTCTTTGTATCCTTCTTTTCGCGCGGCTAACAACTCCAATGCGGTTAGCACACCCTCGCCCATCGGCGTCAAACTCGTCGTCGCCTGAATGTGAGGAACCGATGTCTCTTTGCTCAGTCGACCGAAAGGCAAGAAAATATCGACCGTACCACCAAAAGTTATAATGCATATGTCAGCCGCTGCCCTTGTCTCTTCGTTTTCTCTTATAGAAGAAAAGAAACTCTGCAAGCCCTCGTTGAGTTGTCGAATTGGATTACCTGCCATCGAACCGCTGACATCTAAGCAAAAGCATATCGGCAAGCGACGACGCGTGCTCTTGCCAAAATCTGAAGCGTCAATTTGAGTCGATTTCTTTGTCATTTTCACCCTCCTAGGTCATAATGAGTTTGTAACTACAAACAATAATATCACTAATACTATAAAAACAGAAAGCAAAAGTATCGTTAAAGGACGCATAAGAAATTCTTTGACGTCCACGGAGTCATTGTCCGCATCGGTAGATTTGTTATTGCTCGCTGAAACATTCGAGTTGGTTAATGGGGCTTCAGTCTTGCTCTGCGGTGAAAAAACTTTATCCTCAGAACCAATGTATTCTCTCTTCATTCTCTGCGCACGCAAATCAATTCGGGCAGAAATCATTTCTGAAGACTCTTCGGGCGCATGAATGATTGCTTCTCGAAATGATTTTTTAAATCCTGCTTTATTTTCAATAACAACAATACGGGAAACGTCCGTAAAGGGGAAAAGGTTGTAGTATTGTTCATCGGCGAATGCGTGCTCCTGAAGTTGCTTTTTATATTCGAGCAACGCATCATACCATTCCGTCGGCTCATATCTTATACCATTTGAGAAAGCATTAACAAACATCATTTTTAATCGAACCGGTAATGCATCCCATATTCTGTCATACCCACCAAGAGGAACCATTGACTCTTCTGCTTTTTGCATATGATAAGGAAAAGCTCGATCTAACATCTCCTCGCGAAGAGTCTCCTTTCCCAGACGTTGAGCATAAGGATGCTGGCCACAAAAGAGCAACGAAAATACTAAAATACCGCACGAGTAATCCTCATGAACCGGCTCACGTAAAATGGCCGAAAACGAATAATCCCATAGTTCAGGCGGTGTATAATCCTCCGTACCGACCGGGCATGGCATATCCTCAAACTGAACACTGTCCATATCAATGACAAATACATTCTGAGTATCCTTAATCATCATATTCTTCAATTGAATGTCCCCAATCAGAACATTGTGAAGATGCAAATAGATGATTTTCTGAAGAATGCTGATTGAAGTGTTGACAACATCCACTCTCTTCCAATCTGGATAATGCGCCAATACAGCGTCCGGCCCATCAAAAACAGATCCCAGTGTGCGTCCTTCTGCTGTTGGCATGACAAACCCAACGGGCACCTTATTAAAAGTATAAAGTAACTTACACGGCCACGCCAATCCCTTCGCGCGAATCGCGGCTTGTCTCATACGCATTAGTTTACGCCATCTAAGGGGGGTAATAACCGCCTTGTGGTATACCTTTGCAACATAATCCGGATCGCCGGTACGAAAAACAATGCCTTCTGCACCCGTACTTATCTTAGAAGCCAAATATACCGGTTTGCCTTCATCATCGTATACCGTATCGCCAACGTTACAATGAATTTCAACATCAAGATACTCGTCCGATCCGGAGACCTTGTGAATAACGTAAGGCGCCTCTTCTTCAAGGCACACGTTAAGACTGGAATACATTTTGAAAAAGGTTGCAGATATAACAAAGACCGGCATAGAACCGGAAATGTTTCGATCACGAATACGTTCGAGAACAAATGATTTTTTGCCAACAACGAATAGATTCGTCGGATCAGATGCATACTCAGATAGAAATGGAAAAGCCGACAAATGATCCGTCCAAGTCAATAAATCAGCTTTCTCAACTCGAGCCAATAAATCTCTTAGAGCTCCAAAATTAGCTTTGCCTTCTTGATCAGAAGTCTGGAAAACACTCTCGTGTTGAAAGCGAAAATACGCGGGAAGAATGAGCATCACCCGATGCGAAATGATTTGCTCGGTAAAAAATGACAGCGATTGCGTCTTGGCCATGACAATCATGGCCGAATAGTCTACAAGAACACGCTTTTTGTTAGATAATAATTCGACAATTCTGTTTTTCATATCATACCGACTTGCTTCACATAATATATAAATGATAAGTTATTGGACTACTCAAAACAAGCCAAAATATGCATTTTGTTCAAATTTCTGACACATTTCGTATAACAAGACATATTCTACTGATATTCAGGAAACTCTCTAAACAAATCTTCTATAGTCTGCCTTCTTCTTATTAATCGCGGTTGACCATCACATCCGATCATCACTTCCGCGGCCTTCAAACGATTATTGTAATTTGAAGACATACAAAAACCGTACGCACCGGAATCTAAAACCACCAACAGATCATTTTCATGAACATTAGGCAGTACACGGTCCTTGGCAAGAATGTCTCCGGTCTCGCATATATTCCCGACGACGGTGTATGAAGAAGTTCCATCGTCATTGCTCAATATCTTCCCGTCGCGATACACCTCTATGTCATGCCATGAGCCATACATCGACGGACGAACTAGAACATTCATGCCGATGTCCGTACCGACATAATCGACGCCGGCATTTTGCTTTAGCGTGTACGCTCTTCCGATGAGCACGCAAGATTCGGCAGCAATATAACGACCGGGTTCAATTTTGAATACAAGAGGCTTGCCATACTCTTTGGCGAATTTGCCGCATATACGATCGAGAGCCGTCGAGGTTGATTCTATATCCAACGCGTTTTCTCCGGAAAGCTTTCGATAAGGAATTCCGAATCCACCGCCAAAATCAACAAACTCGAGATCTTCAAATCCTTTAGCCAGTTGAAGAAAGTTCTCAATTGCTTGCAAATACGGAGTGGCATCCATAAATAATGAGCCGATGTGTTGATTAACGCCAACAATTTTCAGATTATATTTCTGAGCAACCTTCTTTGCCGCATCAATATCTTCTTGTGCAACCGCAAACTTAGTCTTCTTGCCAGCGGTAATCACTTTCTCATGGTGTCCTGCACCCACACCAGGATTGAGACGCAACGCACACTTGCCGTTCGGATTCAATTGGCCGAACCGCTCAAGCTGAGATACGCTATCAAGACTGGTCATTATTCCTCTTTCAATTGCGAACAAAAGCTCTTCATTGGATACATTATTCGCAACATAAAAAATACTGTTCTCAGGAAATCCGGCTCGAAGCAAAAACTCGATTTCTCCCGGAGACATCGCATCCGCATTCATCCCCTCATCCAATGCAATTCTAAGCAGTGTCAGATTCGAGTTGGTCTTGATTGAGTAATTTGCCGTAAATGGTACCGAACGAATGAGCCCTTGCATTTGACGCATTCTCTCTCGCAAGATTGATTCGTTATAAACATATAACGGCGTCCCAAAAGACTTTGCCAGAACTTCTGGGTTCGTATCACCAAAAAACTTCGTATTTTGAGTAAATGATTCCATGCCACTCTCCTATTTTCTTAGAACATACAGTATATTTTAACACTGAGAGTTTGTTTTGCAATACATATGTACTCTATTCGATGCCCACCATCTTCATCAAATATTTCGCATTTGCAGAAATTGATATGCCTTCAGCCAACAAATAATCAAAATGGATACCTTCATTATCGTATTGTTCGGTAAAGTGATAAAAACGGATAGGCAAATTACCATCGCGATTCAGCTCACACAGCTGGTAGTCATGAGTTGACATCAGTCCGGTCACCCATGACTTGTTCAGGTTATTGAGAACAATTTGTGCCCCATCCGTTCTGTCTCTAGAATTTGTCCCGCGAAAGATTTCGTCGATTAAAAATAACAACGGCTCTCCGATTCGCGAAAACCGAACAATACGTTCAATACGAACGAGCTCGGCATAAAATGTAGATAACCCCGACTCCAGATTATCCGTGATTCGCATAGACGTCATGATGCGCATAATAGACAATTCGAGTTCATCAGCGCAACATATAGTTCCCGCATATGCCAGAACCGCATTTATTCCTACCGTCCGCAAAAGAGTCGTCTTTCCCGACATGTTTGAACCGGTAATAATCGCAATACCGCCAGGTAAATTGAAATCGTTTCTCACTTGCTTCGCAATCGGAATCAAAGGGTGTCCCATCTTCTTTGCAGAAAACACGGGTGCCATCAAGACGTCTTGTGCATCTGGAGAAATAATAGTTGGCATCGGCAACTCAGGATAAATCAATCGCATCATGGAAAGGCTCATCAGCGCCTCCCATTCTCCAAGGTATTCAAGATTTTGAAGAAAAAGCGGACCTGATTCTTTAACCCATTTTTGAAGATGGTAATAGCAATAATAATCATATAAAAACAAGGCGTTAAGTATCAGAAACAGCAGTGGTTGGCTTCTGGCTTGAATAAAGAGACATATATTATGCAACCTAGACAATTGCATGGAAGCTGAAGCATGAAGATCCGTGCCCTTCAGCTTCGTCTGTAAAAATTTTAAATAATCCGACTGAACATTTAGTTTCTCAATGCATTCGAAAAGTGAGTGATACGCGAATAACTTTGGATGCAACCCTGTTATTGATGAGAAGGCATTTTTAAACCGAGAATAGTTCGTCGCGGTGAACACAAGTTGCACCAAAATGAGTATAAACGACACAAAAATGATATTGACCGGTGAAAAGAAAGAAATAGCGGCCGAAATGATTAGCAATGTTGATATCAAAGCATTGATAATTAACCGACTCTTAGGAAATGAATAAGAATTTGACTCATAATACGTGGCATAGTTTACAAATGAATTTGTTGATTTAATGGTTTTGAATGCTTTGTTACCTAGAGCTTCAAAGGTCTGAACCGATTCATAATCCTCAGATAATTCGAGAACAGCATGTTGACGAGACATAATTTTTTCCGAATCCAAACTAGCTGGCTCTCTCGGAGATATATACTCGCACAAAGCTCTTCGCCCATGTTCTGTTTGGGCTACAGATAACAAATGAAATAGAGATCCATGACCAAACAAATCTAAATCAGAAGCATAATCGTGATTGTCTGCAAGAAAATCCGATCCGTCATCCGGCAAATTATCGAACTGATGAATCACTCTTGACTTGTATCGATTATGAATGTCCATAAGCGACATTATTTGCTTGCGCTTACGCGATATTCGTATATGCAACAGGACTACAAAGCAAAAAACGCAGGAAATCACGCCGGCACCGATTAGTAACCACCACTGCCGATCCGAAAAGAAATACACTGAAACTAATAAAATAATAGCGAAGAATAATAGCAACCGAACATGAGACAAGCGATCAAAACCGACAAGTAACTGTTGGTACTCTTTCTGAAGCGCGTCCTCACGTTCTCTAATAAATTCGTCGCGGGAAGCATTCGATTGGATCAAGTACTCTCTCCTTCATTCAAGTCTTTATTCGATTCCGGTGCCTCTTTAGTATTTTCCAAAGAAACTTCTCGTGGAGATTCTGAAGAAGCCTTTTTGCGTTTTTTCTTAGGTATAGAGGAATCTAATACCAACCCGATGCTATCATGGATGGTTAGCATGGCCTGAAGATCCAAATAAGTGGAACTCTTGTTGATAATAACGACGCGGTCATGCGGCAAAAACTGTGCAAATGTAGCAGCAGGATATACGGTCAGTGATGTACCCCCAATGATTAACAAGTCTGCTTTCTCGATATCTGCGACCGCACGATCAATATTTGCATGGTTTAAATGTTCTTCATACAACACTATGTCCGGTCGCACCATACCTCCACAAGCAGAGCACTTCGGTATCCCTTCTGACTCAAGAACAAAAGACAAATCGTACTTTGCACCGCAAGATAGGCAATAGTTTCGAAAAACTGAACCGTGAAGTTCAATGGTCTTGCGGCTACCGGCGCTTTGATGCAGATTATCTACGTTTTGAGTAATTATCGAACGAAGCTTTCCCGATTTCTCAAGCCGAACCAACGCCTTATGCGCGCGGTTCGGTTTTGCATTAGGGTAACAAAGCTTCTTTTTATAGAAGTCGAAAAAAATGTCAGGATGCTCAACAAAAAAAGAATGGCTGATGATATCCACCGGCCGATATTTAAGTCCGCTATCTTGGTTGAAAATGCCTTCTCCGCTTCGGAAATCGGGTATTCCGCTCTCAGTCGAAACGCCCGCGCCACCCAAAAAAACAATCTGATTCGACTCATCAATCAATTGCTTGAGTTGCTCAATTTTTTTCTCTTTAGCACCCGAATATCGGTCCTGCCTTGTCTCCACCTAGAAATATCCTCCACAGTTTTTCGTTACTATATTATATTCTTGTCATCGCCTTTAGTCCAGCAACTACATCTTGATTAATTAGCGGTCCGTAATGCCAATTGGATCATCTTCCGGACAATACGGAAATAGGTCCGACCAATCATGATCACGATCAAAAAATTCATCTGACCTTAACAAATATGTACTGATGACCTGATTTCCCGTATCCGGTATAGGATCATCCCAAGTCACATCAACGTGATACCATACCCCATCAATCTTAACTTGATTCCATGCATGAGGTTGATATTTTGCACTTTGATCAAGCGCAGAACCAGATACAATTCGACATTCCACGCCAGAAAGAGTCAGCATGAGCGTGTACGCCTCAGCGTACCCTTGACACTGACCCTGATTTTGAATTAATATGCTGTGCGCAGTCGCCAAATAGTCAATTTGATCGCTCGTTTCTGCGTCGTCCTCATAAATCGTATTCATCACTAAATAATCATGAACCGCGACAGCAATCTCTCGATCGGACATTTCCGAATTTGTAATGTCCTCAAGAACACTTACCGCCGAATCATATAGTTCCTGATGTAATGCCTCGTCAAAATCCGGAGTGGGGCTATTTATTACTTTTTGCATAACCTTACCGGTATCATTGTAATCGAGAGCAATCCTGACCGTACAAGGTTCGAGATTATCATATTCAATCTGTACCTCTGGATTTTGAAAAGCAGAGTGCAATGCACCATCTTTGATGAGTTCGTCCCAGAATTGATTGAACTCTTCGAAAGAGTTTACCTTCAAATATAGATCAGGCTGAAAAGCGTATAAAGCCTCTTGGGAGGCATAAAACAAATCTTGCGCGCTACCTACAGGAATGACATCGTCCGAATCGACGGAAGCCAAACTGCTTTGAAGATGTTTCGGCGTCTGAAAAACTTCCGGAAATTGACTTTCGACTGCATTGACAATATCCCGGAACCCATTACCGGATGAAGAACAAGAAGTAACAAATATTGATGCAAGACAAAGTATTAAAGCGGAGAATCGGAGGACTCGACGCTTCAACGAATTCACGGAACAAGACTCAGTTATCTGCTTATTCAATGTCTCCTCCAAAACACGATTTGAAATTTATTAGTTAAGGATATCATATATGTGATATTGAAAAGTGAATATTTAAATAATCTTTCTCAATTCTGCTTAGTTAATCAAATGGAACCTTCCTACTCTCATCATATACGTCTTTGGCCTCAAAGAGCCTTGAGTAATCAACATTTCGAACGGTATCGCCGTTGAGTACCGCTCGGTCAAAATAAAGATAATTATCACCATAGATATGATACGGAGTCGGCCCGACGCCAAAGAAAATTCTAAACCCGCTGTTTTTCAAATACACACATCTTGGGTCCGAGCCCTTGATGAAGTCACCGTTCGGATAGACCAAAATATTCACTTGACCGACAATCGGCGCAACCTGATCCAACCATTTCTGCGTATCAATCTGAATGGTCTCTTGGTCACAACTGTTGGCATTAATATATCCATAAGTTGATGATGCAAAAACCCATCCCGTCGTATTAAGGCGATCAATAATACCTTTCACCTTTTCTTGATTCGCAGAAATTTCCTGAGTTGATAAAGAGAGCGTGGGCTGTCCGACTGCGGTCAGCGCATTGTTTCGATCATCCAATTGATCTTCGTGAACGATGTAACCAAAAACACTTTCATATCCGCTAAATGAAATGACACCCTTTTGACCATTGAACGAAAAACTCGGATACTCTTCGACAAATGCATCAAGAATACCAATGGCCTCTGCTGTTCGACTTATTACCGCTTGCCCGGATGCATTTACATATTCGCCGCTTACTTGATTTTGATCGTTAAGAACCAGTCTTGAACAGAATCCTTGTCCCATCTGATACGCCGAATAGTTGAAGTTCTCGAGAATTATGACGAGTGGCTTTTTACCTTGCGGCACATAAAGCGCCTGATCTTGAAGAACTATCGGATTTGATAAATCAACCATATGCTCAGGGTTAATCAGCACATAATTTTTTGCGTAAAGTGATTCGAGAATTCGAGAAAATTCATCTCTCGTCAAATTGTATGCATCGACAGACGACGCAGATGAACTTGAAAAAGCAACTTCTTTATCTGCAATCAGCGGTTTAACACAAATGACTTCGACCGTCCCAATATAGGGTTCGATTAAAGACGTATTTGATGTTGCCTCCAATAATTTATTCTCAACTCGTGCGTCATCCGGAAAAATACGAATCATTTCTGACAGAATATCTTCTGCAGTGTAGTATTGAAAATTATCAATCAGTTGCTCTGACTCTTTCATAATCGGTTCGTACATTTCTTCCTTAAGAGTTGCCAACCGATCCTGAGAAAACTTTAAAACATAGCCGTCTGCCATGGACAGAATATATTCATATTGTTTGGCCGCTTCGATGTAATTATATTGGGAGAAATATGTCTCTGCAAGTTGTACATCACCACGAAGCAATTCAATTGCAGACAATTCGTTTTTGAGTTGACCTGTCGTAGCAGAAACATTGGCATAGTCACTAATTTGATCATAAATAAATACAATGGTTGGTTTTTCTATCGAGCCGAGCAAATACTCTCGAGCCAAATCATCGAGCCATGTTGACAGACGCGCACCGGTTAGCTCTTCCAATCCCTCTAAAAATGCTCGGTCATCAGCAGATGGTACATATCTCTCGTAGCGGATTTGAGTCATAATTCGCGTCACGCGCTCTTGCACGACAGATTCAATTTCGCCAAGCACTTGTATTTCCAGTTGGATGCTTTGCTGACGGCTCGGGTCAACGCGAACAATGCTCTCGTGAATATCTCTATATATCAAAAGGGCTTTTGAATAATCGCGCTCCTCGATAGCCATATTGAAATCAATCAAAACGCGAGATAATCGATTATTAGTTGCATGTATAATCCCAATACCAATGGAAAAAACGAGCAAGATAGCAACTCCGATTATTACAATCGACAGTCTGAATTTTGAAGAGCCACGCTCCAGCTTCGGGTCAATTCCGAAATATGAGTTCAAGCTATACATCTCCCAATGTGATTTGTCTGAAATCCAATGTCTTCTCTTTTAGATAATAACCCACTGATGGGGTTTTGCGAATACGATAACGTTCCGGATCATTCAAACCACTGAATTGAATCGGAATCAGGTTTGAAAGTTTACTTCCTTTTTTGCTGACAATAACCTGAATGCCTTGGGACGATCGTGTCGTCTTCAACGGGATTAGCGTGGAATTGAAAATGACGACTTTATCCTGATTTGTTATTGCAGCAAAATCTGCATCTTCAAAAATATGATGTACAGCAATGACCAAAGACCCTTCATAGCAAGCATGAAGCAATTTTTTTCGATTTTGCTTGGTCTCGTACGCCTTGAGTGGGATTTTTGACACCTTGCCGTTCTCATAGCCGAACAAGATTTCGCCCACGTAATCATCAGTGACGACCATGTAAATGATGCGTTCGCCCTCCTCCATATCCAGGATATTGGGGAGATACCCGCCGAGTTCCGATGGCTTGGTGTCTGCAAGTTCAAAAATTCGCAGCTTATACGCAACCGCTTTATCCGAAAAGAAAATGACCTCGCTTTTGTTTTTGCTTTCCTTTTCAATGATGATATTATCTTCATCTTTGGTCTTGAGTTCGCCTGCGCTGCGCAGTGAGGTAAGCGGAATCTTCTTGATATATCCGTGCTCCGTCATGAACAGCTTGAGATTATAGTCCTCAATCATTTTATCCGCAGAGAAAGTCGCAGCCTGTTCTATGTGAAGAAGTTCGGATTGGCGAGGCTTGCCGTACTTTTTTGCGACGTCTTCAAGCGACTTGATAATCAATGAATCCAGTCGCTTAGGCTTACTTAAGATATCATTCAAATCATCAATATCTTTGATGAGGTTTTCACGATCTGCAGTACGATTAATAATATACTGGCGGTTGATATTTCTGAGTTTAATTTCTGCTACATACTCTGCTTGCAGTGCATCAATATCGAAGCCATCCATTAAATTCGGTACGACATCGGCCTCAAACTCTGTATTCCGAATAATGGCAATGGCACGATCTATGTCCAGGAGAATTTTCGCTAAGCCGTCGAGTAGATGCAATCGATTTTGCTTGCGCTCCACATCAAAGAGAATTTCACGCTTCTGGCAAGCACGCCGCCATGACAACCATTCGGCAATAATCGACTTCACGCCGAGAACTCTGGGCATACCGTTAATCAGAATATTAAAATTACACGAAAATGTATCTTCAAGCTTAGTAAACCTGAATAACTTGGTCATCAATTCATCAGGATCCGTACCGCGCTTATATTCAATAGTAATACAAAGACCATCTAGATCGGTTTCATCTCGAACATCCGACACTTCCTTGACCTTAGATGATCGAACGAGTTCGCTAATCTCATCGATGATGGCTTCTGCGGTTGTCGTATAAGGAATTTCATAAATCTCAATCATGTTTTGTTTGCGGTCTACACGATACTTCGAACGCACACGTACAGCTCCGCGTCCCGAATCAAATACTTGTTGCATCGCTTCATCATCATATAGGATGACGCCGCCGCCCGAAAAATCAGGTCCGGGCATAATGTCCATCAGCGATGCCATTGGATCTTTCATGTATGCGATCGTTGCACGGCAAACCTCTTCTAAATTAAACGAACAGATATTCGATGCCATCCCGACCGCAATACCTTGATTACTATTGACCAAAATGGAGGGAAAAGTCGAAGGAAGAAGCGTGGGTTCCTTCATAGTCGAATCATAATTATCAATAAAATCAACAGCATTACGATCTAAACCTTTAAATAATTCTTCGCAAATTTTGTCAAGCTTTACTTCCGTATATCTCGAAGCGGCAAATTGCATGTCTCTGGAGTAATTCCGACCAAAATTACCTTTTGAGTCGACATATGGATGCAAGAGTGACCCATTGCCTCGAGTCAATCGGACCATCGTTTCATAAATAGCCATGTCGCCATGGGGATTGAGCTTCATTGTCTGTCCGACGACGTTTGCAGACTTGGTTCGTGTCGAGCCCAACAATCCCATCTTATACATGGTGTACAATAATTTGCGATGAGAAGGCTTAAACCCGTCAATTTCCGGAATTGCACGAGATACAATTACACTCATCGCATACGGCATATAGTTGCTTTCAAGCGTATCAGTAATCAACTGTTTCTCTATGATAGCCGGTCCGTCGCTCTCAGCATTATTGCTTGATTTAAGCGATATCTTCGGTTTTTCTTCAGATGGTTGGTTCGAATGTTTCTTCATGATTTACTCCGATATTCTTGTATTCATTGGCTCATCTGCAAGATTGTGTTGGTACGTTTAACCGACATCCAGTTGGTCGAGATAGAGATGACCATTCTTTTCAATGTGATTTTTCCGTGCTTGGAGGTTATCACCCAATAGCATATCAAACGTCTCTGATGTTGCCTTAACATCATCAGCAACCACCTCAATCAGACGCCTTGAATTCGGGTTCATTGTGGTTTGCCACATCATCTCCGGCTCATTTTCGCCTAACCCTTTTGAACGCTGTATGGATAACTTTTCGCCCGGATAGTCAGCGAGAATCTTTGCCTTTTCCTTCTCATCATACGCAAATAAAGTTCGCTCCGTTTTTTTGTCGCGATAAGTAATCTCAAACAGCGGCGACTCAGCGATAAAAACCTTCCCTTCATCGATGAGCGTCGGTGTCAGCCGATATAGCATTGCCAAAATCAATGTGCGAATTTGAAATCCATCGACATCAGCGTCTGTGCAAATAATAATCTTGTTCCATCGCAGCATGTCCAGACTGAAAGAAGAAAGGTCTTTGTTATGCTTTGTGCTGATCTCAACACCACAACCCAATACTTTTAATAGATCGACTATAATTTCGCTTTTGAAAATAACGTTATAATCTGATTTTAAACAGTTGAGTATCTTGCCTCTCACAGGCATAATCGCCTGAAAGTCAGCATCACGTCCCATTTTACATGATCCGAGAGCCGAATCTCCCTCTACGATGTAGAGTTCTCTGCGTGATATATCCTTCGTTCGACAATCAACAAACTTTTTGACGCGATTATTGATGTCAATTGAGCCCATCAGCTTCTTCTTCACATTCAAACGCGTTTTTTCGGCATTCTCACGACTGCGTTTGTTAATTAACAGTTGCTCAATGACGCGATCGGCATCCTGCTTATTCTCAATAAACCACACCTCAAGTCGCTGTCGAATTAAATCCGTCATAAACTCCTGGATGAATTTGTTGTTGATGGCCTTTTTCGTCTGGTTCTCGTAACTGGTCTGTGTAGAAAAAGAACTTGTGACCAAAATCAGACTATCTGAGATATCTTGGAACGTAATCTTGCTCTCATTGTTCTTATATTTGTCTCTAATCCGAATTTGACGATCTATTTCCGACGTAAATGCATTTCTCGCCGCTTTGTCCGGTGCGCCACCGTGCTCAAGAAAACTCGAGTTATGGTAATACTCAATTCGATTAATCTCATTATTGAAGCAGAAAGCCACTTCCGAGCGGACCTTGTAATCGGACTTGTCAGAACGATCTCTGCCCTGACCACTACCCTCAAAAAAATGTGTCTTAGTCATCGCGTTTTCATCACCGATTTCTTCAACATAACCGGCGATTCCATCGGGATAACAGTAAACATACTCTTCCTTGGTCTCATCATCGGTCAATACAAAGGTCACACCGCTATTCACAACGGCCTGACGCTTTAAGATTGTCTGAAACGACTCAATCGGGATGACTATTTCAGTAAAAACCTCTCGATCCGGTTTCCAGCGTTGGACTGTACCGGTTCGCTTAAAACGCGTCTCTTCTTTTTGAAGCTCACCATGCACTTCTCCTTTTTCAAAATGAAGTGCATATTTGTATCCGTCTCGAAAAACGGAAACATCGAATACTTCAGAAGCATACTGAGTAGCACACGCGCCCAGACCATTGAGACCTAAGCTAAATTCATAATTTTCACCGGTGTCATTATTGTATTTGCCGCCGGCGTATAGTTCGCAATAGACAAGCTCCCAATTAAATCGGCCTTCTTTGGCATTATAGTCGAGCGGAATCCCTCTTCCGTAGTCAGAAACCTGAATGGTGCCATCGGCGTAACGAATCACCTCGATGCGATCGCCATGGCCTTCACGTGCCTCATCAATTGAGTTTGAAAGAATCTCAAAAAACGAGTGCTCACATCCTTCCAGACCATCTGATCCGAAAATAACTCCCGGACGTTTACGAACTCGGTCTGCCCCTTTAAGTGATGTAATACTTTGATTGTCGTAGACTGCTTTTTTTGGCATGTCTCTCCTCCGAAAAAATATATGATAGCGTTGCGGAAACACCCAAAAACAGGTTATCACAACAATAGCAGAAATACTGCTAACAATTCTTAACAATATGATTGCAAAAAATTTGAGATTCTCGGCAACTCAGGTCATTTTACAACATTATCAAATAATGCCAATGAAAAAATTAAAAAAGGATCGTCTAAACGATCCCTTGGTGAGCCTAGGAGGACTCGAACCTCCGACCCACAGCTTAGAAGGCTGTTGCTCTATCCTGCTGAGCTATAGACCCAAGATAACTTTGGCGGCCTCTCGACCGCCAAAGAGTGGAGCGGGTGATGGGAATCGAACCCACGTGATCAGCTTGGAAGGCTGGAGTTCTACCATTGAACTACACCCGCAAAATATATATCGGTCACAAATTCAGCAAACTTGCCTTGACATAATACAACAACATTTTCGGCTTGTCTATACTAAAAGAAAAGCCGTATTAAAAGAGAACGAAGGGCAATCCATCACGATGGCTTGATACCTTTTCTCGAAAAAATGGCCGATGCAGCTGCATCGGCCGAAAAGACAACCGAATGAGTTATCACGTCGTCGTATCCGACAAGTAATCTCCCGAAACATAATAGCCATCGTCAAGTTTGTACCAATTACCATCCGTCTTACCGATAACGACTACCTGCATATTCTTAGAAAGTGCGGCGACCTGATCATAATCTACACCGGGCCCCTTGCGCACCTTGAGATATCCCGTATTGACGTTGACATACTTTGTAAGAGCCGGGTTAATCGGTGTTACTGTCCATGTCTCGACTTCATCATTCGCCGCCAAAGATCCCGAAAAAACAATAGTCGGAACTGTTGTTGTCGTTCCGAGAGTAATCAGTTGACTGGGCGTGGATGACTCAGAAATATTGCTGGAAGAGGCCTTAGACGAATCATCTTTCTTGCCGCAAGCCGCAATCGATAAACCGAGAGCGAACACCAATGACGAAACGGTAATCACCTTGATGAATTGAGCCTTATACATGGAACATAACCTCCTCATATTTAACTGTCATTCATGAAAACACAAATACAATAATCATTATAGCGCTAATAATCAAATCATCCTATACATATTCGAAAATTCATTCATTCAAAATTGAATCATTTTGGTAGTCAGCGTTAATTAGAGCATATGTTTGGTGGTCTTCCCACCGCCCATCAATTGCCATGTAATCTTTATTGAGGCCCTGCCTAATGAAGCCCGAACGCAATATAGTACTATTGGATCTCGCGTTGTGTGGCATAACATCCGCTTGAATCCGATGCAACTGCTGATATTTAAACATGTACTGACAGCCTGCTTTGATGGCCTCGGTCATATATCCGAATCCGACACAATCCTGATCCAAGTGATATCCCATAAAACAGGACTGCATCGCTCCCCTGATGACAGAAACAAAGGATAGACGTCCAACCACTCGCGTTGGAACCGACTTAAGAAAAATCCAAAATCCAAACTGCTCATTTAAACGGAACGCTCTTAAATCATATTTCAAATATTGCCTTTGCACCTCGGCTGAATAATATGCATCATCGTGCAACTGTTGAAATGGCTTGTGAAAATCTCGATTTCTGCGAAGATAGTCCGCGACTTCAACATCAAAAGAAGCCGGCAAGACACGCAAAAATAGTCGCTCTGTTTCAATCTCAAATATCGGACGCTTCTCTTTTGAATATAACCGCATAAATGACGCTCCATGATGCAATTTAATTACGAAAATTATAACATTAATGAAAGCGTCTTCCAAAGTGTTTCGACACTGTGATTGTTGTATAATAGTATTGATTCGCTTCTTATCAGAAAGGAACAGCAATATGAAACATGGATTAATTCGTATCGGTGCATGTACCCCGAAGTTATTGCTCGGAAATCCTCTTCGCAACGCCGAAATCATCGCAGACGAAGTCACAAAAGCTTCATCAGCCGGCATTTCGGTTTTATGTTTTCCCGAACTCTCGCTAACCGGATACACGTGTTCCGACTTGTTCCTTCAGAAAGTATTGCGAGCTCAGGCCGTTGCAGCACTCATTAAGATTGTCGAAGATACCAAAGACGCTCCAATAGTGTTTACTGTTGGTCTCCCGATTGCATACCATTCTAAACTATATAATTGTGCTGCAGTCATTTGTCATGGCAAAATTCTCGGATTTGTGCCTAAGCGAAACATCCCGAATTTTGGTGAATTTTACGAACGACGTCATTTCAGCGCCGGTCCGGCTTCCGGCACAATTCTATTCAACGGACAGTCGTATCCTTTCGGAAGCAATCAGATATTTGTATGTCATGATTTGCCCGAACTCCGTATCTCTGTCGAAATATGCGAAGATTTGTTTGTGCCTACTCCTCCATCTGCTACTCATGCAGCTTTTGGAGCTACCGTCATTCTGAACCTTTCTGCCAGCGATGAATTGGTCACAAAAGCTGATTTCCGACGCGATCTCATTCGGATGCATTCGGCACGTTTAATCTGTGCCTATGCGTATGCCGATGCCGGTAACGGCGAATCGACCACCGACATGGTTTTTGCCGGCCACAATATTATTTCCGAGAACGGCAGAATATTGTGTGAGTCTCAACTATTTTCTGACGGCTTAGTTTATCAGGATGTCGACATTGAGCTACTGACTCAGGATCGCCTGAGACAATCGACCTTTCCGGATTATTCGGCCCAGCAGGTAGATGCCGATTATCGTCGCACAGACTTTTCCTTGCCGAATATCAAGGCCTCGCGCGACACCGTTCGATTATTCAACAAACATCCGTTTGTCCCAACAGATCACGCAGATCGTGATAAACGCTGTAATGATATTCTCAATATTCAGGCGCACGGTTTAGCTAGACGCCTCTCTCATATCCACTCTGAATCTGCCATCATCGGTGTGTCCGGCGGATTAGATTCAACTCTTGCGTTGCTTGTAACAATTCGAGCCTTTGATATTCTCGGTTTGTCACATGCCGGTATCTATGCCGTCAGCATGCCGGGGGTTGGGTCGACTTCACGCACGCGCGACAATTCTGAAGAATTGTCAATCAAGACAAACACCACTTTTATGACCATCCCTATTCAAGATGCCGTATCACTTCATTTTAGAGACATCGGACACGACGCGAACCTTCACGATGTCACGTTTGAAAACTCGCAAGCGCGAGAGCGTACGCAGATATTAATGGACCTTGCCAATCGTTTTAATGGGTTAGTCGTCGGTACCGGTGACTTATCCGAACTTGCTCTGGGGTGGGCGACATATAACGGTGATCACATGTCTATGTATGCGGTCAACGCATCCGTTCCAAAGACTTTGGTTAAAGATCTGGTGTTATTTAGCGCCACTCAGTCCGAACCGGGAATTGCTGAGGTGCTTCGCGACATCGCAAATACACCGCCCAGTCCCGAACTTCTTCCACATGACAATAACACCATGACGCAGATTACCGAGGACTTGGTCGGCCCGTACGAGCTTCATGACTTCTTCCTCTACTACTTTGTGAGATATGGATTTTCGCCTTCTAAAATCGCGTATATGGCGACTTTAGCATTTATTGATTCATACGACTTTTCGACTATTAAGAAGTGGCTCAAAGTATTTATACGGCGATTCTTTTCCCAACAGTTCAAACGATCCTGTATGCCGGACGGTCCAAAGGTCGGATCGGTATCCCTATCTCCTCGCGGGGATTGGCGAATGCCTAGTGATGCCTTAGTCGATGCATGGATGAATAGCATGGACTCCCTCTGATACAACAATGCCCATAAGAATAGTATAAAGGCGGCTGCAAATGTGTTTATTCACAAGATGCAACCGCCCTATTCGTGCATAGCAAGGTCATAAAAAGACTAATTAATGACCTTGAAGTTTTTGAACTGCTTCTTCTATCGTCAATCCGGCATATTCTTGAGCACGAATATATTTCGGGCTTTTATGATCGTCCGCAAATGCGCCTACAACCATGCCGGGCAAAGCACTTTCTGGTGCATTGGGTGCACAAGGACCGCCCATGTCAGTGCGGCACCAACCGGGATCGACGACAGAAATCATTATATCCGAACCGTCAAATTTCCCGCCAAGATCCAATGTGAATTTATCAAGTGCTGCCTTACTCGCCGAATATGCGGCTTGCTCGGGCTCATTTTGAATACCGCTCGTCGTGTTAATGATTCGCCCAAATCCGCGAACTCTCATTTTTTTTAAGAAATGGTAGCAAATGATTGCCGGAGCTATGGTATTCACTCGAAAACTGGCGTCAAAATCAGAAATCGGTGTATTTAGATAGTCACTGTGATACCCAACCTGTACACCGGCATTATTAAAGACAACATCAATCACAAGGTTCAGATCGTCAATTTTTTTAAGCATAGACTCCACTGTGACGGTACTTGAAAGATCTCCATCGACACATCGTGTCATTATTCCCTTCTTCTCAAGTTCTTGTGAAAGATTTGCAGTTCCTGAAAGCGATCTGCTATGCAATATTAAATGGCAACCCTGATCCGCCAGGTACTGTGCCATTTGATATCCAAGCCCTCGGCTTGCCCCGGTAATGAAGACCCATTTTCCTTTTAATGTAATCATATAAACCTCCCGTTAGTATTCATAAAACATCAATCGATTCGTCAAGGAGCATTAGAGATCCGGATCAAATTTAAGCGGTTCAAATTCATTCTCTATCAATATGTCACTATCGTTTGGAAAATGCAGTTCCGATTTCTCGAGGTGAGTCTCTTCCTTGGTGATCTCAGCAGTATCTTTTAGTACCGCTGCTTTTGATTCTTCCATCATCTCCATCTTCAACCGAACCGGAATAGGCTTCTGAACGTCATCTTTGGCTTCTGTTTCTTTTAGTTGCGGTGAAACCACCTCTTGTTCTGCAAGAATTGGAAGCGAACCAAGGTTCACTTGGCGAACCGAGGGGTTATGTTGAATCACACTTTGGGCATCTTGAGTATCTGCACGATGCGTACTTTTCGACGCTTCTGCTTCAAGATTCTGATTCGAAACCTTCTGAATACCAAATTCATCACCAAACAGCAACGTTGGTATCACCGTAGATTTCTCAACCTTGTCAATTTGTTTATCTTCATCGTTATCATAAGGATAAGCGAAAGCATCGTCTGTATCTGTAGACATTGAATGATACCCTTCATAGTTTACATCCTCATCATCAACGGTATTCATGCGACTCTTGATATAAAGAATAATCATGGAAGCAAGAAGAATGAGTATCAACAAGCAAGCGATGTAAAAGAGTAGTGTAAGGGGATTCTTAAAGTTCGTCAGCATAGCACCAAGCGACTCATTCTCTGTCGATTGTTCAACGAGCACATCCGTCTGTGACTGTGATGGAATGACCGTAGTGGGCGCCAGTGTGGGTTCAGGAGACAGCGTGGGCGTCGGCAAAACAATAACCACTTCACCGCGATAAGGCATAATCAATTTCTGCTCTATGTCATAGTAATAAAAACTTCCAATCCCGTCTTCACCCAAAAGAAATACCAGAATCTGAGGATTAAGCGGATCACTGATGAGTCGAAATGCCGTAATAATCTGAGTATCATACTCGAAATCAAAGGCTTCATAACCTTTTGGTATTGGAGTCGCTGCATTCGGTTGCATAAACACCAAACGTTTCTCGGCCTGACTGTAGTAGATATACGGCATAACCGTCGAATTAACCTCATCATAGATAAAATAGCGCTGCCCTTGATCCGTTAGCAAAGATACTAGCAACAGAACGGTCTGATTGGGTAAAACGGTCTTAATGACAGGAATATCTACTCCCTTGTATTTAGCTGTCGTCATACTGAACCCCTCAAGTACAGAAGACGGATCGTCAAAATTCAAGATGACGAACTCCTGGCCTCGATATGTCATTAAAGGCAATGGTATCGGTGAAGGAGTCGGCGAAGGTGTCGGCCCTTGCGCACGCGTGACAGATATGGAGTATACTTTTGTCGCTCCGTTTTCTGCAGTGACGGTAATCTTCACAGTATTCGCTCCAGGCTTCAAATTATTCTGCACACCATTGAGAGCAACAGACGCCTTAGCATCAGCTGGGACTGCGGATACCGTAATCTTGGATACCGTTTCTTCAACGTTCATAGAATATGATGTCGTGCCCGCAGCAAATGCGGGAGACAAGGA
>DUPM01000021.1 GCA_012838315.1 Clostridiaceae bacterium
GAGTGACTGCGACCGGATTCCAGTCTTTCTTGTACCGAATCATATCTTTTTTGAATCTTCTTGATGATTTTATTCGCGTCTGAATCACGATTCTGTTGCTGATATGCCTCTGACATTGCCAACAAGATCATCAAGCAATCCGGAAATTGATTTTCGAGCTTTTCATATTCTTGTACTGCGCGTTCAAATTGACCTTGATCCATATAATAATCCGCTCGACTGAGTAGATATCCTACATCTTCGGGGAAAAATTCCAAGAGCCTTTGCAGCACATCAAAAAACAAACTATCGGTTGCCGGAAGACGATTATTCTCGGGCAAGATTTTGAGGTAATCAAAATATATGACAAATAAGTCTGAATCTCCGTCGAAGAGATTTGCCGCTGAAATAAACCATTTCCGAGCATCTTGCGGCTGATCCGCAATAATCGCATCTCGAGCATATTTACGATACGCGGCATAGAGCTCGAAATCGACATTATACTCTGTCGTCTTTTTTGTTTGTCCGAACTGCCACGTCGTGACAGATTGCGTCTCCACTTTATGTTTCGCACGATCGGGAAGTCTTCGGGTCAGCCGAAATCTCGAAAAACTCAACGCCCAAGCCGGATCCGTCTCTATCGCGAGAACTTCCTTTTCTTTTTCATAATCCTTAGGCAAGCGAAAATTCGGGTCTTTCCAACCAAACACGATTGATAGATATATCCATACTTGATGAGGCAACAAGGGTTCCGCAGCGCAAGAAGCCAGAATGGGTAACTTGAGATAGCGGACAATCTCCTGATTTTGAAGAATATCATTCTTTAGCATCGTCTTCCAATTATTAATGTCTATTCGGCTGTAAAAATCGTCATGAAGCGCCATTAAAGAGGTATAAAAGCAGATGATTTCGTTGTGCCTATCGGCGACATCCCGAGGTAACTGCTTGATCAATTGCTCGTCGGAAGTCATCTCTCGAAGCCTGATAATCGGCTCCAAATATGCGATGACACCTCTCGTAATACGCAGGCCATCTGTATCCTCCGGCATTATTTCATAAGCAGGATCACCCGTTCTGGCGAGGTTAATGGCTCGCACGTATGCCTCGTGCTGCAGCAGAAATTCAGAGGCGCTGAATGTCTCGGGAGACACGGAACAGAGCACTTGAACATATGCGCGTCTGATGTCGCCGATATCTGAAGTTGCAGAAATTTGAAGAACATCCCAAATCGTCATCTTTTGCCTCCTGCGCAATGGATAGTAAATTTGCATCATTAAGGGGGGGGGATTATCCGGCATGTTATTGATAATGCTGGGTTTGTGCGTTTATTCTATAATTTAATTGTGACATCTATATAAACAAAAGTGAAGTATTTTATCGTCTTATGTGTTAGAATACACTTCGGTTCCGTATATGGACAATTATTGAAGTATTACTCATCAAGGGATGCAGTCATGCGTCTCTTTTTTTTGGATCATATATCGAATACAAAATATTGACATCAAAGATGTCACAAGGAGAACATATTGAATTTCCACGAAATGGGCTTAATGCCCGAAATGATCCGCAACTTAGACGCAATGGGCTATGTTGAAGCCACCCCGATTCAAGAACAAGCGATTCCGTTCCTTATGTCCGGCAGAGATCTGCTCGGCTGTGCTCAGACCGGAACAGGAAAGACCGCTGCCTTTGCATTACCCATCATCCAGAAATTGGTTAAAGAGCCAACCAAAGGACGTCGTCGTATTCGTACACTAGTTCTTGCGCCGACTCGTGAGCTTGCCTTGCAGATTAACGATTGTTTTCGCGAGTACGCCAAACACTCCGGACTGCGCTCCTTAGTCGTTTTCGGAGGTGTATCCCAGAGCATGCAAGTCAAGGGCCTTCGCGAAGGCATCGATATTCTTGTTGCAACACCGGGCCGCTTACTTGACCTTATGAACCAAGGCTTCATCGCACTCAACGAAGTCAAATATTTCGTTTTGGACGAGGCCGACCGCATGCTCGATATGGGTATGATCCAGGACGTCAGACGCATCGTTGCAGCGCTGCCTGAAAAACGTCAAACAATGTTTTTCTCAGCTACTATGCCTTCAGAAATCGAAGAGCTTTCGACATCCATTCTCTCTAATCCGCACTATATCGAAATCGCCGCCCGCTCTTCTGCAGCGGAAACTGTGAATCAGTCGGTATTTCGCGTTGACAAGAGAAATAAGGTTTCCCTTCTCATTCACCTACTCCAAGATGAGGGCATTGATTCGGCGCTTGTCTTTTCGAGAACCAAGCATGGAGCGGATAAGATTGTCAGCGCATTGGAGAAGTCCGGCTTATCGGCTCAGTCCATACACGGCAATAAGTCGCAAAGTGCCCGACAGAATGCACTGAACAACTTCAAGCGTCGTAAAACACGCATTCTGGTTGCTACGGATATTGCTGCCAGAGGCATTGACGTCGCAGAGTTGTCTCACGTGTTCCAGTTTGATCTGCCTGAGGTTCCGGAGACATACGTTCACCGCATCGGCAGAACCGGCCGCGCAGGCTTAGGCGGCACCGCTATCGCTTTTTGTGGCGAGGACGAGTATGGCTTGCTTAGAGGTGTTCAGAAGCTCATCGGCAAGGATCTGTACATTGAGAGCGAGCACCCTTTTCCAATGCAGTCTCCCGAGGTTCCGATGAAGCGTGCGCAACCTTTCAGAGGACAACGCCAAGATCAGGGTCGCAGTCATGGTTTCCGCCCGAACAATCGTGCAGGCGGTCGCCCATCCAATCGCGGCAAGGCACCTCGTTCAAAGCACGCTTTCGCAAGCAAAGACTAATTCCCGGGTGCTTTAACCGCCGATATGTACATCAATGCGATGAACATTACCATCGTCAACGAGTAGTATGTCATCTGCAGGCACCCGCTCACAATCCAATGTTACAACGAGATCGGCACCACTCGATGGTGTCGATTTTTTTGTAATCTCTATTTCGTAAAGCGTTTTCCCGAATAGATATTCAATCTGATATCTCTGGAAATGATTCGGGACGACCGGATGAATGCTCAGGCGATCTTTTCGCAAGTCGATCCCCAGAAAATCTTGCAGCACTGTGCGATAGAACCATCCGGCCGCTCCGGTATACCAACTCCATCCGCCTTTGCCGGCGTCGGGATACACAGCGTATATGTCGGCGCTGAGAACATAGGGCTCTCGTTGATATCGAATGACTGATCGAAAATCGGAGCTTGCACGTATGGGGTTCAGGATGTTAAGCAGTCGATAGGCCTCCTCGGCGTCCCCTCGCATACAGAATGCTTTGAACAGCCAGATTGCCGCATGGGTATACTGACCGCCGTTTTCACGCATACCGGGCAGATAGGCCTGAATGTACCCCGGATGGTTCTTGTTTTCGTTAAACGGTGGATATAAAAGTTTTACCACACCTTCGGCGTAATCGACCAATTGACTCTTCGCGGACATGAGAGCCTTATTTATTCGCTCATCACTACCTGCTCCAGAAATCACAGACCATGACTGACTGATGGAGTCGATTCGACACTCTTCGTTTGAAGATGAACCCAAAGGCGCTCCGTTGTCGAAAAACGCACGCATATACCAATCGCCATCCCAAGCATAGCGCTCGATTGAATTTTGGATGTCCGTTGCGGATTGACGATATCTCTCGGCCAGAACCTGGTCGTTTTTTTGCTCGCAGAGAGGCGCAAAGCTTCGAAGTACGCTAATCATAAACCAACCGAGCCAGACACTTTCGCCCTTTCCCTCAATACCCACACGGTTCATGCCGTCATTCCAGTCTCCGCCCTTCATCAGAGGCATGCCATGCACGCCAAAAGCGGACGCATGATCAATAGCCAGCAAGCAGTGATGATATACCGAAGCGGTGTCCTCAGACTCATGTGCAATGCTAACGCGCTCATGTTGATCGCCTTCGAGTAAATCATCTTCAATGAAAGAAACCATTTCATCCAAGATGGTCTGGTCTTGAGTCCTTGAAATATACTCGGCAACTGCATATGGGAGCCAGAGAAGGTCATCTGATATTCTCGTGCGAACGCCAACACCGTTTTCGTGCCACCAGTGCTGAACATCCCCCTCTTTGAACTGCCTTTGACAACAACGAAGAATATGGGCTCTCGTCCATGACGGATTAACACTCAAAGTGGCCAAGACGTCCTGGAGTTGGTCGCGAAAGCCGTATGCACCGCCGCACTGATAGAAAGCCGCTCGTGCAAACATACGACATGCAATCACCTGATACAGTATCCAACCGTTCATCAGTATATCGAGCGCACGGTCCGGTGAGCGCACAATCGCGCCTCCGGGAATCTTGCGCCAAAACCGATGCACTTGTCCGAGTGCACTGATCGATGCTTCAACATCGCGATATTGATTTGCGATGATCGACGCAGAATGATTGTCTCGCGATTCTCCCAGCCCGAAAACAATCGTTTCAGAACTGTTCGGCGCGATATCAACATCACAGACAATAACACCGCAAGGATCGAGCCCTTCTCCCACTTTCTTTTTGATGCGACCGTAAGCCAATCCAACAGGATACTTTGTGCTTCCCTCGACGCCGATAAAACTTTTTCGATCACCGGTATACCCAACTATTTCATGACTCGAAAACAAATACGCCACATCCTGGTTTTCAGAAGGATTGTACACATTTTTAGCCGTCAGCAAAGCATTATCGTAATCATAATCGGTCACGATGTATGGCGATGTGTGCTCTCTGAATGCACCCAAGACCCACTGCGCATAGTAGACAGCCGAGAGCGACATCTTCTCATCTGTCTTGTTCTCAATAGTGAGCAAAATGAGCTTGACCGGATCATTTTCCGGGACGAAGACCGTCATCTGAAGCGTCAGATTATCGTCCGGCCGCGTGAACATCGAATAGCCGAATCCGTGCCGAACACGATAAGTCTCTGCAGAAACCGGAGTCAAGGAGCAAGGCGACAGGATCGCCCCCGTTTGACGATTACGTACATAAACTGCCTCGGATGGCGGATCTTGAATAGGATCATTATTCCAATGCGTCAGCTTGTTCTCTCGGCTGTTCTTCGACCAAGTATAACCGGCTCCGATTTCAGATATTTGGAATCCAAACTTCGGATTAGCAACAACATTGATCCACGGCGACGGCGTTGATATTCCCGGATCAAGTCGAATCTCATATTCACGCCCATCACGAACAAACCCTCCGATGCCGTTAAAAAATTCGGGCACCGGCTCACCATGTCGAGGCTTGCTCTGAACATGCGAAAGCGGATTCCACGCACCGGAAGAAAGTGCGATGACATTATCCGCACGCTTGCTCGCCACTCGAGACGTAATGTTTCTAAAATAGATGCCGGTCTGAGCTGTGAAAATAATTCGCGCAACCGTCAAAATAAGGCTTCGCTCCTCAAACGTAATCTGAGCGTTCTTTAATACGAAAATACCTGTTTTACTGAGCGATCGATCATATACTTTCAGTGTCGCCGTTTCTTCAAAAATGAGTTGCTGAAGCTGATCATCGTATCCGCCCTCCGACTCATTGAGAATCACAAGATCCACTCTGATTTTTTGCAAGCGAAGAAATTCAAATGCCAGCAATACATCGATGAGCGTCTCTTTTTCGCGACTATCAGATATGCGAAGCAACATGATGGGCCGGTCACCGGAAATCCCAAATTTCCAGAGTCCGCTCTGCCCCAGAGCATTGTTTTTGTATGGTGGAACATCATTTTTAAATACCATTGTCGGATAATAAAGCGCACCGACAAGATTTTGAATGGCTTCGAGTTGCTTGGAACGAATGCCCAAATACTCAATTTCTAACAAACCAGCTGTATGTGCAATCTTGAAAGCATCGTCGTCACTTTGTCTGGCATCGTATTTTTCTGCCATTGCAGATATTTCTCTTGGGTTTTCGCTATATGCCGTAATAAATCTGGCAGAGATACTTCCTCCGGGCGCCAAACTTATTGGAAGCTGTAATGCCAGAACCGGGTCCCCGCTACTACCGCCCATGCCGGATAGATACTCTCCGAAGCGAAGCGCGCCGGGTGCTTTCGCGGAGCCCCCACGGCCCAGGAAACGCTGTCTTGAGGTTTCGAACCGAACATTTTCGAGCGGCGCATAATCCGAACTGACCATCATCCACACGGATCCGGTTTTCTCGTCAGGGCTTTTCGCGCGTCGGGACGCAACCAACATATGATGTTCGGGAATATATTCGGATTTAATGAACAGTTTACTATATGCCGGATGTACAAGATCACTTTCTTGTTCGGCTATTACAGGCTCAAATGCGGCGGTAACATCAAGGTGAATCGTGCGGCCGCCGTGATTGATTAATGTAACTCTTCTGATTTCAACCATGTCAACCGGTGAAATGGTGATTTCAGTTCGCGTCGAAATATCGCCGTCTCTGCGAATAAACTCTGCTTTGTCATGGGAAAAAACGACTTTGTACTCATCCGGCTTTGCCATGACCGGATAATAGCCGGTACTCCACATGCGATTGGCTTCCGTATCACGAATGTATATGAACGAACCATAGCCACCTTCACTCCGACATGGGCGCCAACGATTGATCATTTTATGGTCACAAGCCGAAAATCCTTCGCCCTTTTGGGTCAGCATCAGTTGATATCGACCATTCGACAAGATATGTGCTGTCGGATAATTCTCTTCATACCCATCGAAAATTCGACTCTCGATGGTCTCCTTGTTCATTGGTTTGTCCGCCAAGTCGATATTGTATCCGATGCTTGCAATGGTCACCATCGGCGAATGTAGCGTTTCTTCAAGAGAAAGCTCCGCCGCCTGAATCATCGGCTCAGCATGGAAGCGTTCGATGAGCGCATTGCCACTCAGGAAATTATTAATTGACGCGATGCTCATTCCCAAGTGATGTGTCATAAAACTCTTTACAACCGAGTATCTCTGGAGTGTCAATGGATCCGGACTACTGAAATCAAGTGCTTCGAAAAGTCCGTAAGTTCCCCCTGCGCCAAGGCGAAGTAATCGACGTATGTTTTTGACTGCTTGCTTCGGGAAAAGCATTAACGCCAAAACGGTTGCATAGGGGGCAACGACACGCACCGGTTTTAGACTCGGTTGAAGTCTCATTTTCCCCACGCCGAACGGGCCGTATTGATAGTTCGCATGATTATCGAAAATATAGTATTGCGACTCAGAAATGCCCCAGGGCATCCCGTTTTTTCGAGCATATCTGCGCTGGCTGATGACAGCAGCACGACAGCTTTGCTCAATAAGCGTACCCGGCATCATGCGCATTGTCAGCGCTGGCATTAGGTATTCAAACATCGAGCCACTCCAAGAGACCAGCGCGGGAATGCCTCGAATTAGTGTCAACGGTCGCCCAAGCGCCGCCCAGTGTCTTCGGCCCACATCACCCTTCGCTATGGCTAAGAAGCTCGTCGTTCTCGCTTCAGAAGCCAGTAAATCATAATGGCCCCGATCCAGTTTTTGCACAGAAATATTGTATCCAATATGAAATAGTCGCTTCTTGTGATCAAAAAGCGCGCTGAAGTCGGCTTGTGCCACCACGCGATCAATCCACTCGGACAACCGAAGTACGCGTTTAATCCACTCGGCAGAATTATGACTTCCTTTCTCCGCAAGTTGCATCGGACTTTCGAGCATATGCTCCGGGCTCTTTCGTGCGAAAAATACATAATCTCTTTGCATGCTTTCGCAGTATTCTGAGACCGCTCTACTCTTGTGATTTTCAGCCAACATGTCGATAATATCGTCGTAGAATCGGCGAACATTGTCCGCCGCCTTATCTGCGGCAGCGGTCGTTGTTGTCCTGATATTTTCATTTTTCGAGATTCGTCTGGATTTATTCTTTGCAACTTCAAAATAGTCCTTATTCTCAACAGCGTACGCTCTGATATCATCCATTCCCTTCACTATCGCGGGATTGAATATTGGTTTATTCATCGCATCCAGAAGCGCATGTTTTAACGTCAGAAGACTTGAAAAATAGTTACCGCTATCCACTGTTGATACATAATTCGGTGCAATGGGCCGCATCGTCTTAATGTCATACCAATTGTAAAGATGTCCCTTCCAATGCGGCAACTGCGCGACCCCGTGGATAATTTTTTCGCAGATATCAGTAAGCTCTGAAATCGAAATCCAACCCAAATCACGCGCCGAAACGGCAGCGAGCAAATGAAGGCCGATGTTGGTCGGAGACGTTCGGTCCGCACTCTTAGGTCCCGGTTGTTCTTGAATGTGATCCGGACACATAAAGTGTCTTTCAGGGGTTGCTTGATCCACGTAGTATCGCCAGATTCTGAGCGCTAATTGGCGAAGAATCGGTTCGCTTTGTTTTATTGTGCGCTCGCGCTGCCTTGAGCGCATCGGGCGATCCGAAAAACGGGCGAATATTGGCGAAAGCATAAATAGTATGCAAAGTGCGATTCCGGAAATCAACTGTGCTACATTGTGCGCATAGAATGCGGTCCACGCAAACATAAATGCCGGGATGTAGGCCGGCCACATCATAAATAAATAATTGAGAATCGAGCTCCTACCTTCACGATCCAGTGCATCTGCCGTCTGCCACTCAAGCAAATTCTTTCGGCTGATAAAAAGTCGATAGAGCGTTCTGATGATGGCATCCAGGCACATCAAGGCTCTTGCCGGAAGCAGAATGAATCGATAGAGCGCTTGGAAAAAATAATCTGCAACCACACGGCCGAGCAACGAAACAGAGATGCGTTCATGCACTCGTCCGATTTTTCGCGAAATCATACCTATCAGCATCAAAAGAGCGCCCAGAGCAAATTCGAAAAACAAGAATAGGGGCCATATCCATAGTGCTGATGGGAGTATGATGATGTTTGCGATGATTAAAATAAACTGAGCAGGATGCACCAGACTTCGGCGAATGTTGTCTATTATTTTCCATTTCGACAGTACGTTGATCTCCTTGCGGTGAAACAAGTACGGAAGCAACTGCCAGTCACCGCGTATCCATCGATGCTCACGACGCAAAAATGAATCAATTCTTGTCGGGACTTTATCCACAAGCTTCGTGCCACTCGCAAAAGCGCATCGCGTCATACAACTTTCCAATAAATCGTGACTAAGAATTCGATTGTCCGGAATACGCTTATCCATGAGGCTGTGAAAAGCGCGCAAATCGTAGATGCCCTTTCCGACGAAAATCCCTTCGGAAAACACATCCTGATAGACGTCTGAAACCACAGTAGAGTAAGGATCAAATCCCGCTCGACCAGAAATAACTGCCTGAAAAACGCCTGAAGATGGCGATGGAATGCGGTTGCGTATTTCGGATTGCACAATAACGTACCCGGATTTCACAAGCCGGCGCTCCTCATCAATCACCGGACGATTTAATGGGTGATCCATAATGCCAACCAAGCGTGCAGCGGTCTCTTTGGGCAGTTCAGTATCCGAGTCCAAAGTGACGATATATCGAATTCCGGGAAATACCCTTGTGTCACCGACCGGCATAATAAAGCGTGACGCATCCCCCAAGAGCATCGCGTTGAACTCTTCGAGTTTCCCTCTTTTTCGCTCCCAGCCCATCCAGCAACCCTGCTTCTCATTCCATTCTCGTTCGCGATAGAAAAAGAAGAATCGCTCACCCCGACTCGCGTATTTCTTGTTCAGTGCCTCGATCGCTTTCGCGCCTGCTTCCACAAGCGCCTCATCGCTCGGAAGTTGCCTCTGGTCAGCATCCTTGAAATCGAGCAACAATGCAAAATACAAATGCTCGTCACGGTTGGAAATATAATGCTTCTCAAGTGACTTAGTGAACGCTGTCACAGACTTAGCCGATGATGCGATGACCGGCATGACGACAAATGTTTTGCTCGTAGCCGGAATTCCATCTTCGTAATCCATCGCCGGCGTGACATCCGGCGGGACGATACGCGTCACCATTGTATTCATAATATATATTCCGATACTTGATGCCGGAACGATCATGAGCAGGAATAGCATAGCAATCCCAACCGTCCACTGGGTCAGAAGATACCCGGTCAGAAATAGGACCGAACAAAGGATGAGCGTCGTCATCATGACAATGCCGAAAAAATAGATAATATGGCCTGCGACGCGTTTAATCTCTTCAGAATGACACCACAGTTTGTGCCCCGCTAGTCGCTCACGAAAAGCGTGTCGCCCCTGCCCGGCAAGATAGCAGCCCACGTGATTTCGCGCGGCAAAACAATCGTTTTGCGGTGGATGATGTGCACACGAGACTGCCAAATCAGCCGTTTCAGACTGACTGTGTTTGAATTTCTTGGCATAGCGAACAATTTGTTTTCTGTAAAAAGCACGCGATGCAGAATCCATCCGAGCGTAAGCCGCCACAGGATCTTTGCTGAGAATCCTCTCAATCGTTGAAACCTTTGAGATATAACGATCCGTATCCACGTCCGCGACTTCTTTTAGACTCTCGAAAAGCGCACTAATCACGCCCTCCGTTTCGGTTTCAAACCGAGTTTCGTCGTCAGTGATTTCAGAAATATAACCTCTTGTCTTTTTTTCGCCAAGAATGTCTCTGAATAATTCCTCAATTTCCGGGGCTGTTATGCAAAGACATTTTAAGCGATAAATGAGGTGCGATGAAAATGTAAACTGCCTTAAATCTTTAACGCGGAGTTCTTTCTTAATTGCAGTCAGATCATTCTTGCCCCCAGCCATCAGGCCATCAACATGGCGATCTACAATCTGATCTGCTCGTCTCTTGCTTTCGATTGCCGGGAGCACCAGCGACGCCTCAGCAATAATTCGATCTAAAATGCAGAATCTCAAAATGTCCGGAAGAATATCAAGTTCATCCTGCTCAAGTTTGAGCGTGCGCTGGTAATCTGAAACCAATCGTATCAATTGTTCCTCGTTGACGTGATAATGATTGGCGTAAATGATTTCCCGCGCGACTAAAAAGGCTCTCGGAAAATCTTTCTCCGGGCCGCTGGCAATCACCGGAAGACGGCGGTATCTCGACGCGGCTCCGGCGGCTTGAAATGCTTTCAAGCTCAGGTAAAGCTGATGATAGTTTTCGAACAGCCACTTCGCCGCTGGGATGAGTGTCACCATATCCGCAGAGCAACGCGATAGCCGTCCTCGTATCATTTGTAATTTTAAATAATCTGCCCAATAGATTTTCCGTAACTTGTTCCCAAGACTAAATCGAACGGAACCATGTTTTTGCGCCGCATTTTTCATTTGATGTCCTGCGGGCGTATCGGAAGAATTAGACAAAAATCTTCGCATTAGATTTCTCCTATCACGGGTTGCCGGGAAAAGCCGGCAGGCTTGTCCCCAACGGCTGTTACTTCACAGAGCTGTCGTTCCAGAAAATGAATGCGTTGCCTTGAGCGGCTATGCCGGGTGCAAGGGACTATCATAATATGTGCTCGTGGCTCGGATGACATCCGATACCGAAACTTACATGAAACAAATATATTCTAACACATATTTGATATTTTCGCGAGTTCTGATTTGTATTTGCTACGCAATCGAATTACAATATTCAGTGACAACGATGACGATATCGGAGGACTTTTGATGTCAGACCATATAGTAAAATCCATTCTGTTCACTATTGTTATGCTGGTCGGCCTATTAGTCATACTCTTCTTGCTATACACCATGCTCGGCAATATTTCTGAGATGCAGAAGAACACGCCTCTGCCGTCAGTCACCGCGCCCGCCGATCCTAATGCAACGAATTTATTCCAAGATAGCGCAATCCCAAATTCCGGCAATAATGTACCGAGCGCAACGACTCCGCACCCATCGGAAACGATCTCCGAAACGCTGGAAACGACACCGGACAACGCAACCGAGAGCACGACGTTTAAGGCCCCGATTTTCTTCAACGGTTGACACGATCCGGTGAAGACCTGTCAAAACAAAACAAGCGATCGTCTTTTCTTGACCATCGCTTGTCTCATCGCAGTAATTGGGCATTGCCCTTCCTGGGTTATTTTTGCTACCCGGGCATCTGAACCATCGTCACCGTAAACTTCGTGGACACCGTCTCACCGGTTCCTAATTCCTGAAGTGTCTCGTCATCCGGTTTAACAATAACATGATAGGCGCCCGCCTCTAGTGTCAATTGCATTCCGGAAATGGAGAAGTCTGCTCCAGTTTCATCTACATATGTCTTACCGTCAGAATCCACAATCTGAAATTGTGTCATACCGTCACTTTCAGAAAATGTGGCAGAAATGATATACTCCGTTTCTTTGTCCAACTCAATATCATGCGAGAATGCTTGGTTCGTTATCGAGTAGTCGACAGACTTCGTTAAATAGACAGAATCTGGCTGTGACAGAATGGAGAACGCAGCAACCACTACACCTGATCCAAACAATCCGGCGCTGACCACGAGGGCTATGATGACACACTTCAATTTCTTCATATTTACTTTTTTGGCATCTTCAGTCGACAACGCCTTGATGCTCACTTTTTTGCGAATCAAATATGCGCCAAGCAACAACAAAACAGGCGCAACAGAAAGATAGATAAGCGCTGCCGCTATAAGAGTTATGTTGTTGACAGAGGATACGGTACCGGTCGCCGTTTCAGGATCCACCGAAACGAGTTGCGAGACTGAAAACGAAAAGGCATTGTTCAAAAAATGAAACAGTATCGGCAACAGGAAATTGCGTGTCTTAACCATCAGATATGCCAGAGCCGCTCCTAAAATCGCTGTCCCGAGAAATCGAACGGGGTCGAGGTGGAACACACCAAATACAACGCCCATAATCAAAACAACGACCCAATCCCTCTTGATATTCTTCATCGTCGATTGAATGTATCCGCGATGAAGCGCCTCTTCACAAACAGCAGGCATACATGCAACAATCAAGAACCCAATCACCGGATGAATGCCCTGGAAAAAATCAGATAGCCCCTGCGAAGTATCTGTCAATTGCTCCGGGAAAAACGACATAATTATGACATTTGCCCCCATAACCAAAAGAAACGAACCCACCCAGAATATAGCCGTACCAATGATTTGACGCATCAAGTGTCGCCCGTTATCAAATTTAAAGGGGAACACCTCTTTAAATTTCTGTCCGGACAATAAGACGCCCCCAATAGCGAACATCAAAATCATGATTTCGGTCAATGCCATGCCGAGCATGCCCCAATAATATTGCATCATTCCGCCCACAAAGAGCAATGCGACCAAGCTGACCAAAAAGAACAGCAGTCCCATCCAAGGTTTTTGAAAAACTCGGTTTAGTTTAGAATCTTTTGCCATAGAGTCCTCCATTGTGACGCGCTTAATTTTTCGCA
>DUPM01000158.1 GCA_012838315.1 Clostridiaceae bacterium
AAATCTCATTTTTCGGCTACGGATTATGATGCGCGGTCCGGTGAGACTGCCATATATAAGTTTGCCGGCGAGGGTAAGGAGTTTGCTCAGGCTGTCGATGAGGAGTTTGGCAACTATGATTTTCTGATGTACGCCAATATTGACTATTATCATCCCGATGTCGTCGAAGAGACGCTCTATTGGGGACGATGGATTACTCAGGAGCTTGGCCTTGATGGCATGAGAATGGATGCAGTCAAGCACATTGATGAGAATTTCATGGAGAACTTTGTACGGAGTGTAAGAGAAAGTGTGGATCGATCATTTTTTGTGGTGGGGGAGTATTGGCGGGGGGATCCGGATCGCTTGCGTGAGTATCTTTCGGATGTCAATTATCACATGACGCTATTTGATGTTCCCCTTCATTTTAATCTTTTCGAGGCGTCTCATAGAGGTCGAGATTATGATCTGCGGGAGATATTTAAAGATGCATTGGTTTCGTTTAATCCGATGAACGTGGTTACCTTCGTAGACAACCATGATTCGCAACATCGACAGTCTTTAGAGTCATTTATTGAGGAATGGTTTAAGGAGATCGCATACGCCTTTATCCTTTTGCGAAAAGATGGATATCCTTGCTTGTTTTATGGAGATTATTACGGCATAGGTGGCGAGGTGCCTAAGGCTCCGTTAAAAGAGCGTCTTGATCCGTTGTTGCTGGCTCGAAAGTATTTGGCTTACGGGGAACAAGTGGATCAGTTTGATGATGCGCATATTGTCGGTTGGCAGAGATTGGGTGATGAAGAGCACGCGGACTCCGGATTGGTGGCGGTGATTAGCAATACGGACGACGGTTCTCTATATTTTTCTTTTGGAGAGAGCCAAGCCGGCTCTGTCTGGATTGATATCACCTTGCATCATCACCATGAAATCATTCTTTCGGATCAAGGGGGAGCGGATTTTCCGGTTTCCGGAGGTCAGGTGAGTGTTTGGGTGAAGAAGGTCGCTGCAGAAAAAATTCCCGAGGTTATGTAACCCGGGAATTCTCTTCGGCTGACGATTCATGGGATGTGTTATTTTGCAACAATATTCATGAGTCTGCCTTTTACAAAGATTATTTTTATGATGTTTTTTCCTGCGAGTGCTTCGTTTAGGCGATTGTCACTTCGGACGAGCTCTTCCACTTGCGGGGCATCGGCATTGTTGTCGATGTCAATTTTGAATTTGACTTGCCCGTTGACTTGAACCGCAATCTCAATTGTGTCCATAACCAAGGCTTGAGGATCATACGAAGGCCAAGTTTGATTGAATATCGAATATTTGTTGCCAATCTTGCTCCACAGTTCTTCACAGAAATGTGGTGCGAAAGGCGCATACAAAAGGAGTAGCGTTTCGCCTGCTTGGCGCAGGAGTGATGTCTTCGGAGAACCGCTTCCTTGGTATTTATTGATTGCGTTGACGAGCTCCATCAGACGTGCGATGGACGTGTTGAATTGGAATCTTTCGGTGTCGTGGGTAACGGACTTGATCGTGTAGTTTATGGCGTAGAGCAAACTCTTGTCTTCTACATTATTATCGGTAAATACAGCTTCTGGGGTATTCGATGATGGTAAGTCTTCGATGATTCGCTCGATGCGCGATGTGAATTTGGCAATCGCTTGGATGCCGCCATCGTTCCACGGACCACCATCGGTGTATGCAAAACCAAAAGCTAAATAAGTGCGGAAGACGTCTGACCCGTATTTGCTGACGTAGGCGTCCGGTGCGACAGTGTTGCCTTTGGATTTTGACATACGGTTGCCATCCGGTCCTAAGATAATCCCCTGATGAACCAGGGATTTGAACGGTTCGTCAAAGTTGAGATAACCCATGTCTCGCAGAGCTTTAGTGAAAAAGCGCGCATACAACAAATGCATGGCTGCGTGTTCCGGTCCGCCGACATACTTATCAACGGGACACAAAGCGTTCACCTTGTCTTTGTCGAAAATGGCGCTGTTGTTGCGATTATCGACATAACGGAACTGATACCAGGACGAATCAACAAAAGTATCCATGGTATCCGGCTCACGTTGTGCTTCTCCGCCGCATTTTGGACATTTAACGTCCATAAAGGCGCGGTTCTTTTTGAGTGGAGATTCACCGTCCGGTCTGAATTCGACGTCATAAGGCAGAAGTACGGGCAACTGGTCATCCGGAACCGGCACAACACCGCAATCCGGGCAATGAATGATCGGAATGGGCGTCCCCCAATACCTCTGGCGCGATATGAGCCAATCGCGGAGCCGGTAATTGACCCTGAGTTCACCCATGTCATGCGGTGCCAGTCTTGAGATGATGGCATGAATGGATTCATCTGAGCTCATGCCTGTAAATTCGCCGGAGTCGACTAAGATGCCCTTTTCGGTAAATGGTAAATCGTCATCGGCTTCGGGTGTTGAAGCAATGACCCGAATAATATCGAGGTTGAACTTTTGAGCGAACTCAAAATCTCTTTCATCATGAGCGGGAACGGCCATAACAACGCCGGTGCCGTATCCGGCGATGACGTAGTCTGAGGTCCAGATGGGGACTTTTTTAGCGGTAATCGGATGTACGGCATAAGAACCGGTGAATACGCCGGTTTTTTCGCGAGTGGTAGACATACGATCAATATCAGATGCTTTTCGCGTCTGATCTTGGTAAGTGCGGACCGCTTCTATTTGGTCTTCAGTAGTCAATACGTCGCAGAGATCGGATTCGGGAGCGACCACAACATAAGTGACACCCATGAGCGTATCGGCGCGCGTAGTGAATACATCGAGTTTGAGAGGGTGGCCGTCTTTGGTATTTATCGGCTCGCCATCCTTTTCACAATAAAATGAGAGTTGCGCGCCTTCGGAGCGACCGATCCAATTGGTTTGGATCTTTTTTGTCTTGTCCGGCCAATCTAAATCCGGCAAACAGTCGAGTAATTCTTGGGCGTATTTCGTAATCGCGAAAAACCATTGTGTCATGTTTTTGCGGACGACGTCTGAGGAGCATCGCTCGCAGGCACCGTCAATGACTTGCTCGTTGGCAAGGACCGTGTTGCACTTGGGACACCAGTTCACCGGAGCGTTCTTGCGGTAAGCCAGGTCATTTTCGAGTAGTCGCAAGAAAATCCACTGGTTCCAGCGGTAGTATTCAGGAGTGCACGTGGCTAATTCATAGCGCCAATCGTAAGTGGCACCGAGTGCCTTTAGCTGCTCCATCATGGTCTTTATGTTCGACATGGTCGAATCTTGGGGGTGGATACCGGTTTTGATGGCGTAATTCTCAGCAGGCAACCCAAAGGCGTCGAATCCCATTGGGTGAAAAATGTTATAGCCTTGCATACGCTTCATTCTTGACCAAGAGTCTGTCAGTGCGTAGTTATACCAATGTCCGAGGTGCAGGTTCGCGCCACTCGGATATGAAAACATCTCCAAGCAATAAAGCTTCTTGTCAAGATTGTCCGTGTCAAAGCGATACAAATCGGATTCTTCCCAACGTTTTTGCCATTTTTTGTCGATTTCAACAGAATAAGCCATGATCCTCGCCTCTTTCGATTCGTTTTTTGGAAGTCGGTGCCTAGAAATTATATCAGAACTCAATCTCAAAATACATCTTTCTCCATTCGGCATTGCGAATAAACAAGAAGTGACGAAACGGTTTTAAGTCTTTTTTTCGCTAATTCGATTCTGATACTGAGCTAAAACGAATAGACTAATATGCGAACAAGCAATAAGACTAATATGTGTAAGGGAAAAAATGCATACATCAAGTTGCGCGTTTTTCTTGATGGGCGTTTTTCCTCGTTGGGCATAAAGCAAAAAACAACGGTTGCGGCAGAGGCCCCCCATGGGTGAATCTGACCGGTGTATCTGTATTGTACCAAGAGAAATGCGGCATCAAGCAAGAAAAAACATATGAAGGCCGTTAGCATTTTGTTTTGCTTGAAACATTTTTCAATAACATAAAACAGCAAAGTAGTCAGTACAAAAAAGAGACCTGAAGTGACCGGAATGATGACGGGTAAAGTCAGGCATAAGACGACCAGAAATACCCCAGATATTTGTATCAATGGATCCGGCCATTGGGGAACACGCATTCCGGGAGGCCGTTTCGTGTCGTTTGATATTCGCATATCGAAACGGGTCGATTTGGTTTCCGGATTGGCCTCGAGTAATTTTAACGTCGCAATTTTATCCGGAGTGTATGGCAAAATCATCTCTAAACCGTAGAGCAAGCCGAAGGCTAATAGTAATGCGTACATCGGATTAAGCGGTATTGATGAGTAAGGTACTCCCGTAAGGGGCAACAAAAAGCACTGAATGCTCTGAGTGAGAACTGCGGCAATGGCAATGCGCATAAAATAGTAGCCGCTGTGAGATGTACGCAAAAATCCAACAGCCATAGCATATGCGAAAATGGGTATGGCTAGGCCGACAAATATGTTAGAAAAATTTGAAATCTTTGGCGGGAAATAGTCCGCAAAATATAAATTAATATGATAAAGTAGTATAAGCAGAGATGCAAAGAGTTTTTTGTTCACAATATCACCCGATATGTTAGTGAAAATTGGTGCATTCGTTGAACCGGAAGCCTTTTTATTGTATCATTGTTTTTGTTTATTTGTAATGGTGTTCGCGTGAGCGTTGCTCGCGTATAGGTATATAAGGAGTCTATTATGGGATTAGGAATGGATATTGGTATCGACTTGGGTACCAGTAGCGTTTTGATATATGTTCGAGGGCGCGGTGTTGTTCTTAAAGAGCCGTCGGTGGTCGCAGTGAATACCAAGACCGGTAAGGTTTTGGCTGTTGGTGAAAGTGCTAGTTTAATGCTCGGCAGAACACCGGGTGTTGTGGAGGCCATTCGTCCTTTGCGTGATGGCGTTATTTCTGATTTCAAAGTCACTGAGGTCATGCTTAAGGCCTTTATTGGAAGGGTTTGTCACGGATTGCGTGCGACCTATTTTAAGCCGACGATTGTTGTCTGTGTACCTTCTGTCATTACACCGGTTGAGCAAAAGGCTGTTGAGGACGCTTGTCGGCATGCCGGAGCAAAGGATGTTTTTTTGATTCGCGAACCGATTGCGGCAGCAATCGGTGCGGGTATTGATATTACAAAAGCTTGCGGATCAATGATTGTCGATATTGGCGGTGGAACAACAGATATCGCCGTAATCTCGCTTTGTGAGCCGGTTGTAGATTATTCGTTAAAAATCGCGGGCGATCGATTTGATGAGGCAATAGTTAAGCATGTTCGTCGTAAGCATAATGTCCTTATCGGTGAGAAGACGGCCGAAGAACTCAAGATTCAAATTGGTTGTGCTTACCCCAGAGAAGAAGAATCAACGATGGATGTTCGCGGCCGAAACCTGATTACCGGTTTGCCGGCGACGGTTACAGTTTCTTCGACAGAGATGCTGGAAGCGTTAGAGGAGCCGGTTGCCCAGATATTTGAAGCGGTTCACTCTGTTCTTGAACGGACGCCGCCGGAACTCATGGCAGATATTAGTCAGCGCGGAATCGTTATGACCGGTGGTGGTGCGTTGCTATACGGGTTGGATCGCATGCTTGCAACTAAGATTGGTATCGATGTATTTGTAGCAGATGATGCTGTGAGTTGTGTTGCGATTGGCACGGGTAAAGCATTGAACATGATGGATAAGTTTGCGGCTCTCGGAGATGCATGATGATTTGTTTATTCAAATTGTGCACATGAGACGCTCGGCGAGAATGATTTGATTAGTTGTGTTTACAGATTCATAGATTGATAGTTGTTGATAAATGAGCTATGAAGATTAATATATTCTCGTGCATAGATGTTTAAATGTTTTTCCCTATCGCTCTCCTTAAGAAAATATAATGATTGTTTTGTTTATTCATCGATTAAATTTCGATCATTTTTCAGTTGCCTATGAGACTCATTCGCCTGTCGTTTTTCTGTGGAGAGTTAGCAAAGAGAAGTGATGTGTCATTTTTAGTGTTGACTAAAGTGGATTGACAGATTTATAATGACCACGATTCAATTATTCTCTTGCCATATATGGCACATTATCCTCAAGATTGTGAGTACACATATTTGTTTTTCCGAATTATTTCGATTTCAGCTTTTTTATGTTATTAATTATCACGTTGTTTGGTCGGTTCGGCCTTGTACGCATCTTTGACTGTCTCATTTTTTTAAAGTAGGGGTATTATATGGACTTCAATGCGCATTTTTCTGCGAAAAAAAAGAAGGATTTGGTTGCTATTGCAATGCAATTCGGTTTGTTGACGGTAACAAAGGCGAATGCTATGACTAAGGATGATCTGGTTCACTATCTTGCGTCACAACAGTCTGGAATTGCATCATCTGAAGAGGTTAATAATCAAACGCATTCTTCTGAGAGTACAGATTCAAAATCATTGTCATCCGAAAGCGTTTCTAAGCCTGATGCAGATATTAAATCACCATCGCGCCCCCAGCGCCAGCAGAAGAATAAGTCGAAAGATGAAACGGTTAAAGCAGATAATGTAAGCGTCGTCACAGAAGTGACAAACGATTCTCCTTCAAAATCTTCTAAGATCGGAAGAAAACGAACTAAAGCATTGCCTAATGCCGATGTTAGTGTCTCAGGAGCAGTTGAAGTTGAGACTGGAAATGTTGTCTCGGAGCCTGAAAGACGAAAAGTTAGCGTAGCGAAAAAGACAAAAGCGTCGGGGCAATCTGAGCCGGCTTTTTCTGAGAAGTCTACTAAAATTCAGACGACTGAAGAAATTATCGTTCGTTCAGATGAGCCGAAAGAGAGTGTGGTCAAGCGCGCCTCTCGGTCGCGAGGTTCGAATAAAGAAGTGAAGCTGCCGTTGTCCGATGCTGGCACCGGTGATATTACAAATATAGATGTCACTTCAAGCAATCAGAGGTTGCAAGAGACACAAGTTTCTTCTGAAGCGACTGGCAAAGATCAAGAGAATATAGGAGCGGATAAGACTCTTTCTGCAACACCGAATTCAGAGGGCCGAAGCAATTCCTCACATTCTAAACTGAAGCGTTCGCGCGGCAGAAAGCGTTCGATGATAATTACGCCTCAGGATGAAAGTCTCGATAATCTTCAGTCAAGTGAGGATAATGCTGTTTCTTCTGCTCAACAGGAAGCAAGTCTTGTGGCTAAAGATGCAGCGACAGTTACACTGAAGAGAAAAGATCCTGAACCTGTTATTGTAACGGGTATACTTGAAATCATGTCCGAGGGTTTCGGATTTATCAGAACAGATAACTATTTGCCTTCTGCAGGCGATGTGTTTCTTCACAGTAATTACATTCGTCGGTTTAATCTTCGAACCGGAGATCAGATAACCGGGCCGGTTCGCCCAAAGAAAGACTCAGATAAGTATGCGCCATTGCAATATATCAAAGAGGTGAACGGTCTTCCCCCCGAAAAAATGATGCGAAGACCTCATTTCGATAAATTGACGCCGATATATCCCGACGTAAGGTATGTGCTTGAAACACATAAAATCGAATTATCCACTCGAATTATTGATTTGATTGCACCTATCGGAAAAGGGCAAAGAGGTATGATTGTATCTCCGCCTAAGGCCGGTAAAACGATATTACTTCAAAAGATAGCGAATGCTATATCGACGAATAATCCGGATTCCAAATTAATTGTTCTATTGATAGATGAGCGTCCTGAGGAAGTGACGGATATGCAACGGTCGATTAACGGCGAGGTCGTATATTCTACGTTTGACAAAAAACCAGAAAACCATACGAAGATTGTCGAACTCGTTTTGGAGAGAGCAATGCGTTTGGTTGAGTTAGGCCAGGACGTCGTCATATTGCTTGACTCGATGACACGTTTGTCCAGAGCATATAATTTGACGATTAACCCAACCGGCAGAACGTTGTCCGGTGGTTTGGACCCGGGCGCATTATATGGGCCAAAGCGCTTTTTCGGTGCAGCTAGAAATATTGAAAATGGCGGAAGTCTCACAATCATTGCAACTTCTTTGATTGATACCGGGTCGCGAATGGACGAGGTCATTTTTGAAGAGTTTAAGGGAACCGGTAATATGGAAGTTTATTTGGACCGCAAGTTGTCTGAGAAGCGAATTTTTCCCGCCATCGATATCAATAAGTCAGGAACGAGGCGTGAGGAATTGCTTCTCACTGAAAAAGAGTTGGATGCGGTTTGGAGCATTCGCAAGGCATTTGGCCAGCTGGATACGACTGCAGTGACGGAGATGATTATAAATCTGCTACTCAAGACGCAGAGCAATCAGCAGTTTGTGCAATCTGTTAATGTTTCTTTTAATGATAAGGCGGTTTTTGAGGCTATGCGCGGTACACGTCCTGCGGGTACAAATACAGTCAATAACGGAAACGGCAATTTGAATAAATAGCGTGTCATTTTATAAGGAATAAGATATGATGTAACCATACTTTGTCTTTTGCCCGGTGTTCGTCGGGCAAGAAGGGGGCGGTAATATGGATTACACTTCGATGACTAAGGAAGAACTGCTTGAGGTTGTTTCTGACCTGAAAATCCTTAATGATCAGTTGCTTTTGGAGCAACGACAATCCACTGACTTGAATTATTCATGGACCGGTAATCTTGGTCACTGGTATTGGCATGTGCCAACTAACAAAGTGATTTGTAATCCGCATAAACTGTCGGCATTGGGTTTTGATATCAGTGAGGTTCCGAATCCTCTTACATATCAGTTTTTTACAGATAGGCTTCATCCGGACGATCATGAGATGACGATGACTGCGATGCTCGATCACATGTATCACGGTACGAAGGTATATGAGGTTGAGTATCGTATTCTATGCAAGGATGGATCATATCGTTGGTTCTATGACCGCGGGAGTATCACAAAGCGTGATAAATCCGGTAAACCTGTATTTCTTGCAGGCATTGTTTTTGACATTACTGATCGCAAAGAGAAGCAAAAGCAGCTTGAGCAAGACAATATAGTATTGCTTGAGAAAACGCGCAAGGATGAGATGACAGGAATCCAAAATCATCGTGCAGTCGTTGAGTTTCTCAATGACCAGATGGCTATTTCTATTCAGACCAAGCAACCACTTTCGGTGGCAATGATTGATATAGATGATTTTAAGAAGGTTAATGACCAATACGGCCATGTTGTTGGTGATGAGGTCCTTCGACAGACTGCACAGATTATCGCAGATTCGGTCCGTGAGACCGATCTGGTCGGAAGGTATGGCGGTGAAGAATATTTAGTGGTTTTTTCTCAGACCAAGAAGCGCGATGCGGAAAAGGTCTTGAGTCGCATTCTCTCGAAAATCCGCGAGTTTCAATATGAGCAAGGTTTTTGTGTTACCGTGAGTGCCGGAATCAGCCAGTATAACAATGAGACGCTATCTGAATTTGTTGCGCGTGCAGACAAGTGTATGTACGAAGCCAAAAAAGCTGGCAAAGACAGAATTTTCTTTGATTGATTTATCCGGGTTATCTTTTCTGGTTCAGTGCTTGAGAAGGTTTGGGATTTTCTGGGAATTTAGTCTTCAGGTTTTGAAAAGTATTGGCGGTTTGTTTTGACTAAAGCGTCATAATTTTATAGTATATTATCAATAACACTTGCGGAGGTGGGGTTGTGGCGTATACCAACAATTTAGTAAAGCGATTTGCTTCCTTGAGCAAGCGTTTATCGATAATGATCTTTTGCATTTCTTTCGTGATTTTTTCTACTCAGATCCCTTTGGACGCGGCGGAGACCTTGGTGACCTCCTTAACCAAAAGCAGTAGTTGGGGTGAAGGTCCTTATGTCACTCAGTACTCGATCTCTTTGACCAATTCCAATTCTTTTGAAATAAAGAATTGGAGAGTTGAGGTGTCTGTGCCATCGGGAACAACGATTCAAGATAGTTGGAATGCTTCATTTCAGATTGATGCTTCCGGAAGTCTCGTCATTACGCCGGCGTCTTACAACGGAGTCATACAATCAAAATCAAGCGTAAGCGACGTTGGATTTCAATTGGTGACGTCTTCGCCGACTGGAAGTAGCGTGAAGGTCAAATCAGCAACAGCCGATCGCAGTGTTCCTACGCCGACTCCGACACCCACTCCGGTCCCCAAGCCGACAGCGATTCCGACAAGTGCGCCGACCATCGTACCAACTGCACAGCCGACAGCGATTCCAACAAGTGCGCCAACCATCGTACCCACTGCACAGCCGACAGCGATTCCAACAAGTGCGCCAACTCCCATACCAACGGTCGCTCC
>DUPM01000159.1 GCA_012838315.1 Clostridiaceae bacterium
CATCGGCACGAATCATGTGAAGAATATTCTGAGCCGTGTTATATTCCGGCTTCGGCGAATGAAGGAATAAGCTTTCCTTCTCGACATAATGCCTTCTTGCCATGTATGCATGGGCTATCATGACGGGAAAACGAGCGATAAGCTCGATGCACTGCCTTAATACGTTCGTAATGTCCAAAGAATCGGGATCCGCATCATATGAGTAGAGTGCGAGAACAGATCGCGCGAGCTTATTCATAATATCTGGGCTGGGTGCCTTAAGAATCATATCCTCTGTAAAATTATCCGGAAGATCACGGCAAGCAGATAAGAGCGCCTCGAATTCCGATTGTTGTTCAGCCGTTGGCAGTTCTCCAAACAAAAGTAAATACGCAGTCTCTTCAAAACCAAAACGCTTGTTCTGATAGAATCCGGATACAATGTCCGAAATCTCAATGCCTTGATAAAAAAGTCTGCCTTCAACAGGAATTCTCTCAGCGTCATCAACGATATAGGACATGACTTCGCCGACCTCTGTTAATCCGACTAATACACCTGTTCCGTCAGAATTGCGAAGTCCTCGCTTAACATTGAAACGCTCATAAAAGGAAGAATCGATTTTTGACTGAACACTGGCCTTTGTAGCCATTTCTTTTATAATTTTAGTCTTGTCTTGAGAAACATCTCTCATAGGCTTACCTCCCGATTTAATCGTAAATAGGCTAACTCAGCCAATAGTCTTGGTGTAATTCAGAAGACCGCCAGCAACAAGAATTGCTGCTTGTCGCTCGGAAATTGGGCAATTTGTTCGGAAAGAATAACCTTGCGTCTTATTGACCACAATAACATCATTACCTTGAGTAGCAGACCGTATCTGTGCTTGTGCATTTTCAATGATAAACTCGTCAAGTAAAGATATTCTATCATAGTCGGCTGTGTCTGCAAAAGTTAGTGGCAATATACCATTGTTAATGAGATTTGCCATATGTATTCGCGCAAAAGACTTCGTGATAACTGCCTTAACGCCTAACTGAAGCGGTGCAAGAGCCGCGTGCTCTCTGCTGGAGCCCTGTCCGTAATTCGCTCCTCCTATTATAAATCCGCCATTATTATCCTTCGCACGCTTCGGGAACTCAGGGTCGGATGGTGTCAAACAGTAATCCGCCAAATAAGGCACATTGGATCGATATGGCAACAACTTCGCATTTGAAGGCATAATATGATCAGTCGTAATATTATCTTCCAATACTACAAGCACTTTACCTGATACACTATCCGACAGCTTAGTATTAATCGGGAAAGGCTTAATATTGGGGCCTCTCACGACCTCGACATCCGAAGAATCATCAGGCGGAAGAATAACAAGATTGTCATTTATCATGAAAGAATCAGGCATCGTAATGACCGGTGGTTGACCACACTTGATTGGATTAATGACTTTGCCTTCGATCGCGGCTAATGTCGCCACTTCCGGACTGACCAAGTAAACATTGGCCGAAGCGGTCCCGGAGCGAGCGTAAAAATTGCGGTTATTAGTGCGCAATGATACAGCATCCGTCCTGGGTGATTGACCCATACCAATACAAGGCCCGCAAGAACACTCAAGAATACGAGCGCCAGCTGCTATCATATCCGCTAAAGCACCGCAATTAGCAAGCATATTGAACACTTGCTTCGACCCGGGAGCGATAACCAGTGACACGTCGGTATGAACCGTCTTCCCCTTTAGTAATGCAGCTACCTTCAGCATATCCATTAAGGAAGAATTTGTACAGGAACCAATGCAGACTTGGTCAACTGTCAGCCCCTCAATCTCAGATACTTTTACGACATTGTCCGGCATATGCGGCTTAGCCACCATCGGGCTTAATGTTGAGAGATCAATATCAATCACTTCGTCATATACGGCGTCTGAATCCGCTGCTAATGGAACGTAATCGGAAGCTCTACCTTGCGCTTCAAGAAATGCTAAAGTGACTTCATCCGAGGGGAAAATCGATGTCGTTGCACCGAGTTCCGCACCCATGTTCGTAATCGTTGCGCGCTCCGGAACCGACAAATAAGCAATTCCGTCACCGGCATATTCTACAATTTTACCGACACCGCCTTTTACGGTCATAACGCGAAGCACTTCCAAAATAATATCCTTAGCCGTTGCCCACGGTGCCAATTTGCCCTTAAGAATGACTTGTGTCATCTTTGGCATGCTCAAATAATAGGGGCCGCCACCCATTGCAACAGCAACATCCAAACCACCCGCTCCGATAGCCAACATGCCTATACCACCGCAGGTTGGCGTGTGACTGTCCGAACCGAGGAGTGTATCGCCGGGGACACCAAATCGCTCAATATGAACTTGATGGCAAACACCGTTTCCGGGTTTCGAAAAACGAATGCCATGCTTAGCGGCCACCGTCTGAATGTATTTGTGATCATCTGCATTCTCAAAACCGGATTGCAACATATTATGATCAATATATGCGACAGAAAGCTTTGTTTTAACTTTCGGGATATCAATCGCTTCAAACTGAAGATACGCCATCGTACCCGTCGAATCCTGTGTAAGGGTCTGGTCAATACGAATCGATATTTCGGAACCGGCCTCCATCGAACCGGATATTAAATGCGCTTGTATGATTTTTTGAGAAATGGTCTGCCCCATAATATCGCCCTCCTATATATAATCGATCATTAATTATCCGTCACGACAAGCAAATTTGTCAAGCGAATCAGACCTTGCTGAATCTACGGTTCCTTTTAGATTTTCAGTGTTTTTCAATAGGAGAAATTCAAATAAATATGTTCAACACTGTCTAAATCAAGTTGAATAATATATAGATTTCAAGAATATCTTCGAACTGAGGGTATCAAAATAGAAGTCATCTTAATCATCTACCCGATATGAATTCGGCCTTCCGGAAATACATTGGCGTAATCCTTCGGCTCTCTCAATGCGAGACTAACTGCAAACGTAATGGGTCCGATTCGCCCTATAAACATCACCGGGATAATCAGAATTTGACTGATACTGGACAGACTGGGCGTATTGGCAGCGGATACTCCAACCGTTCCGAATGCGGATGCAGACTCAAACAAGAGATTTAAATAGCTCATTCGCCCTTGCTGCAACGCATCAACTTCCGCAAATGATAACAGAATGGAAAGGAATAAAACTAAGCCCATTGCCATAACCAAAATGGCTATCGCTCTTTGAACCGCCTCTCTGGCAATTTGGTGTTTTCGTATAACGATATTCGTCTCACCCTTAATTTCAGCGTACATAGAATATATAAGAAGCATGAAAGTCGAAACTTTAACGCCACCGCCGGTCGAACCAGAGCCTGCACCGATAAACATCAACATAACGGAAATGACCTTGGATGCATCAATCAGCGTCGCCATACTGATGGAATTAAATCCTGCTGTTCGCATGGTAACAGATTGAAATAATGCGTTTGTCAGTCGATGCTCAACAGGCAATAACCCCATCGCGCCTTCTGCAGTATTCGAAAATTCAGCAACAAGGAAAAATAACGTGCCTAAGACTAAGAGCATACCGGTTCCGAGCAATGTTATTCGACTATGTATGTGAATCTTTTTAGTCTTGATGGCATTAATGATGTCTCTCCAAACTATAAACCCCAAACCACCAGAAACGACTAAAAACGATGTCATCATTAATACCACGGTATTGTCGGAAAAACCCGTCATGCTTGAATACGGTCCGAGATACGTATCACCCATCAAATCAAACCCTGCGTTGCAAAATGAAGAAACCGCATGAAAAGCAGACTTAGCTAGGCCTTCACGCCAGCCGAACAACGGCACAAACTGTGTCGCAAAAACAACTGTGCCCAAGAGTTCAAAAGACAGCGTCATGGCAATAATGGATTTGAGAAGCGATGGCAACTCCATAAACGTGAAGCTTCCGGAACTTTCTTGTGCCAATAATCTTGTTTTTAAACCTACACGACGTCGAACAATTGTAAGAAAGAATGTTGTTATTGTAACCAATCCCAAGCCGCCAATTTGAATTAATCCAATGATGACCGCTCGACCAAATGAAGAATAGGTCGACGCCGTGTCCGACAAAACCAAACCGGTCACACACGTTGCTGAAACTGCCGTAAATAAAGCTTTTAGCATGCCGATAGACTTCGAATTTGCTGACGCAATCGGCAGAAGCAACATGAAAAAACCCATGAGAATAATCAGCAAAAAACTCCCGACAATCATGCGTGCCGGCTTTGTAAGAAGCCATCGAAACAATTCCTTTGATCTGCTCTTACGAACCAACATTTATTCGCGCACCATCTCTTTCCATATCTGATCTATACTCTTAGCATCACAAACTAACGTCAGCATGTCGCCGGCATGCATCACTGTATCGCCCCTTGGCGTGATGATATCGCCATCACTATTAATAACAACAACTTTCGACCCATTGATAAATCGATAATCCGAAAGTGTTTTACCGCAAGCCTTAGACCGGGAAGATAGTGCAAACTCGACCAACACATAGTCCGATCCATTAATTTTATGCACGATTCGAAGTCCTTGATAATCTATCTCCTGTTCAATCAACTCTGCCAGAATCTGTGTGCCTGAGTATGATTTATCGACACCAAAGCGAGACATTACTTCCATATTTCTAGGATTATTCACTCGTGCGACTGCAACCGGCACACCGCAGAATTTTTTCGCAATCTGACAAGCAATCAAATTGGTCTCATCTTTTCCAGTCAACGCGACAATCATATCCGCACCTTTGCAAGCCGGTCCCAATACTGAAAGTATAGAGCCGTCTCCATAGATTACAGACGCAGACAGTTGGTTAGCCATTTTATTGGCAGACTTCTCGTCCTGCTCAATAATTGTGACTTCATGCTCCTGAACAAATTCTCGAATGAGGTAATACGCCACTTTACCTGCACCGACAATAACAATCTTCATAAGACTCTCCTCACGAAATCTGTGTAGCCAATACTAGCCTATCGCCTTTTTCTATCTTCGTTGTCGGCAACGCCAACAGCAAATGATCATGACGAATAATACCGAAAACATGTCTTCCATCTGTATCTTCAATATCTCGAACACGGCTTCCGATTAAATCCGGGTCCAACTCAATCATGCTGAACTTAACGTGGTGTCCAAGCACATTCTGATCACAAAAACCGACAACTTTCTCCGTACCTAAATCTTCAAGCTCTCTGATGATGGCATCCACCGTCAAAATTGGCGATGATAATGTCACAAAACCCAATTCGTCAAAGAGGTTATAACTTTCTGTCTCAAAAACACGAGATATAACATGATTAACACCAAAGAGCTCATGAGCAATTTGGGATGCCATAAGGTTCTGATTCTCAAATTCACTTACAGCACACACCGCATCGGCCATCTCCACTCCGGCTTCCTTAAGTACATCTATATCAATAATAACGCCATTGACACAGACCACATCAACACCGCGCTTTTTAGCGACATCTGACGCGTCTGGGTCAACTAATACGACATCATGATCCAACTCCAACAAACGCCTGACCAATGCAAGCCCGGCTCTCGATGCCCCCAAGACGATTATTTGCATAAATACCCCCCTATTGATCCTCCGTACACATAAGCGAATGCTCTTGCATTAGCACATAAGACAGAATCGCTGCTGCAGAAGCAACATTAAGCGACTCTGCATGTCCCGGCATCGGTATCTTTATAAGTGTATCACAAGCATCACTGCATTCTTCTGAGAGACCATGTGCCTCGTTGCCCAGAAAAACAGCGACTTTGCATTTGAAAACGGCCTCTGACAAAGGGCGTCCGGATAAATGCGTTGCCACTAATTGTACACCCGCTTGCTTTAATTGCAAGCACACTTCTTCACATGAACTCTCTTGGCGAATTCGAAGACGAAAACAAGCACCCATTGAAGATCGAAGGACCTTTTCGTTGTAGGGATCCGCACAACGACCGACGAGAATCAATTCGCAAAAATCGAACGCTTCCGCACTTCGCATGATATTCCCAAGGTTACCCGGATCCGATACATTCTCGCAAACAAAAATTCTCTGAAAACGTGTATCATCGGTATTAGTAATGTATTTAGGTGTCAAAAAAACCGCCGCGACGCCTTGTGGGCTAACAGTAGAGGCAATTTTAGAAAAAACAGGTTCTGTCACACACAGCAACTGCGTATTCTCAAAAACATGAAATCGCTTGAGCCATGTGGCAACAAGCGATCTCTTTGAGTCTTGATACACGATAATAATCGGAGAGAATCCTGAAACCAGAGCATCTTCGCAGAGCCTGACGCCCTCAACAAATATGACGCCTTCTTTTATGGCTGTCTTTCGATTGTGCAAAGAACGTATGTACTTGATTTTCGGGTTATCTTTTCCGGAAATCAACTGCTCTGTATCCATCATTATCTTCTCTTATTTTGTAGCCTTAACTTGCTCACAGAGCGCTGCAAATCCTTTGGGATCTGTGATGGCAATGTCGGACAAAACTTTTCTGTCCAAGGCAATTTCAGCCTTTCTGAGTCCATCCATAAAACGGCTATAAGACATGCCATTCAAACGGGCAGCAGCATTGATTCTCTGAATCCAAAGGCGACGGAAATCTCTTTTCTTGTTTCTGCGGTCTCTGTAAGCATATACGCCGGACTTCAAAACCTGTTGGTTTGCGACCTTAAACAGCTTGCTCTTATGTCCGAAATAGCCCTTAGCCTGCTTCAATATTTTACGATGACGCGCTCTTGTGCGAACACCTCTTTTTACTCTTGTCATATTCTACCTCCTGCATTAGACTGCATTCTTTCGTAATTGACTTAATGATAATAATTCTTATTTGTACGGAATCATCTTCTTAATAATCTTTGCATTACAGGGCTTCGCAACAAGTGCGCCACGAAGATGTCTCATACGCTTGGTCGGTCGCTTACTCAGAATATGTCTACGGAAGGCTTGGAAATAAAGAACCTTACCTGTTCCCGTGACTTTGAATCTTTTCTTAGACGAGCTGTGTGTTTTCTGCTTTGGCATCTGCCGATTCCTCCTTGTTGATCAATTCTTTTTGGGTGAGAGAAACATAACCATGTTTCTTCCTTCGACTCTGGCCGGCTTATCGATCTGTCCACACTCGGCACAAGCCTGTGCGAACTTTGCCATGACGGGGTATCCTTGTGATTGGTGAGCCATTTCGCGTCCGCGATATTTGATAATCACTTTCACACGATCTCCGTCTTCTAAAAATCGGCACGCATTCTTCGTTTTGACATTCAAATCATGATCTTCGGTCGTCAATCTCATCCCGATTTCTTTAACCTCAGTCACTTTTTGATTTTTACGGGCTTCCTTATCCCTCTTGGATTGTTCGAATAAAAACTTGCCGTAATCCATGATTTTACAAACTGGATTATCTGCATTATTTGCAATCAAAACCAAATCCAATCCTTGATCCTCTGCTCGCTTGAGAGCCTCGGAGATCTGTACGACTCCAATCATTTCTCCATCCGACTCAATCAGTCGAACTTCCTTAAATCGAATAGCATCGTTGATAAATTGCCCGTTTGTTTGTCTTGCGATATAAACGCACCTCCTCTAAAAACAAAAATGGAACGAATTGTTATCCGCTCCAAAACAGACGCTCTCGCGTGTCTCTGTTATGAACCTCTTCGCATAGGCTTGAGGTGAGAAGCGGATGCCTCTTCTTGTTATGACGGGTTTCATATTACACGTAAGGAGTAACTGTGTCAAGCCTCATAGACTTGTTTTTTTTCTAAGTGTACGTGCTATAATAATGGAATTATTTCGTAAATCGGAGGGTAAAGTCATGATTTCCAATCGCATGTCCGAAAAACTTAAAGCCGGTTCGCTGATTCGAAAGATGTTCGAAGAAGGCAATCGGTTAAAGAGCATATACGGTGAGGATAAAGTTTTCGACTTTTCTATTGGTAATCCCGATGTTGAACCGCCGTTTGAGGTCACTTCAGGTCTTAAGGACCTGATCAACAATCCCACACCCGGCATGCATGGATATATGAGTAATAGCGGATATCTTTCCACGAGACAAGCCGTCGCTAACAAGCTCACGCGATCAGGGCATACGGCATTTTCGGCAGATTCTATATGCATGACCGTTGGCGCTGCCGGTGCAATGAACGCAACCTTGCGCGCCATACTCGACCCAGATGACGAAGTGATTCTATTAGCGCCATTTTTCATGGAGTATCGCCAATACATCGATAATCATTTCGGCAAAGCCGTCATCGTTCCAACCGATGCCGGTACATTCTTGCCGAATATCGATCGCATTTCGGAAGCGATTACTCCGCGCACCAAAGCAATCATTATTAATTCTCCCAACAACCCCACTGGTGCAATGTATCCGGCAAGTACACTAGAAGCCATTAATACGCTTGTTGCATCTTATGAACATGTCATTCATATCATATCGGACGAACCTTATCGCGAGTTGGTTTTTGACGGACAAGAGGCGGTCTCAACCCAAGACTATATCGACAACCTAATTATTTGTTACTCTTGGAGCAAATCTCTGTCATTGCCCGGCGAACGCATCGGTTATACGGCAGTCGGGCCGAGGCATCCTGATTTGGATGTATTGGTTCCCGCAATAACAATGGCAAACCGCATTCTCGGAAGCGTCAATGCACCGGCTTTATTCCAGAAAGTTATCGAAAAGGCTATGGATGCCAAAGTTGATGTCGCCCTCTATGAAAACCGAAGAAATTTGCTCTACGATATTGTCACATCTTCGGGTTTTACTTGTCAAAAGCCGCAAGGTGCATTCTATCTATTTGTAAAGTCGCCGGATACTGATGACATGGTTTTCAGCCAAGTCTGTGCCCGACACAATTTATTGGTCGTTCCGGGTAGCGCGTTTTCAATGCCCGGCTACTTTCGATTGGCCTTTTGTGTCTCCGAGAGTACCATTAAGGGGTCATCGGTCGCATTCAGGGCTGTTTCGGAGCATTATGGTCTCAATCCGGCTCAATCGTAGCAGTAATCGCCATGACACCGCTCATGAACTCGACCACGATCTCTTCTTCCGGGGATATCGCTTTGTTACTGACAGAGAATGATGACCCACAGGAGAGATCGTGTTTATTTAACGCATAATAAAGTCCGGATGTCGTTACACTTTGCACGATGCCGAAGAGCGGAATCATAGAAACAATTAAAGGATTACCCTCCAGCTCATGTTTGCGGAAAATTGCACGGTCAATATGGTATTGAGCGGGGCCGGAAATGATTTTCACCGTCGTTTTTCCATCGGTCATGAGAATATCGGCTCCTTTTTCGGCCATCCGTCCTGCAACGAGAAAATTCGATAGCACATGGTCAATTCGACCAGAGAGCGATAAGACAACCAGTATGGGCTCGATTGGATTCAGCATAGATAGAGCAATCTCTGAATCCGTCATGTCTTTTTCTGTCGGAAATTGTTGAATCTTTATGCCTAAAGTTTTTGCCCAATACAGAGTATCCGGCAGGATCGAATCCAAATCTCCGACAATAACGCTTGGAATCAACTGCATCGCCCGAGCATGATCTGCGCCATGGTCAGCACAAATGAACACATCGTCTTCAAAGAGCTGATCGACAACGCCATCGTAATAAATATCCCTTCCGCCCAAAATCAGGACGTTGCGCATGCCATTATCTCCCTTATGGCTTGAGCCGGATCTTCCGCACCAAATACGGCCGAACCAACCACCAGTAAATTGGCACCGGCTCGGACAACATCGGATGCATTACCCTTGTGGATGCCACCATCTACAGAAACGATTGCTGGATTATTGATTCGAATTAGCTCTGTCCTTACGGCGCTGATTCGATCACAGGATTGCGGAATAAACGCTTGTCCTCCAAATCCCGGACGCACCGACATGACCAAAACCAAATCAACTTCTGCAAGATACGGATAAACCGCTTCGATCGGTGTGTCTGGATGGATGGATATACCCGCCTTTTTCCCGGCGTTATGTATACGACGCAATGCAGAAAACGGATCGTCAAGTGTCTCCACATGAACCGTGATATAATCTGCACCTGCCAAAGCAAAAGAGTCAATAAAATCCATCGGATTGGAGATCATCAGATGTACATCGAAAACCTGATCAGAAACTTTTCGCAAGGACTCGACCACGGGCACCCCAATAGTAATATTCGGCACATAGTGACCATCCATAACGTCTAAATGTAAGAAATCTGCAACCGGACGAATTCGACCGATTTCTGCGCCCAACGCGCTAAAGTCCGCGGCAAGAATCGATGGTGCTATGTTAACGCTCATTGTCTGAGACATGTCTGTTCTCCCCTTTGTTGCGTTTAGTATAATCATTTTCGCGTGCAGTCTTAATAAATGAACGATATCTTTCCAACCGCCCCGGATCAATGCCAGACTTATCGACTGCACAGCCCTTCTCGCCGAGATGCAAGCAATCATCAAACTGACATTGCCCCAATATTTTATCATACTCGGGATAGCCTTGTCGGATATCAAAAACCGAAATGTCCGCCTCTAATATATCCAAATTTGTAAATCCGGGAGAGTCAATCAAATACCCATCTGCAAATGGAAACAATTCGACATGCCGAGTCGTGTGTTTACCCTGATTGAGCCGATCGCTGATTTTTCCGACTTCTCGATCAGATAATCCGGTAAGGATATTGCACAATGTTGACTTGCCGACTCCGGATTGCCCGGCAAAGCCAACGGTCCTGTGATGAAAGTAGTGCTTAAATAAGTCTATGTCAGGAATGCCGTCATTTGAGGTGCATATCACCTGATAGCCTGCTTGCGAGTATGTTTTTGCGATTGAACTTCCCGATTCAGGATTCAGATCCATCTTTGTAATCCAGATTACGGGCATGATATCGTTTTTATGACACAGTATGAGTAGTTTGTCGAGCAATTCCAGATATGGAGCCGGTTGCATGGTCGAGAAAGTCAAAAATAACAAATCAACATTCGCAATCGAAGGTCGAAGCATTAGATTCTTTCGAGACTGAATCTCAGAAATAGCATAAGGCACATCCGGATCTGTCGTTGGTTCAACAAAAACATAATCCCCCACAGTCGGTATTATTTTTTTCTTTCTGAAAATTCCTCTGGGTTTTGCTTTTACAGCCGTGCCATCATCGCGCCGAACGGTATAGAGACCACCAACCCCCTTAATAATAAGGCCGTTAAAAGGTTCAGTATTGTCGATAATCATATCGGTTGGCATTAAATAAGCCCCCTCAATGCAAAGCAATCGGTCTATATTGTCTCTGCACGTTGCCACAATTCTTTGTCAATCGGCACACAAACAAAGATAAAACAGAATGGACTCCTGCGTTAATCATCTAGACTCGAATTTGTATCACTACTGCTATCGTGATTATCCGGACTATTCACCGGCGCAAAAACAGCCTTAAGCGTCTCTGCACGATTGGGCATCAAATAAGCAAATTCTGACGTCGTGCTCACTGTATTATTTGTCGAATCTACCCACTTAACAAACGCAAATCCCTCGGCAGGAAAAGCACGAACGTTAACTTGAACGCCTGCTGAATAGCTTCCCCCTCCCTCAACGCTTCCGCTTCCATCCACAACCAAGCTGAGTAAATGTGTCGGAGTCATTGTCGGCGTCGGGGTTGGGGTCAGGGTTGGAGTCGGGATTGGGGTCGGCAACGGCGCAAAAACGGCCTTGAGTGTCTCATCGTGGTTGGGCATTAAGTATGCAAACTCTGATGTCGTGCTCACAATAACATTGGTCGAATCTACCCAATACTTGAATTCGAATCCTTCAGCAGGAAATGCACGAACGGTGACTGCTAGTCCTTCTAGGTATATTCCCGAGCCTTCCACTGTTCCGCCGCCGTCCGTAAAAAGATTAAGCGCATACGGCGCCGGTGTCGGTGTCGGTGTCGGTGTGCCGCCTCGTTGAGCGTCTTCAACCGTGCCGACATAAAGTTTTATAGACGAGCGCCTGCTAACCAGTGTGCCAGCTACCGGATCCGTTAATAGAACGTACTGCTCATTTTCATTCAAAAGCTTTGCTGCCTCTGTATATTCAATCTGGCCAATTAACAATGAATGTTCATCAATGATTTTCTCGGCAGTCGCCAAAGTCAAATTTTTCAACTCAGGAACCTCTACTGTTTCAGTCTCTTGGCTATATACCAAAATAACGAGCGATCCGGGTTCGACAGCCGTACCTGCGGCCGGCTCAGTACGTATCACTTTTCCTTGCGGATAATCGTCCGTCACTTCAGGTCGAGTGGTTACTATAAAACCTTTCGCCTTGAGCAAAGTCTCAGCCTGTTCAAGATCCATTTCGCGATATTCTTCAATTATCAACAGATCTTCGGGAACACTTACCTTCAATACAAGCTTCGTCAGTTTGCTCGTTTTTTTAATCTCAGTTCCCGCGGCCAAACTCTGCTCGAAAATAACATTTTCAGCATAACCCGAACGCTTTACATATTCGACTTCATATTGTTCAAAAGATTGTGCCTTAAACTCTTCTATAACCTCAGGAATCGTTCGGCCGACATAGTTTGAAACAACAAAAGTGGTGTTTTCCGGCATATCAATACTATCGGCTATCGTCTTCATGATTAATGCCGCAAGGCCAATTAACACACCAACTATAACCGTCACAAGAAGAACGACCAAAATCACATCTTTGACGCGAGACGCTCTTCGACGATCTATCGATCGTTCGATATCCCTTATTTTCCCATAGCTCGGTTCCTGACGTATCGATGATACTGGGGCAGAAGCTTCCTGAACTCGCTTTTGACTCACTATACCGTAAGCACCGGATGGATCGACCATCAAAGCATCAAGTTCAGCAACGAAATCTCGAACCGAGGCATATCTGTACTCCGGAGATTTCTGCATACTCTTCTGAATAATGGCGTCAAGTCCCGGTGGAATACCGGGAACAAATCCCGATGCAAGAGGCACCGGTTCTTGCAGATGCTTGACTGCGATTGCCACCGGAGTATCGCCATCAAACGGCAAACTTCCGGTCAACATCTCGAAAAGCATGACGCCCAACGAATATATATCCGAAGCGGGCCCGACCAATGCGCCTCTCGCCTGCTCCGGTGAAAAGTAATGCACGGAGCCGAGAGCGCCACCGGACGTCAATGTAATCGTATTGCTTGTAGCGGCTCTTGCGATACCAAAATCTGCAACCTTTGCGATTCGCTCCTTGGATATCATAATGTTGTGAGGCTTGATATCACGGTGAACGATACCGTTTTGGTGCGCGTGATCGAGTGCCAATCCCACTTGGATTGCAATCGGAACTGCAATTCGCCAATCCAAGTGTCCGTTCTGATTGATTAAGTCCTTGACTGTCACACCTTCAACATATTCCTGTACCATGTATCGGAACCCGCCCTCTTGGCCGATGCCCAATACCTTTACTATGTTGGAGTGCGACAAAGAGGCGGCTGCTTTAGCTTCCGTGTCGAATCGTTTAATGAATTCTGTATCTGAGGAAAATTCAGGCTTAAGTATCTTAATCGCAACGCGGGATCCGGAAGACAAATCAGTCGCCAAATATACATTGGCCATGCCTCCGCTGCCGACGAGGCGCACAATACGGTAACGTCCTCCGAGAACCATTCCCTCAGGACCATTGCTGTTTACGCTCATATTGTCTCCTTAGTTTCATCCGGCGTACAGTCCACCAGGATAACAGTAATATTATCTCCGCCGCCGGCATCATTAGCTGCATCGACCAGTTGTTTTGCACATGCGCTCAAGTCTTTGTGCTTTCGAATGATTTTCCGGATGCCTGCTTCATCGACGTAACCGTAAAGGCCATCGGTGCACAAGAGAATCAAATCCCCTTCAGAAATGTCAAAGGAGTATGTATCCGGCTCCATATATTCGTTCACACCCAAAGAGCGAACAAGCACGTGTCGCTTGGGATGATTCTGAGCTTCCTTCTCTGAAATAGACCCGCGGTCGACTAATTCCTGAACCAAAGTATGATCCACAGTCAAACGCTCTAATCCAGAGCCATGCATAAGATATACGCGACAATCACCGATGTGTGAAATGTATAATCTCCAGTCCTTTAAAACAGCCAAAGTGAGCGTCGTGCCCATGCCTCGGTATTCTTTGTTATCAAGAGACTGTAGGTAAACTCTGACATTCGCCTTTTCTATCGTTTCTCGTAAAACATCTTCAATCTGCGAAACGGACATATCATGCTCAAGTTCTCTCGGCAACGTCGAAAGTGCAAATTCAACAGCGGTTCGGCTCGCAATCTCACCGACGGCATGACCGCCCATGCCATCCGCAACCACAAAAACAGTGCTGTCACCGACGCTGAGAATAGCATGAAAATCTTCGTTATTTTGACGAACTTTACCTTTGTCCGTCGCACTGGCATATCTCATAATGTCTCCTGCATACCCCTGCGCAGTTGGCCGCAGGCTGCCATAATATCTGAACCCATCTCGCGTCTGAGAGTAACAGTCATCTTGTTTTTTTCTAACACAGACATAAATGACACAGCTCTTTCCTTTGAACTTTTCTTGTAAGCGCCACCGGGAAACTCGTTGGCGGCAATTAAGTTGATGTGACAATGGATGCCGCGAAGCAACCTTGCCAGCTCTCGTGCCTGCTCGTCTGTGTCATTCACACCGGCCAATAAAGCGTATTCAAAGGTAATTCTTCTTCCTGTCTTTTCAACATATTGTCTACAGGCATCAATAAGCTCGTTGAGAGGATATCGATGTGCAATTGGCATCAATTGCCGACGCAATAAATCGTTGGATGCATGCAACGAAACCGCAAGATTTACCTGCATGCCGATACACATGAATTCTATCATCTGAGGAATCAGTCCGCAAGTTGATACCGTGATGTGCCTGGCGCCGATATTGGGGCCGCTCTCATCATTAATCATCCTAAAAAAACGTTTCAACTGCTCAAAATTATCAAACGGCTCACCGATACCCATAATCACTACGCGCGAGATACGCTCATTTACAAGCGCTGACGGTAGCGTCACCTGTGCCAACAACTCTCCACAAGTAAGATCTCTCCCGAATCCGGCTTTGGCAGACGCACAAAAGCTGCAACCCATTTTGCATCCGGCTTGAGAAGATATACACACTGAAAGACCTGTAGAATAAGGCATCAGAACCGTCTCAATACGATGGCCATCATGCAATTCAAACAGCCACTTCTTCGTTCCGTCTTTCTCAGATGTCCATTCTTCAACAACTCTGAAACTATCAGTCACGAAATCTTCGCTCAACGCATCGCGGATATTTTTCGGAATATTGGTCATCTGCTCGGGATTAATTGTCCCTTTATTTAACCATTCTAGTATCTGTTTGGCACGAAAAGAAGGATAGCGCCGATGATCGACCCACTCCTTCAGTCTTTCGAAATCGTTATCCATGATGAATATTTTACCGTTCATAATTTGCGCCTCATTTTCGCAATAAAAAATCCGTCACATGAATCTAAATCGGGATAGAATGTAATTCTGCCGCTCTTCATCTCTTCAAGGCGAGAATCCTGATGTCTAAGCAGTGCTTCCGGCATAGAGGCACCTATGTCCACAGCGCAGAACGCATCCCCCTTTTCACAAAGAAAATGCTCAACAATGTCTTGGTTTTCCATCGGATTTATCGTGCACGTGCAGTAGATAAGCGTACCGCCCGGTTTCACAAACTCGGATGCCTTGAATATCATCTCGCGCTGCATGGGAAGCAATGACATGATATTTTCATAAGTCGCGCGAATTCGAATGTCTGGCTTTTTGCCCAACAGGCCCAGTCCACTGCAAGGGACATCAATCAACACCACGTCAAATCGAGATTGCCATTCCGGATATGTCTCTTGGAGGGATAAAACATCAGAAGATAAGGTTGTGACATGCTCAATGCCCAACCGAGAAAGGTTATCGTCAATTAGCCTTGTCCGAGACGCATTGATATCCACGGCAATAATTGACGCCTGATCAGCGCATAATTCTGCCAAATATGTGGTCTTTCCACCCGGCGCAGCACACAAGTCAAGTATCTCTTGCATCGGTTTGGGTTCTGCAAGAACAGACGCCATCATCGGTGCTTCATCCTGAACCATGAAATGGCCGTTTTTGTATGTATCGAGATCATGGATTGCTGTTTCTCCGAGAACAATTCTTATTGCATCAGGCGCAAAATATCCTTGTTCGGCTGTGACTTGCTCTTTCTGCAGGTTTTCGATTAAGTCAATTCGGTTCGTCTTGAGCACATTGGTTCTCACGGAAATCGGACGCTTCAATAAAAATGCATCTGCAATCTCAGTAGCGCGCTTCTTGCCGAACCACTTGATAAAAAGCCCGCTGATTTCTTTGCTGAGCGCATACCGAATATGAAACGGACTATTGGCATAATCTGAAAGAAGACTTTCACGTCGAGAAGAAATATTCCGTAACAGCGCATTAACGAGGCGGGCCGCACCGGGATTGAGTTCCTTCTTGGCTATCTCGACCGAGGTATTCACGGCGGCAAATTCTGGAACTGCATGTGAAAATAATAATTGCCAAACGCCCATGCGAAGAATAACGCGGCACTCAGAGTCGATTTTTTTATTTTTATCCGACAGACTGTCGTCAATAAAATGGTCCAGCGTGTAAGTGTACGTGAGAACACCATAGAAAATTGCACCGAGGAAAGACTTGTCCTGGCTCGGTAATTCCTTATGCTGTTCGAGATATGATGTAAGCGCCAAATTGGAATATGCGTCTCGAAAATATACATCGCACAAGAGCCGAAAGCATATTCGGCGAGCGTTTAGGGTATCAGTTGCCATTATTCTTCACCAAATACTTCCGATACGGTATAATTATGCGCGCACTCTTCAGAAAACATTCGCCGGCAAGACTCCGGTTGGATGCAAGATAGGCACAGAACGCCCTGTCCGCAAGCCACTGCAAGTACATCTTTATGCGCACAAATGATGGTTCCGGGCTTTGGATCTGCAGCAGTGTCTCGATAATCACATAATATTTTACTTTGATCAGATTCAACATAAGAGCAATGAATCTTGAGTGTTCTGCCCTTATATGTCGTATATGCTGCCGGCCAGATGCTGAAAGCACGAATTTGGTTGTGTATCTCCATCGCAGAACGCGACCAATCAATCCGACCTTGTTCTTTAGTAATCATCGGCGCATATGTCGCTTCAGAATGTTCTTGAGGCGTGGCTATAATCTTACCACTAAGATACCCCGGCAACGTTTTTATCAAAAGCTCCGTACCTAAAGTTGATAACTCATCCATAAGTATTGCCGCGTTCATATCAAGCGTTATGGGTGTTTCGGCAACTGAAATAATATCTCCGGTGTCTATGCCATCATCCATATGCATAATGGTAACTCCGGTCTTATCATCGCCATTATAGATGGCCCATTGAACCGGTGCCGCGCCTCTATATTTCGGAAGTAGCGATCCGTGAACATTGAGGCAGCCCTTATTCGGGATGTTTAGGATGTTCTTGGGAAGAATCTTACCATATGCGGCGGAAATGATTAGGTCCGGGCTTAATGATTCAATCAATTCTTCAGCATCCTGTCCACGAATAGAAGCCGGCTGATACACCGGAATGCCAAGCTCCTTGGCGGACTGCTTGACGGCAGGCTCAACAAGTTGAAGTTTACGACCAGCCGGCTTGTCTGGTTGCGCAAAACAAGCAACCACATTGTAGCCGGCTCGACCTAACCCTTCTAAAACTCGGGCAGCATAAGCAGGTGTTCCCATGAATATTACGCGTGTATTCAAGTTGTCTCTTCGACCTCCACTAATTTATCAACAAAGAGAACGCCATCTAAATGGTCATACTCGTGGCATATACAAATAGCCAACAACCCTTCTGCCTCAAGTTCAAAACTCTCGCCTTTGCGATTTTGTGCCTTGACTTTGAGCTTCTCCGGACGTTCGACCGTCCCCCCGCGCTCCGGAACAGACAAGCAACCCTCAGAGCTCAAAACGATTCCCTCTGTGCTGATAATTTCCGGATTCACAAACTCTAGGAGTCCGTGATCATCACCGACATCTACGACAAAAACACGCCTCAAGATACCCACCTGAGGAGCCGCTAAACCGATGCCGCGATTTTCAAAGGTCATCGTCTCAACCATATCATCAATCAACTCAGAGAGGCGATCATCAAAAATCGTCACTTCTCTGGCTTTTTTTCTTAAAACATCATCACCGATGATACATATATTTCTCATAGCCATACAAATTACCTCTTTCTACGCATTCATTTTACCATATGGGGTCAATATCCATCGCGATATTTAGACCTGTATCCGAATAATTCTCGGATAGTGCTCGAAAAATGCGCGCCAACGTGCTTTTGTTTTTGGCTTTGATGTTTAAGAAAAAACGATAACGATCTCTCACACGATAAATCGGTGCCGGACCGGGTCCAAACACATCGACACTAATGTTATCTTGATGTGCCTCAACCAGTCTTTCAACAAATGCCTTGACTTCCTTTGCTTGCGAAAAACCTTGTTCTTCATTTTCAGAAGAAATGACCATCGTCCCCATCGCCAAAAACGGCGGATAGTGCATGCGCCTTCTAAATTCGATCTCATTTTTAAAAAATGCATCGTAATTCTGGGAAGCAGCACAAACGATCAAATCATCGTCTGGTTGGTAAGTCTGAATGTATACTCGTCCTGCAGCTTCACCGCGCCCGGCTCGCCCTGATGATTGTGTAATCAACTGAAACGCTCGTTCTCCGGCCTTAAAATCCGAAGCGCGAATCAGCATATCCGCACTGATAATGCCAACAACCGTGACATCAGGAAAATCATGCCCCTTCGCAATCATCTGGGTACCGATTAAGATGCTCGCCTCATGCTTGCGAAAAGCCTCAAGCAATGTGGCATGTGCGTCCTTTACCGCGGTAGTATCCTGATCCATCCTCAGGACTTTCTCTCCGGGAAAAGCCTTTGCGACCGCTTCCTCAAGTTGTTGCGTACCTAACCCCATTTTTGCTTGCATAGGACTCTGGCATTGCGGGCATAGTTCCGGAATCTTCATCGTGCGCATACAATAGTGGCATATGAGAACAGGTCTACGACCTTTTGGCGAATGCACAGTCATTGAAACCGAACAATGTGGACACATAATGCTTTCTCCACAAGAGCGACACAGGATGAAGCTGGAATATCCTCGTTTATTCAAAAACAACATCACCTGTCGACCGTGTGATAATTCCTCACGCATCGCAGCCATCAATGCCTCAGAGATAACAGATCTATTCCCCCGCTTTAGCTCCTGACGCATATCCACGATAGTAACCTTCGGCAGATGTGCCTGATTCACGCGGTCCTTGAGACGCAAAAGCTTCGTAAAACCCATTTGGGCCGAATAGTATGTCTCAACGGCCGGTGTCGCTGATCCCAAAACCAGTTTGGCACAAAGTAGTTTGGCTCGCATTCGGGCCACATCGCGTGCGTGATATCTAGGGTGCGTCTCGGATTTGTAAGATGTATCGTGCTCTTCATCAACAATAATCAACTGCAAATCTTTCATGGGTGCAAAAACAGCAGAGCGCGCTCCGATAACGATTCGCGTTTTGCCTTTTCGAATGCTGTCCCATTGTTCGAACCTTTGTTTGGGCGTCAATCGGCTATGAATCACTGCGGGAACTTCTTGAAAACGCGCCGACACCCAACGAATCATTTGCGGAGTTAACGCAATTTCCGGAACCAAAAACAAGACGCTGCCGCCTCTTCTAAGAATTTCTGCAGCGCATTGCAAATAGACCTCAGTCTTGCCACTTCCGGTCACACCGTAGAGAAGAAATTCGGAATATTTATCATTTGCTTCCCGCAATTCATTGGATTCATCCCATATATCTTTGAGATTAACATCACAATCGATTTGATCGACATCTATCCCGAGTATTTGCGCGATCGCTTCTGCTTGTTCCTCTGCGGGAACGTGAGCCGCCTCTTCGCCATCGATAGAATCCTTCTCGGATTCATTATTCTCTTCTTTTGGAGAATCATCTACCAATTGCGTTAAAACACTTTTATCACGGATAATCTCAATCAGTCCGCGGTCGCGAAGTGAGTGTATTGGTGATACGGAAACCGATAAAGCACTCATAATCTCGGATACCGGGGAACGCTTACACTCCAGAAGTAATTCTAAAACGCGAATCTGCGGCAGACTGGATAAATCTCCTTCATTTAAGACTTCAATTGCCTTCTGCTCATCTATCAACACTGCCGTATTTCTGGTTGGATTTTTCTTGTCCGAAACATAAGCGGGCACCATCAGTCGGATGACATCACCATATGTACATGCATATCGTGTGCGAACCGCCTCGAGTAATGTCACTTGATCCGGCGCAAGCACCGGAATCGGATCCATAATATCTATAATTGACTTGAGATCGTCGCCAAAAACACTTTGCTCGGATAGATTAACAACAAGGGCAACCACACTGCGATTGGATCTACCGAAAGGCACATGAATATACTGTCCGACTTGAATCAACGACAGCATTTCGTCCGGGACTATATAATCAAATATTCGATCTATTGCAGGCACGGCTTCGCGCAAAACGACCGATGCAATCATATGGGGTTCCCCCTTAAGCAGTATTGTATCAGAATAGCGAAAAGAGGTCGATTTGCTCAGACTCCGGCAAGTGATCAATAATGCCAAAGGTCGCGATCTTGTCTATAGTTGACGGCCCGATGCCGCTACGCTTAGACAAATCATCTCGCGTCTTAAACGGTTTTTCATCTCTCGCCCTTACAATCGACTCCGCCATAGCGGTACTGACAGACGGGATGGTATTGAGCGGTGGTAAAATCTTGCCGTGTTGAGTTTTAAGGAAACGATGCGAATGCGATTTTTCAATGCTGATTGGGTCAAACGTAATACCGCGGCGATACATCTCCTCGACAAGCTCTAAGAGATAGTATTGCGCCTGCTCTTTTTGCTTGCGCTTTGAAAACCCGTCGTAGAGCTCTTTTCGCTGCTTGATGATATTATCCAGTGATGACAACATCATCTCACCGTCGAATTCATCAGCTCGAATAGAAAAGAACGCACAATAATATTCTTCGGGATAATAGACCTTAAACCAAGCAATTCTCAGAGAGGAAATCGCATATGCCGCAGCGTGCGCTTTGGGGAACATGTACTTGATTTTTTTACATGACTCTATGTACCAATCCGGTACATTACTATCGCGCATCGCTTTTTCCTGTTCAGGAAGTAATCCTCTGCCCTTACGAACCCGCTCCATAATATCAAATGCAGCTTTATTCTCGAGTCCGCAATTGATTAGGTAAGTCATGATGCTGTCACGACAACCGATGACATTTTTGAGCGTACACGTCTGATTTCGAATCAGTTCTTGTGCGTTACCTTTCCATACATCTGTACCATGTGACAAACCCATCAACTGCACCAATTCATAGAAAGTCGAAGGTTTGGTCTCGGATATCATATCTCGAGCCATAAATGTACCCATCTCGGAAAGTCCAAGCGTACCGGAATCCGCGTCTGAAGATCCGGGTGATATACCGAGGGACTCCGTCGACGTAAACAGCGCCATGACTTTGGGGTCCGGAATCGGAATTGTTCGCACATCAATACCGGTTAAATCACTTAACATCCGCAAGACGGTCGGATCATAGTGACCAAGAATATCAAGCTTCAAGATGGTGTCATGCATGGCCTTAAAGTCAAAATGTGTGGTAACCATATTGCCCTGGCTCTTGTTCGCAGGATACTGTATGGGCGTAAATTCATAGACATCCATTTCTTTGGGAACAACCACAATACCACCGGGATGTTGTCCGGTAGTCCTTTTCACGCCAATTAAGCCCATTGATCGCCTGCGAAGCTCTGCACGATTAACTGTCTGATTCATTTGTTCGGTGGCTTTAAGGACGGTGCCAATGGCGTTTTTCTCAGCATAACAACCGATTGTCCCCGCTCGAAAAGTATGACTGGTTCCGAACAACTCTTCGACATATTTATGTGCTCTGGATTGATACTCACTTGAAAAATTCAAGTCAATATCAGGTTGCTTGTCGCCGAAAAAGCCCAGAAATGTCTCAAAAGGAATCTCTTGCCCTTCTCGAGTCATCTCGGCACCGCAATGTGGGCATGATTTTTCGGGCAAATCATATCCGGATCCGTATTCTCCGCTTAAATCAAATTCCGAAAAGCAACATTGATTGCACAAATAGTGCGGCGGTAAAGGATTGACTTCCGATATGCCGCAAAGTGTCGCGACCAAACTTGAGCCGACTGAACCACGAGATCCGACAATATAACCGTCTTCATTTGATTTTTTGACAAGCATATAAGCGATATAATACATAATCGCAAAACCGTTGCCGATGATGGAATCAAGTTCTTTGTTGACACGTGCTTCCACGATTTCGGAAATTTTCCCATCGAATTCATACCATTCCTTTGCCTTATCCCATGTAATACGTCGGATATCATCTGCCGCACTAGTGATAATGGGCGGATACGTGCCGTTCGGGAAAGGAATAATATCTGAAGAAGTGCGCTTCGCTATCGCGCAGGGCTGTGTGATTACCACTTCGCGCGCCTTTTCATCTCCGAGATACGAAAATTCGTTTAACATCTCGTCAGTCGTTCTAAAATAGAGGTCGCTTTGCTGCTGAGCATCCTTATACTGCATCTCCATAAGGATGTATTTGCGATACTCCCCCTCTTCTTTTTCGAGAAAGTGAGCATCCGTCGTAGCGCAAACAGGAATATGCAACGTATCACCCAGAGCCACTATGATGCGATTGAGCTCTCTTAACTCATCAATCGTATTGATTCCACTTTCCGGATCCCGTAAATAAAATTCGTTGTTACAAGCCGGTTGAATTTCAAGATAATCGTAAAGATTGAGTTTTCTCAAAAAGGCCGGATCCCGCGATAAAAGCTGCACAGTTGTTTTTGAGTTTTTCGCGGAGTCCAGAAAACACTTGAGCACGTCCACGAACACTTCACCCGCCTCACAAGCGCTCCCGATAATTAATCCATCGCGATAGAATTCTAGTAGCGATTTGGGAATACGCGGTCGATTCCCATAAAATCGAAGATGCGACTCTGACACCAAGCGATAAAGATGATATAACCCCAATTCATTCTCAACCAAAAAGATAATGTGATACGTGCGATGCTTTCTCATCTTCATTTCTGATTCCGGTACCTTTCCGACGCGATCATTAAGATCTTTGGCGGTATGGACACAAAAATGCTTAAGCAAAGCCGCAAAATACTGACCAACAGATCGAGCTTTTGTGTCAGTACTCGTCACCCCATCCTCTTCGACAAGAGACATCTGCAACGGGCGATAGTCAAAATCTAGACGCGGCAAATCTAACAATCGCTTGGCATCGGCCGCAGGCATGTTAAATTTGACTCGATACTCTTGATGCGCTTCTATATCAACATCGTAACCTTCTTCACGAAGTATTTTCAGAACATCAAAAACATCGTCGGCCACTAAGACATCATGCCCGATGTACGCTGATAGCTCACCTAATCGCTGACGAAGCATTTGACCAAACGCTAACGCGCTCTTGGAATTCTCCTCCGTATCACATGCGACAATCTCATGAGACAAAAAGGAACTTGTATCTATCTGGAAAGTTGACTCGGGCAAAAAGTCACCAAGCTCAGACAAAAGGTAACGATGTGCCGTAATTTTGATGGGTCGTAATCGACCGAAAACGTCAGCTTTTTCAATATCAATCGCAACAAAACGCTCGAGGAGTGGGTCAGACGGGTCCGCGTTATAAATGGCGCAATCACCGTCATCCAAGAGATAGCCTTCCATACCGTAAATCATTTGAAAATTCTCAGAACCGACCTTCTTTCGAATCTTTCGAACTGTTTCAGCCGCTTCCGGAAAGGCCTGAACTACACCATGATCCGTAATTGCACAGGCCGGATGGCCCATCTCAGCCGCGGTTTCAAGTAATTCCGAAATATTGATGACCGCATCTTTATCACTCATTTTGGTGTGAACATGTAGTTCGACACGTTTCTCTTCGGAAAGGTCTTTTCGTTTTGGTGGGGCATCAATTTGCATCACCCCTTCGATTGATGCCGATAAATCACGAGAATATTTCGAATCAAAATACACATTTGCCTGAACTCTCGCATAGGCACCCTTTTTAAATGTTGACGTCGCAATATCTGCGTCCTGCGGGTTTAAAAATGCGATGCAGGGAATGCTACCCGTATCGTCGGTTGCAAAGAACTGCGCACAGACCTTGTGCCCCGACCTCGTGAGCTTGAAATCATCAATTTCAAACTTGCCCTCGAATCGAACCGTTCCGGACATACTGTCCAAGGAACCTATTTTTACAAGTGGAACGCTATCAGACATTCTACCCCAGAGAACAGCTTGATCTTTCTTTTTCGGAACGAATTTTGGCGTATTTTCTGTCTTCTGTAGGCTGGCTTTGTATTCCCATGAGTCCTTGTCCTGAGTGGCGCTCGAATCGACGTCCTTTTTTCGTTTTTTGGCAGAAGGTCCGGTATTTTCTGATTCCGGATTACTTTTTGTTGAAGCTTCGAATTGTTTTTGCGCTGCCAGAATTGCCTGTGTTTCTTGTTTTAATCGTTCTTCGTAAGCAATGAGAACGCGCCTCCCAGAGGACTCATCCGACGGAGTCAGGCCATTGCTCGATTTTTCCAATGTTATATTTTGCAAGCGTTGATACGTAAATGGGCAGACTAAACGTACGCCGTCTACACGAAAGTGTTTTCGAAGAGCCGCTTCAACCGATTTAACTTGTAACTCGGATACATTTTGATCCATATCCAACAATACGATTTCAAGTCGGTTTGTATCGTCACTCAAACGAAGACGGTGCACCAACGCATTCAGCTCCGAAGCCGCACTAATTACTCGATCGTCATCAATAAACGACCGAACCAGCTCATCCAAAAAGACCATTTTTGTATCATTTCCCCCTGTAAAGCGAATCTTTTCCGCAAATATGAATCTCCGTCATCAGCTCTTCAATCACGTTTTCCTTTGAGAGTTTTCGAACCGGTTTCCCTTTTTTAAATAAAAGAAATTCGCCATCACCGCCTGCGATACCAATATCTGCTTCTCTGGCTTCACCGGGGCCATTAACGGCACATCCCATGACTGCAACTTTTATGTTGTAAGGCAAACCTTTAATTCTGCTTTCTATCTCATTGGCAACTTCTATAAGAGGGACCGCAGTACGTCCACAAGTCGGACAAGAAATCAGTGTGATACCTCTTTGACGAAGGCCAAGAGACTTCAGTATAGAATATGCCGCATGAACTTCTTCCACCGGGTCACCGGTCAGCGAGACTCGTATCGTGTCGCCAATGCCCTCCGCTAATAATGTTCCGATGCCAACGGCCGAGCGAATCACGCCTTCCTTTACTGTGCCGGCCTCGGTCACGCCGAGATGCAATGGATAATCCACTTGTTGAGAAAGCAATCGATAGCTCTCAATCATTAGTTTTGGATCAGAGGACTTGATACTGACAATGATGTCTGAAAAGTCCTCTCTTTCCAACAATTGAATCGCATTCATCGCACTATATACCATAGACTGAGCATTTACGCCACCGAAGCGATCCACCACCGCAGTGGCAATTGAGCCTGAGTTCACGCCAACACGAATCGGAATACCTCTGTTTTTTGCGGCGGCAGCCACCTTTGCAACTGCCGATTCATCCTTCATATTACCGGGATTAATACGAATCTTCGCCGCACCATTTTCTATGGCAGCAAGAGCAAGACGATAGTCAAAATGAATATCTGCAACAACCGGAATTGGGGAAGCAATGACGATTGATTTGAGCGCGAGCGCCGCGTCCATATTCGGGACTGCGACACGCGTCAATTCACAGCCTGCTTCATGCAAAGCGCATATCTGCCTGAGCGTAGCCTCGACATCAAGCGTATTCGTGCAATTCATTGACTGAACAACGACTGGCATGCCGTTGCCAATGCGAAGAGACCCCACTTTTATTTCTCTTGTCATTTTTCGATTCATATCCACCTCATCTTCTACCATTTGATGCAATTTTGTGATTAATGAGTCGTGCACCAAACACTTTAGCGTGTCATTCGTACGATGTCGGACAAAAGCGCAAAAAAGACCAACAAAATAATGATTCCGAACCCAATGACATTAATGACCATTTCAGCCTTCTTACCAATCTTCTTCCCTCTTATCAATTCTACGAGCAGTAGTATAATCTCGTTGCCGTCCAGACCAGGAATCGGAAGTAAATTAGTGATTGCTAAACCAATCGAAATGACACCAAGTAAAAGGAATAGAATTTCTGCTTTGAGGTTTGTCGACACATCAGGAGCGTCAACTACATCCGATACCATCGTTGTAATACCAACCGGACCGGTAACAATGTTGTACGCTTCTATCTCGCCGGATATTGCCCCCTCGAAAGTGAGGCCAATAAGACGTACCATTGAAAATGGAAATTTTACCGCGGTGAAGAATGCTTCCATGACGCCTTCACCTTCTTGGAAAATAATACCTCGAGGATTACTCTGTTTGACCATCATTGGAACAATTGATGACTCGTATTCTACACCATCACGAATATATCGAACCGTCAGCGCCTGACCTTGAGACTGCATGATGACCCTTGTAATCGATTCGTCTAGTACGCTGACTCCGTTTACAGATAAAACCTCGTCGTTGACTTTAAGCACGGGATTTGAGTTGTTTTGAAGCGGGTCAACAGACTGTACCCTCCATCCCTCGGCATCTTCATTAATTAACCGTGTAATGCCCAAAATATATATATCGTAGATATCGGGCGTCAATGTCGCTTCATAACTTTTGCCGTTGTCAACCGATTTAAGTGTTAATGTTACTGGCTTATCATACGGAATGAGTGATAAAGCAGCGTCAAAATCATAAACAGTATAAACACCGGATCCATTTATCTTCGTGACTCTATCGCCTTCTTGAACTGAAGTCATTGCAACCTGAGATCCCTGCAAGACAGTAGATTGCCTCGTGCTGAAAAAGCCGGTTGTGGAAAACAAAAGTGTCAGAATGATTATGCCGAGAATGATATTCATCGCAGGACCTGCTAATGCAACCACAATTCTTTTCCAACGCGGCTGATTTTTAAGCGAACTGGGGTCAGTATCGTCTTTTTCCTGCTCCTCTTCATCAAAATCCGAAAAACGCACATACGCACCGAAAGGAATCAATCGTATGCTATAGTCAACATCCTTTCTTCGCCATGAAAAAAGCGCAGGCCCCACAAAAATAGAAAGTTCATACACCTTAATCCCAAAGGCGCGCGCAATCAAAAAATGACCGATTTCGTGGACTGCGGCAAGAACACCCAGTCCAATCAAGGTAATTGCAATGCTGATGATTATACTTGCAGAAGGCATAAATATCTCTCTTTCACCGAACCGATCATTATTATTATAATGCTCAGTTTAAATTTTCACACACAAACTGTCTGGCCCACCGGTCCGCTTCAATGACGTCTTCAACAGAATGAACCGAAAAGACACCCAAACGCTCATGCTCAGTCATGCATGAAGCAACCAACCGAGTAATACCCGGAAAACTTGTTTTTCCGCACATAAATGCATTCACAGCCTCTTCGTTGGCAGAATTCATAACAGCCGGCAACGATCCTCCGACTTCAGAAGCGTGATAAGCCAATGGCAGCGCTATAAAAACATCCGGGTCAAATTTCTCAAAAGTCAATTGAGAAGCATAATCCGCAAACGGATCAAACGGCGCTGAAAGCCTTGTTCCACGCTCCGGAAAATACAAGGCCACTTCAATAGGCATCATCATATCAGGCTTTCCCATTTGAGCTAAGACCGAACCGTCACGCAAACGAACCATGGAGTGGATAACACTCTGTCTATGGACCACAACATCAATACGACTCGCAGAAACATCGAAAAGCCAAGAAGCCTCGATAACTTCTAATCCTTTATTCATCATGGTCGCAGAATCAACGGTAATCTTACCCCCCATATGCCAAGTCGGATGATTTAAAGCCTGTGCCACTGTCACTCGGTCAAGCGACGCCTTATCATACCCGAAAAACGGGCCACCGGAAGCCGTCAAAAGTATGCGATCTAGTGCCCCCTCCGCCTGGCCAAAAAGACACTGCCAAATGGCCGAGTGTTCACTGTCAACCGGAAGCAATCGCACCCCCTTGCTCTTAGCAAGTGGCATAACAAAAGAACCGCCGGCCACCAAAGTCTCCTTATTGGCAAGCGCAACATCTTTTCCGCTTTCTATTGCAGCGACCACCGGAGCCAACCCACAAACACCAACCATCGCAGCGACAACGATGTCAGCATCAATTTGACCGGCGCAAGAAATATTTCCATCATCGCCGTATAAAATCTCTGTAGAGTATCCCTTAGAACGACAAAAACGCTCCACTTCCGCTGCCGCTTCAGGTGTCCCAACGCTGACAACGCGAGGCTGAAACCTCTGAATTTGCGACTTCATCAGGTCAGTATTTGCTCTGCAAGTTAAAGCTTCAACGCAAAAATCGTCAGGACAACGGCTAACAATTTCGAGTGTCTGTGTGCCAATTGAGCCGGTCGAACCAAGTATCGAAAGTTTTTTCATAGCAAAACCCCTTTATGTCAAAATCAAAGCAAAGCCGAGAGCGATAGGCAATGTGAAAAAAGCACTGTCGAATCGGTCTATTACTCCGCCATGACCCGGCAACAAATTACCAAAATCCTTAATGCCAACCCATCGCTTTAAGGCTGAAGCAAACCAGTCGCCCAGTTGAGAAAAAACAGATAACAACAAACCTGCTGCTACAGAGGCTATAACGTAGGGCAATAGTTCAAGCTTCGTGTCTAAAGTCGGCAACAAAATCAGGACTGAATATAACGTGACAATTACAGCAGTAAAAACCGCACCTCCGATGCAACCCTCCCAAGTCTTCTTGGGACTGATGTGCGGGACGATTTTGTGCTTTCCGAGAAGCACACCGACGAAATATGCAAAAACATCTGAAATCCATGGTGAGAAAAGACCCAAAATAAAGAAATAGTATCCTCTGTGAACGGATAGAACCATGACCAACGCACACGCAATGGGAAATGCAAGATAAATAGATACAGCCGACGAGCCCGCTCCAAGCACCAATGCATGGGGGTCCTCTCTAAATACGGGGATCAAAATTGTTATAGTTAGCGAGGACATTAGCAGCAGAATAGCGAAAAGTGCAAAAATGACATACGGTGACTCCACAAAAAAGTGGAGCGCCAACGGTAATATCGCAGTAAATGATCCGATTAGTATGCCTGCACCTGAAAGTATAATATTCTTGGCCAAAAATGCTTTCTTAATTTCAAATACAGAAAACCCTAAGACGAGGAGCATCAAGGCAACAATAAAATATGAAGAAAAATAACCCGGCACAACAAATGCCAAAATAATAATAGTAAAAATTATGCCGGTCAATACTCTTTGTTTCATCTCATACCCCTAAGTCTTGATATAAATTGAACGCCTTTACTCAGAATCATTCAATCCGCCAAAGCGTCGATCTCTACGAGTGAAAGCCGTCAATGCGCCCCTCAACTCATCCATATCGAAGTCCGGCCAAAGCGTGTCCGAAAACCACATCTCGGCATAAGCCGCTTCCCAAATCAGAAAATTCGATAATCTCTGCTCTCCGCTCGGACGAATAATCAGGTCTGGATCCGGCACATCAGGAAGATATAGATGTTTTGATATCATTGATTCATCAATATCTCCGGAGAAAACCTTTCTTTCCTCGACCAAGGATGCAATCTTTCGACAAGCATCCACAATTTCTTTCCTTCCACCATAATTCATCGCAATGATCAAATCCATGCGCTTCCGATGCGAAGAACGTGCTTCTGCCTCCTTGCATACGTCTCTGATGCGCTGAGGTAATGAAGGAATATCACCGCTGAAGCGCACCCTAATCCCTTCTTTTTCGAGTTCGGGATCATATCGATTAAAAAACTCAACGAAAAGATCCATTAATGCAGATACTTCGCTCTCGGGTCGGGACCAATTCTCAGTCGAAAAAGCGTACACGGTTAAATATCGTATCCCAAAATGTCCGCAATTCCGACATAACGCCTTAAGGTTCTCAGCTCCGGCACGATGCCCTGCAGATCGAGGCAAACGACGTTTTTTTGCCCACCTGCCATTACCATCCATAATTACAGCCAAGTGTACAGGTATTTTCAAAGAGTTCTCTTCGATAGCGGAAGAGGATTTCTCTTCTGAAATCTTTGATCGCTTGCTAAACAAACTTTTGAAAAATCCAATCTTATGATCAGAATCAGTATGCATGCCACTCCCCTTGTCTTTCGAAAAAAAGGCGGGCTATCCTGCCCGCCCGAAAATCTTGGGCCAAGTACGATTAGATCTCCATCAAATCCTTCTCTTTTGCTTCACAGGCCTTCTCGACTTCTTTGATGTATTTGTCAGTCAGCTTCTGAATTTTATCTTCAAAATCTGCCAACTCATCATCAGTCAATTCTTTTTTCTTGTTGTGAGAACGGTATTTGTCAATGCCCTCACGACGAATATTGCGAACAGCAATCTTAGACTCCTCGCCGTAAGAATGAACTTGCTTAACTAAATCTTTCCTTCGCTCTTCTGAAAGTATCGGGAATGCCAGTCGAATGGTCTTGCCGTCGTTTGACGGATTAATTCCAATATCAGACATTTGAATCGCTCTGTCAATTTCTTTGAGCATCGAAGAATCCCAAGGCGTAATCGTGATAACACGCGGTTCCGGAACTTGGACATTGGCAACCGCATTAATTTGAGATTTCACACCATAATATTCAACCGTAATACGATCCAATACATGTGGGTTTGCACGGCCCGCACGCAAAGCATTGAAATTCTCCTGCAAATTACTCATGGTCTTCTTCATTTTTTCTTCGTAATGGTCATAATTGTCTTTAGTAATCGTTATCATAAGTAACCTCCTCGTTGATATCGCAAGCTATTGACTATTGTACCAGAGTCCCGATGTTTTCGCCTTTGACAATTCTCAAAATATTTTCAGGGTCCTCCATTGAGAATACCACGATGGATGTCATATTATCTCGACAAAGCGCTGCCGCCGTCGCATCCATAACCTTTAGGTCAAGTTTCAAAACTTCATCGTGAGAAACACGATCAAAACGTTTGGCATCTGAGTAAACATTTGGATCTTTGTCATAGATGCCGTCAACCATCGTCGCCTTGCAAAAAATATCGGCCTCTATTTCAGCCGCTCTCAGAGCCGCGCCGGTATCCGTTGAAAAGAAGGGGTTGCCGGTACCGCAAGCAAAAATTACAACACGTTTCTTTTCAAGATGTCGAACAGCTCTTTTTCGGATGTACGGTTCCGCCATCTGACGAATCTCCACTGCGGACAATACACGTGTGACGACGCCCTTTTGCTCAAGTGCATCGGACAAGGCAAGCGAATTCATCATCGTTGCCAGCATGCCCATGTGATCTGCAGTTACTCGATCCATAGACTCGCTGGTACGCCCTCGCCAAAAATTTCCACCGCCGACAACGACAGCCACTTCAACGCCTAAATCAGCTACATTCTTGATCATTTGGCTGATATTTTTAAGAACAAAATCATCAATTCCGACTTTCTTCTTACCGGCGAGAGCCTCTCCGCTAATCTTCAGCAATATTCGTTTGTAAACTGGTGTATTCATTTTGACCTCCACGCAGGCTTTAGCCCTTATATATTCTAAACGTTTGTTGGCATAAAAAAAAGCCATCGGTCAAAAAAACCGATAGCTTTCTGTGATGGATGAATTTATCGTTGACGATACAAATCGATTTGCAATAAATACAACATCATTATTTGATCTGCTTCATAACTTCATCCGCAAAGTTTTCTTCCTTCTTCGCAAGTCCCTCGCCCATTTCATAACGTGTAAATCTGCGAATTGAAACGTTCTCGCCAATGGTAGCAATCATCTCTTTCACGAGAATTTCTATTGTCTTGGAATCATCCTTAACAAACTCTTGCTCAAGTAAGCAATTATCCTTGTAGAACTTACCTAATGATCCCTCGACGATTTTGTCAACAATTTTCTCGGGCTTACCCTCATTAATAGCCTTATTGCGAATGATTTCTTTTTCTTTTTCAAGATCATCAGCTGGTACTTCTTCGCGAGAAATCCACTTCGGATTAGCGGCAGCAATCTGTAATCCCAGATCGTGAACGAAATTGCGGAAAGCTTCGTTCTTAGCAGCGAAATCCGTCTCGATATTTACTTCAAGTAAGACACCGATACGACCACCGGCATGAATGTAAGAATCAACAATGCCCTCTGCTGCAATACGACCCGATTTCTTGGCCGCAGATGCGATACCCTTCTCACGAAGCCAAGCTACCGCCTTCTCCACATCTCCGTTGGTCTCTTGCAAGGCCTTCTTGCAATCCATAATGCCCGAACCGGTCATCTCTCTTAATTCTTTAACTTGTGATGCAGTAATCTCAGCCATAATATATCCTCCAATGAATTATTCGTGATTAAAACAATCTCCGCTTATTAAGCTTCAGCGACTTCGGAAATCTCTTCGACGACAACAGCAACTTCTTCTGCTTCCTTTGCTTCCTTAGGCGCATCCATCTGTTCGCCTTGCTTCGCTTCAAGAACAGCATCCGCCATCTTGCCGGCAATCAACTTGACGGCACGAATCGCATCGTCATTACCCGGGATAATATAATCAACTTCTTCAGGATCACAGTTAGTGTCCACAATTGCAACGACAGGGATACCAAGACGTCTTGCTTCAGCAACAGCCAAATGCTCTTTCTTGGTATCAACAATAAACATGACAGCAGGCAAACTTGTCATACCCTGGATGCCGCCAAGATTCTTCTCAAGTTTTTCTTTTTCAAGTCGAAGATTCGCGACTTCCTTCTTAGTTCTCATAGAAAAGGATCCATCCTCTTCCATCTTCTGAAGCATATTCAAACGTGCGATTCTCTTGCGAATCGTTGCAAAGTTTGTCAAAGTGCCACCCAACCAACGGTTGGCAATGTAGTACATACCGCAACGCTGTGCCTCTTCAATAATTGAATCTGAAGCTTGCTTCTTGGTACCGACAAAAAGAACGTTGCCACCGTCCATAGCAACCTGACGGACAAACATATATGCTTCATCAGCCTTGCGAACGGTCTTTTGGAGATCGACAATGTGAATGCCGTTGCGCTCCGTGTAGATGTACTCTGCCATCTTCGGGTTCCAACGACGAGTCTGGTGTCCAAAGTGCACACCTGCTTCAAGTAATTGTTTCATAGAAATAACTGGCATAAACTTTCCTCCTGTTTAACTTCCATGGGTGCACATGTTACCGAATGGCACAAAAGGGATGCCCCATGTGTTTTTTTTAGCCTTTCGATACTATCATGAGTGCCTGGAAATAGCAAGTGAGCTGATGTATATTTCTCTGAATACGCAAATCAGCCTGTCATTAATAACAGCCTGCTTTATCTTATGTGCGAAGCATGTAATATGTCATGCTGTTTTAACCCTGAACAAAAGCCATGGCAGTCGGTCCGATGTTTCCTTAAAAGGATATTGGCGTCAAACTGTATTCAACGACATCTCATATTTATATGGCATCGATTCAGCGGTATAATATATTGACAACAAACAATTACAAAGGCGGTTTCTTAACATGCTATTATCCCAAGACAGGTCAATTCAATTCGAGCAAGATCTTACCGATCTCATCGCGGTCAAAAGTGTTAAGTCCGACTCAACAGAATCAGCGCCATATGGCATAGGCACATTGGAAGCACTTAATGTAATGTTTGATATTGCTGATCGATATGGCTTTACACATAAAAACCTGGATGGTCGTGTCGGATACATCGAATGGGGTCAGGGATTGAAATATATCGCAGTATTGTCGCATCTTGATATCGTGCCACCCGGACCATTGTCTGATTGGTCCACAGATCCATACGCACTAACGCTGCTCAACGGCTATTACTATGGACGTGGCATTGTTGATGACAAAGGTCCGGCATTGGCCGCGCTCTACGGGATGATTGATTTGAAGGAAAGCGGATACGAGCCTCCTTGTCGCATAAGGCTGATTCTCGGTCTTGACGAAGAGCACGGGTCAAGTTGCGTTAAGCATTATCTTGAGCATGAACCAGAACCTGAATACGGTTTTACACCAGACGCAGACTTCCCTGCCATTTTTGCTGAAAAAGGTATTCTTCAGATCGAAATTACCAGTAGAGGCAATCCCGAACTGCGAATACTAGGTGGTGATGCCGCCAATATGGTGCCGGCATCATGTGAAGTCTCAATTCCTTCACTCCGATTCGCTAAAAAATATATCGGAAAATCTGCTCACGCATCGACTCCCGAAAAAGGGGATAACGCAATCATAAAGGCAATTTCAGACTTGCCGATAGCGCTAAAGACATCTCATCCATTTTTATCATTTATTGAAACAGAGTTTATTTCCAATGACCCTCGACACAGACTCTTTTCGACAGTGACATCAGATTTTTCTGGTGACATTTGTGTCAACATCGGCATGATAGAACTCGCCGATACATTCGGCAGACTGATTATTGATGTTCGATATCCTGTCACCGAAAACAGCGATAAAATTCTTTCATGTTTTAGGGCTGTTCTAGACGAGGCATCTACTTCAACATCAGTTATGAGTCATTTATTGCCGTTACACATTGGCAAACATTCAGCACAAATGACCGCTTTACTCAAGATATACGAATCCTATCTGGAACAATTTGAATGCGACGACCGTAACAATCCTTTATATCTAAAGTTCACTCAAGGACCGGTGCAACCCATAGCCATCGGTGGCGGAACTTATGCTCGAAGCATGCCCAACATCATACCTTTCGGACCCTATTTACCTTGGGAAAATGCTACATTACATCAGAAAGATGAGTGCTACAAGAAGTCGCACTTGCTTACATTAATCGACGTGTACCGTGACGCAATACGTTTACTGTCAGAACTCACGAATACTTAATTGTCCACTGCAACCTAAACAAAATGAAAGACCCCTGAGCTTATGGCGCAGGGGTCACAATTCTATTTTTCTCCCAATATAATCAGACGAATCGTCTAATAGTCGTCACAGCATTCATCGAAAAATTAGTAAGCACAACTTTTTTGTTACTACTTGAAGCGTGAACTAACATGCCATCGCCGATATATAATCCGACGTGGTCAACCACGCCGTCACCGGAATAGTCATAACAAATGACGTCACCGGCAACCATACTATCTGACGATACGGGAGAGCCGAGTGCTGAAATTCTTGCAGACTGATGCGGGAGACTGTAGTTATAATAATTCGCATAAACGTAAGACACGTATCCGGAACAATCAAACCCGCTTACCGACATGCCGGTGTAAACATAAGGAACTCCGATAAAAGATTTGGCATACGTCGCAAGATCACTCGTTGAAGGATCTGCAGGAGTCACAGCAGGCGCCGCCGGTGCAGTAGTCGGTTGAGGAGAGACATCGTCTGAACCACCCGAATCAGGAGCCGTTGTCGGTGTAACCTGCGGTGCCGAAACCGGCGCTTGCGATGAAACAAGACTCGCCAAAACATATGTATCCTTAACTGTACGGTACCAACCATTGCTTGTCTTAGCCACCACCTCTATCGCGTCTCCGGATGACAGAGATTTAATCAATTGGTATTCTGTACCGGGCCCAGAACGAACATTGACAGTCCCGACCGCATAGTACTTACCTGAGTAAGCGGATTCGGTAACGGCTGGTTTAGGCGTCGGCGTGGGCGTCGGACTGGGGGTGGGTGTCGGCGTTGCAATAAATTCTGAAGTGAGAAATGAACTAACGACGTAACCCTCAGACAAATCGTCCATTTGAATTCGCGACCAATCAGATCCAATCCCCACTTGATTGACATGATCCGAATATGAAAGAGTCGCGACCACTTCAGCATCTGCAGAGGGAAAATTGCGAACATTCACCTCACTTACGGATACGTACATGAGACTATTGTCGAGAACAAATTCAGACAAAGCCAACAGCTCTTCAGGAATTCCACTTCCGGACACACTTCCGGTAATCAAAAATGTATTCTTCTCGACAAGACGATTCACAGATGAATCTGTCTCTGTCGATGCAATGAACGAAGAATTAAGATAAACGTCGTTATTCTCCGAACGCGAACTTAATTCATCCAAACTCAAATCAACGGCGGAAAACTTTGTCCTATCATTTACTGTAGGCACTGGCACCTGAAACACGACATCTCCACGGTGCCCGACACGAAATAACGGAACCAACGACATTACGACTGATGCAGTCATAATGATAGCTGATATCCGCAAAAACAAAGCAATAGGAGACAAACGATTTGCTTTTATTGAATCACTTCTTTTGAAGTCCGATAGTTTCTTTTTCAAATAAACCTCCAGTTAAGGCTTTTAATATATTGAATATTCTTTCTGTACTCAAAGCCTTACTTGACGTTTTTATTATAATACTAAAATGCCCGCATAAAAAGGCTTGCCTCAAATTTGTAACATTTCCAATTTACTCCGAGACAGATTATTCCTAACCAATCTTTTATTTCTCGCCAAATTAATAGCATAACGAAACGTTTAGCGCAATTTGTCACCACAAAATAATGATATTTATGAAATTATTTGTCAGACAATATTATTTTCAACGAATCTCATAAATTGCCTCATTTTGCCACATTTGCTTCAACTTTCACACAAAAAAACTATCCCAAAGATATTCTTCGGGATAGTTTGAATGTCAAAGTATGTTTGTTTCTACTATTTTTCAACAACTTCTTCAGTAGCTTCTGCAGGCATTTCGTCTGTTGATGCTTCTTCTGTTTGCGCATCTTCCAATGAGACCTCTTCTGTTGGTATCTCATCTGTTGAAACCACCGCATCAGAATCCGTCTCCATCGGAACTTCTACATTATCTTCAACAGAAGCAACTACCTGCTCCTCTTTTTCGGCCTTATCAAAGGCTTCGTCATCGGATTTCACAGGGTTAATCGCCTCAACATCCTTGATACTGATGCTGATTCGACGGGTCTCGTTGCTGACATCCAAGACGCGAGCAATAACTTCCATGCCTTCAGTCAAAACATCTTCAGGCCTATTCAGACGAACATCCGATATTTGCGATACATGACAAAGTGCATCGACACCCGGCTCAAGTTCAACAAATGCACCAAACTGGAACATGCGAACAACTTTGCCATGAACGATGCTGCCGATCGGGAATCTCTCTTCAACATTGTGATACGGATCATCCTCAGAACGCTTATATCCCAAAGAAATACGCTTCTTCTCGGAATCGAAATCCTTAACGTATACAGAGATATTGTCGCCGACACTAACAATTTCGGATGGGTGACGAATTCGCTTCCATGACAATTCAGAAACGTGAACCAAACCATCCACACCACCAATATCAACAAATGCTCCAAAATCGGTCAGGCTTCTTACGACACCTTGATACTCAGCACCGACTTCTATCGCACTCCACACTTCATCCGCCTTCTCCTTACGCTGACTGTTGAGCAACGCACGACGAGAACCCGAAACACGTAAGCGTCTCTTGTCGGGATCAAACTGTGTGACTAGGATTTCTATGGACTTTCCTTTGTATTGATCTAAATCATTAACCGTGGTCAAATCAAGCTGCGTTCTGTGAATGTAGATATCCACACCGCCAAGATTGGCGATAACTCCATCCTTAACAACGTTTGTAATCTTTACAGTGACTGGAGTCGCATTCTCGAAAGCCTCTTCGACCTGGGCCTTATACTTGCCAAAATCGACATGTGCCTTAGAGAGCAAAATCTCTTTCCCCATATCAGAATTACGTACACTTCGAACAAATACCTCAATCTCTGTATGAGCCTCAATCGCTACATCCAGATCAAAATCAGGGTCGTTAGCAAATTCATGGCGGGGAATACGTCCTTCCGATTTGTCATGAACGTCAACATATACAAACTCGTTGTCTGCAGATGTAATCGCCCCCCTCACCGTCGCATTCTTTCTGAGTTGTGGAATGTTGTCGATGTAATCACCAAAATTGATGTCGGTTTGTTCCTGATTGGCCGTAGCCTGGTCTTCACTCATGGTTTGGATAACCTCCCTGATAATACAATCTGGCGTCGACGCACCTGCCGTAACTCCAACAACAATATTCGGAGTTGAGAATACCGGATTCTCAAGAACCTTTATGATGTCATGAACGCCTCCGACAAGAAACGTGTTCGCGCAACGACTATTACAGATATCGTAAAGCTTCATCGTGTTCGAGCTCTTCTCAGATCCGATGATAATCATACAGTCTGAGGATGCCGCTAAATCAGATGCTTCACGCTGTCTGTTTTCAGTCGTACTACATATTGTATCAAAAAACTGCTCATTTGCAATTTTATTCTTGGCATTTTGTCGGATTTTTTTGTATTCCGACGAAGAAAATGTTGTCTGAGAGATTAAAATCGTGTTTTCGGGGTCCGTTTCAAGCAAATCAAAGTCTTCTTGGCTTTCGACTACAGTTACGTAATCCTCTGCCTCCCCACGGATACCTTCCACCTCAGGGTGACCATTTTTTCCGGTGATAATGATTCTTTTCCCTTTCTGGGACTCCTGTTTGACAATTTTATGAATTTTTTTAACAAAAGGACAAGTGCAGTCAACAATTTTGCAATGATTTGCTTCAATCGCATCTTTGATTTGTGGGGTAACACCGTGAGCTCGAATTATTACCGTGCTGCCTTGATCAATTTCATCAACGGAGTTGGCCAAATGCATGCCACTTTCTATGAGGTCATTCACAACAAATTCGTTGTGCGTTATTGCGCCTAACATATATACTTTCGTACCCGGTTCAGAATTTGAAAGGACCGCGTATGCGGTCTTAACCGCCTGGTCCACGCCAAAACAGAAACCAGCGTTCTTAGCCACTTTGATGATCATGAATAATCCTCATCTTTTTTATTGGTAAAAATTGATTCTGGCAAATATCTTAACAGTGCGAGTAGGGTTTGTTGCGGTGTATTAGGTGTCGTATCAATTTCGATTGCATCGTGTGTTTTCTTCAAGGGTGCAAAGGCTCGACCCGAATCCTGTTCATCACGATACTTAAGATCGGCCAATACTTCTTCTATTGTCATATCATGGACGCCTTTGCTTTGCATCTCCTCGAGACGTCGCTTCGCGCGCTCGTTAATGTCCGCCGTTAGAAAAAATTTATAGTCCGCATCAGGCAAGACAAAACTTCCAATGTCTCTGCCATCAAGAACAACGTTTTTTGTTCCGGCAATCCTGCGCTGCAAATCTACCATCTTCTCGCGAACTATTTTGAAACAAGACACATCTGATGCGGCTTGAGAAACACCGGGTAAACGAATCTTATCTGTGACGTCGTTTTTGTTAAGAAAGACTTTCTGCGTACCGTTTTCAAATACAATTTCGATGTTAATGTTATCCATCAATTTTGAAATCGCCATTTCATCTTTTGTTGAAATGTTGTTTTCGATGGCATAAAGTCCGCATGCACGATACATAGCACCGGTATCCAAGTACAATATTCCGAGTCTTTCAGCCACCGAGCGCGCTAAAGTGCTTTTACCTGACCCTGAAGGTCCGTCAATTGCGATTTGAAAATGCTGCATAGCGTCCTCCTTCTCTATATGGCTCTATGCCCAATTCCGATTGCGATTTCGTTAAGATGTAATAGCCCTATCCCGAAATATAAGCACACACTAATGTGATTATTGTACCTTGCAATCCCAATCTTGCCTCCAACATTCAGCCCGATTGCTTTGGACGTAATTTGCGAAATCGCCTCGCGCGCAGCACCAGCAATCGCACCTTCTTCGCTGTGCGTACTTGTGATAACACCCTCACGTTGTGCAGCGACAATGCAACGTTCTATAATTTTGGAAACTGAGGATATAAATTCTCCGCCGAAATCTGCAGCTGCTGCTTTGATTTCCTCGGCTTGAAACGCCGCTTTGAGTTGTGCCTCTTCTTCACGGTTTATGGCAAGTGTCATTCGAATCGCCGCCGTTGAAGTGATTTTACTGTCGGGAACAATATCTTTCATCGTCTTGCCTCACTTTTTATGTCGATGCCTCATCAATGGGTCTATCGTTCGTATCTTTGCTTTTATCATAAACCTTATACTCATCCCAAAGTCTTTCAAGCGCTTCAAACGTTTGCTCAATGTGTTCGCGACGATGCATTCCAACGGCGACAATCAGCGCATTAATCAAAGACAACGGCGCAATCAACGAATCTACAAATGAAGCCATATCCGACCTGGCAAACAACGCAACGTCAGCGTGTTGCGCCAATGGTGTGTCTGACTTGTCTGTGATTGCTATGACTGATGCACCGCGTTGACGCGCATACTGCATAGATTGAATCGTTCTCGTCGAATATCTAGGAAAACTGATTCCGATAAATACATCTCCCGGACCAATCGGCAAAACCTGTTCAAAGACTTCATTAGCACTACTGGTATGAATATGCCTTACGTCATCAAAAAGCAATGTAAAATAGAAATGCATAAATGAAGACAGCGGAGACGAACTCCTGAGTCCCATCAAGTATATCTTTTTCGCATTGAGTATCATTTGAACGGCGTCACCAAAGGCCTTCTCATCGATATGCTCATAAGTGTGCTTGAGGTTCTCTATGTCCGTCTGTACGATTGAACGCAACAACTGCGCGTCGTCACCGTATCGCTTGGATGCATTGAGTCTCTGAAGGTATGTCAGTTTAACCTTCAACTCTTCCTGAAGGCTCTTTTGAAAATGTGGATACCCTTCAAAGCCGAGTTCCATCGAAAACCGAACGACTGTAGATTCACTGACTCCGGTATGATCGCCAATTTTAGCCGCCGTCATATAAGCCGCACGCTCATAATCCGATAAAATGAAGCGCGCGATAGATTTCTGCCCCTTACTCATTTTGGGCATTTCTTGCTCTATTTGTTCCACGATGCTTTTATAGTTTGTTTCTTGGTCATTTTTGACCTTGGACATATCGTTTTTCCTCCGTAGTACGTCGTTGATAACGATTATACACTTTAACGCAATAAATGGTTACAAAAAATGAAAGTCATCATCTGACGACTTTCATTTTGAAATCAGAGGATAAGGAAAATCAAACCGGCTGATAAGCCTCATCAATATCGCCCGCCACGTTATCAATGCCATGCAGACGCAATCTTCGCTCTTTAAAAAAGGCCTCAGCAACTTTTGGAAACATTGCCCAGGTAAGAATGTCTTCATCCTGTTCCATGTATTCTGCCATTTGCTCTCGTACTTTTTCCAGTTCCGGCTCGATTTGATCTGCCGGACGTCCTGTTACTTGCAACTCATCACCAAGAATCTTCGACAGTATTTCCTGCTTAATCGGCGAAGGCGTATGACCATACTCGCCTTTTACCAGCGCCTTCGACTCCTTCGGAACCATCTTGTAACGCTCATTGGCAATCACATTCATCACAGCCTGCGTCCCGACAATTTGAGATGACGGAGTGACCAGCGGCGGGAATCCGAAATCTTCGCGCACACGAGGTACTTCATTAAGAACTTCGAGTAAAAGCGACTCTTTTCCGGCCTGCTTCAATTGCGAAACAAGATTACTCAACATGCCTCCAGGAACTTGGTATTTGAGGGCATTGACGTCAACTCCTAAGACTTTAGGATTCAGAAGCCCGGACGCCAAGTATTTATCGCGAAGTGTTGTCGCATAAGAGGAGATGTCCGACAGCAAATCCAAATCCAATCCTGTGCCGTATTGCGTGCCTTGAAGCGCAGCTACCATCGGTTCTGTTGCCGGTTGAGATGTGCCCAGCGCCATGGGCGACAGAGCGCAATCAATGATGTCAACTCCGGCCTCGACAGCCTTCAAGTATGTCATCGAACCGGATCCTGAAGTATAGTGCGTATGTAACTCTATCGGCAACTTGGTTGCGCTCTTGATAGTAGATATTAATTCAAAAGCCTCGTAAGGGAGCAATAGACCGGACATATCCTTGATGCAGATGGAATCTGCTCCCATCTCTTCGAGCGACTTGGCTTGGCGCGCAAACAGCTCGTTGGAGTGGAACGGACTAGTTGTATAAGCAATTGCTGCTTGCACATGTCCGCCGGCTTTCTTGCAAGCCGTGGTCGCTCTTTCAATATTGCGATAGTCATTGAGCGCGTCGAAAATTCGAATATTGTCGATTCCGTTTGCAATTGATTTTTCCACAAAGTAGTCAACGACATCATCGGCATAATGCTTGTATCCGAGAAGGTTCTGTCCTCTTAATAACATTTGAAGTTTAGTATTCGGACATGCCTTGCGAATTTTTCGAAGACGGTCCCAAGGATCTTCATTTAAAAATCGCACGCAGGCATCGAATGTCGCACCCCCCCAACATTCAAGAGCGTTGTAGCCGACTTGATCGAGTTTTTCGAGCATCGGTTCCATTTCTTCATAACTCATTCGAGTTGCGATTAATGATTGATGCGCATCCCGAAGAATAGTTTCGGTGATTTTTACCATGAGATCCTCCTATTATACAAACGAAACCAACGGTGAACCGGCATTCACGGAAGCACCCGATGTAGCGTAAACACCTTCAATGACACCATCCACGTCAGCAACAATCTCATTTTCCATCTTCATAGCTTCAAGCACCATCAACACTTGACCCTTTTTTACAGTCTGCCCGGCAGAGACCGATACAGAAAGAATCGTTCCCGGCATCGGTGCCGGAAGGACACGGCCCTTAATAGCACTGGTAGAAACCGATTCCGCTTTGTCAGGCTCTGAAGGCGCTTGAGGCGCTGCGGGTCCTGGGCCTTTATCCGGTTTTGCTGTCTCTGCAGTGGTAGCTGAAGGTGCCGAAGGTGCGGCGTTCGGCAATGTTCCGAGTTCCTCAACTTCGACTTCATATACTTTTCCATCTACTTTAATTTTGTAAAACTGACTCATCGTTTACCTCCGAAAATGTTCATAGGTGATTCGTTCGTAACCTATTCGATTATGTCTTCTCCGCAACCGGGTATTCCAATAATAAAACATCCATCGTACTGATGATTCTAGACCTGGATGACGACGGGATAATAATCTCGTCGATGTGACCTTCAGAAGCTGCAGATTTCGCTGAAGCGACTTCTGAACGGAATTCCTCAACCAGTTCGCTTCGCGCACTAATTGGGTCTTCACTTTCTGCTATCCTTTTTCGCCAGAGAATATTTACCGCTGCATCCGGAGTCAGGACCGATATCTCTGCACTCGGCCACGCAAATACAAAATCCGAACCGAGCATCTTACTGTTAAAACAAACATAAGCGGTTCCCACAGACGGGCCTATGATTAATGATAATCTCGGTACGCGACAGGCGCTCAGAGTACTGATAAAGGATGTTGTTCGATCGAGAATGTCTGACATTTCGGTATCCGGTCCGATATCAAAGCCATCTGCGCGACTAATAAAAATGATAGGCATACAGAAAGCATCGCATATGCGAATCAGTTTTTCGGCCTTATACATACCATCTCTTGAAATACGACTCTTCTCATTGCCAATCAGACCGACAGAGATGCCGTCCATGAATGCCATTGCGGCAACAACATCTTTTCCGATGTGAGAATATAGCTCCGTGTAAATACCTTCATCGACAATTTCTTTGATAATTGATGATGCAAGCACTGTTCCGTCCGCAAGATTGGCAGCATATGTATTTAGTATTTCTGATGCTCGATTTGGCGCATCTGAAACTTGAGAAGATCTGGAAAATACTCTTTGCATTCCGGAGCGAACCGGGATATACGATAAATATGACTTGGCCTTTTGTATACAAGAATCTTCATCCGGCAAAATAGCCGTCGCAACTCCGGTAGTCATGTGCATTTTCGCCGACCCGACCGGCACATCATTGTTCGAATCCATCGGGTATAATACCGGGCTGTTGAGAAAAATATCACTGTCTTTTTCGTTCAAAATCAAAAAGTCAGATTGTGAAGCAGCAACCGCTAATCCGCCGGGGCAATGCCCTAGAATTATAGAAATTATAGGGATATGATGACGCGCTTTTGTCAGTGCCGAAATGATACCTGCTAAACCATCTAACGCCACAACTCCTTCTTCAATCCGAGCACCACCGGTGCTGAACATCATAACAAAAGGTGCTCCGAGTTTTTGAGCAGACTCAATCGTCCTAATGATCTTACCCGCATGAACGTAGCCAACAGATCCGCCGTAGACCGAAGCATCCTGTGATGCGGCAAAAACTAATCGCCCGTTTATGGTACCGTATCCGCAAATGACCCCGTCACCTTGTATCGGGTCACGCTCAAATAAATAATTACTACGCCGTGACTCGACTGCGCTGTTGAGTTCCGCAAAAGAATTCTTGTCAAATAGTTGGAGAATCCTTTGGCGTGCAATACTGTCTGTACGGTTCTCGGTCGCAATGGTCATTAATTCCTGAATTTGCTGTACTACTCGTTCCTTGGAAGTCACTTAATCACCTCTTTCAAGCGATTGTTTGCTCTGTTCTGAAGATAAATCGGGGCCTTCTTGTTCAGTGTAATCTGGCGCAGCGATATTGTCGATGGAAATTTGTCGTTTGTAATGCGTTCCGGCCGCCTTCTCGAGTGAATCTTCCAAATCACGAATGGTCTGGTACATGAGAAGATCCAATGCCGGCAATTCCCTCGCCGATTCGATTCCGAATTCTAGCAAAAATTGTTGAGTTGTCTCGAAAAGCGTCGGACGTCCGGGCGCATCTAGGGAGCCACACTCACCGATCCATCCTCGCTCCAAAAGCCTTGATACGATGCTGTCGCTACTGACGCCACGAACGGCTTCTATTTGTGCTCGTGTTACCGGCTGATTGTAGGCAATTACTGCAAGCGTCTCATACGTGGCCTGAGACATCGGCGGACGACTTCTGGGTTGAAAATATCTCTCGAGAACAGACTTCATCTGTGGTTTGGTGCACATGATGTACTCGTCTTCCATTCTACGAATAGAAAGTCCTCCCCAAGGATTGTTCGTGTATTCCTTGGATAGCCGATCCATTGTCTGTCCGATAATATCTTTATCCACGCCGGTTACTTCTTCCAATCTTGCAAGCGAAATCGGATCACCCGAAGCGAACAAGAGCGCCTCTATGGCTGCCGGAAGCTCCTGTACCGTAATTGAAAAGTCCTTATTCGGAATTAAGTCCATTGTATGTCGCTCCTTCTTTGATTCGATTAATGAGGATCTAAAACGGAATCTTCCGGTGTCGAGGATTTTCTTTCTATTAAAATCACATCAAAAGGCTTGTCCTGTGTTGCCGATATCTTATTACCACGCAACAATTCCAGCACGGCAAGAAAACCCACAACACGTTCTGTCTTATCCGCTTCGGAAGAAGGAAAAAGTTCATGAAAAAAGCATTTGCCGCGAGACATGATGCTCGCCCAGATCGTTTTCATCTTCTCTCGAACTGAAATTTTGTCACGTTTCAATATATGCGTGATCTTTGATGCCAAATCCGCAAATCGCACTTCATTTCGCAGTGCAACTTGCCTGACCGCTTCTGAAAACTGATTGGGGTCGAATTCTTGAGGAGGTGCTTCAACCTTGATATCAAGCATTCGAGGTGTCGACGGCAATCGGATATACGTATCAGAAAAATTCTCGAATCGTTTTCTCAAATCGGATGCCATGACTTTGCAGCGACGATAATGAAGCAGTCGAATAACTAACTCTTCTCTGGGATCATTACCCTCGTCTGCGTTCGATTGTGCTATTTTCCCAGGCAAAAGCATTCGGGACTTGATATGAATCAATGTGGCCGCCATAACCAAAAAATCAGAAGCGACCTCCATGTCGAGACGACTCATTTCGGACAAATAGGCCATATACTGATCTGTAATCTCGGTAATCGGGATATCGTAAATATCGATATCATTTTTTTCGATAAGATGAAACAGCAAATCTAACGGGCCTTGAAACTCACGGATTTTTAGTTCCGGTGCTCCATTTTTCCCGACTTTGATATCGCTTGAAAGCATCACATCCGAACGCACCTTATACCCCGATTCTAACTGCCTCGCGGACTTCTTGCATGGTCTTTTCTGCCTTTATTCTTGCTTTATCTGAACCGGCAACAATTATCTGTTTCAGATTGTCTTTATTCTCCAGCAAAGTATTTCTCTTTTCAAAAACAGGTGTATGAAAATCTGCAATTTTATCCTGAAGGAGTCGCTTGCAGGCAACACATCCTATACTGCCGCCCTTACATGAGCTTTCTATCTCGGGAACCATACTCTCATTGAACACTTTATGAAATGCAAATACCGTACAGACGTCCGGATGGCCGGGATCGTCTTTGCGAATGCGCGCCGGATCGGTAATCATGCTCATGACCTTTTTCTTCACTTCTTCCGGTGTGTCCGCTAATGCGATGGTATTGTTGTAACTTTTACTCATCTTTCGGCCATCCGTGCCCGGCAAGACCTTCGACTTCGTCAACAATGGCATCGGCTCGGGGAAAACTTCCTTGCCATAAATATAGTTAAAGCGACGAGCTATCTCTCGTGTGATTTCAAGATGCGGCAGCTGGTCTTCACCGACCGGAACAAAATCCGCCTTGTATATCAAAATATCAGCAGCCTGCAGCGCCGGGTAGCCAAGAAATCCATATGTCGCGATGTCTTTTTCTCCCATATTTGCCATGAGATCCTTATATGTCGGGCACCTCTCCAACCATGATAGCGGCGTGTTCATACCTAAAAGCAAGAAGAGTTCGGCATGCTCTAACACCGATGACTGCAAGAACAGCGTAGACTTATCGGGATCCAATCCGACGGCTAAAAAATCAGCCATGAGACTCAAAGTGTTTTCTTTTAATTTCTCGGTATCGGCATAACCCGTAGTTAGTGCATGCCAATCAGCGATGAAAAAGTGGCAATCATAATCTTCCTGCAAGCGGACCCAATTTTCGAGCGCACCAAAATAATTACCAAGGTGGATGTTTCCTGTCGGCCTGGTGCCGGAAAGAATAATTTTTTTGCTCATGATGCCTCCGTTGTAGTATGTTTCAAATATACAGTATCAATTAAAATATCAATTTGCTGATCAGATTGAACAAGAGATCAAGCGGCGCCGTAATAAGCCACTCAAAGGGCCGACGAACGGTGCTTACCAACCAGAACAATGGACTAAAGGGAAGAATAAAGCCCAACATAATCAGCCCGAAAAATGCCATCGAGAAATATCTCTCGTATTGGTAGAATTTTTGGCGATATTTGTAAGGTATAAGCGTCTCCAACACATGAAATCCATCAAGTGGTGGTATGGGCAATAAATTAAACGCCATGAGCAGCAGATTGAACTCAAAAAGGTACGAAAAAATAACGACCGCAGTAGTATATATTATCGGCGGATCAAAGAAAGAAAAATCCGGATAAAATCGAAGCGTTATAAGCGTGACTAAATTCAATATGAAGTACGATACCAATGCAGAAACAAAGTTGGCGGTCACGCCGGCGAGGCTCACGATGCGGATTGACGTTGACCGGTTTTTGAATTTCGTCAAACGAGCGTAATTGACTTGAACCGGCTTCGCCCAACCGAAACCGACGAGAAGCATCATCAATGTTCCGATTGGATCTAAATGCGCAATCGGATTCATCGTCAGACGACCTTGAAGTTTTGGCGTGTCATCACCGAGTTTATACGCCGAAAATCCATGCATGAACTCATGTATTGATAGCGAATACGACAGAACAATGATCAATATCAAACCATGCAGGATCATCTCCTGAAACGACAGTCCTGAATTAAGAAGAATTCTAAGCATTATATCTCCTTTACACCTTGGTCAGGAACAAATGACAGCGTTCTCCGTTGATATCCCATTCTTTACCTTCTTCGGAAGCGTCCTTTGTTAGCTCAATCGCAAGTACATCTGATGCGATGGCGTCTTTGTTATTTGAAATGACTTGGGTCAGTTTCTCTGATGCGTCATAGAAAACTTTAATTCGGTCAGTCACCTCAAACCCGGATTCTTTTCTTTGTGTCTGAATCTTCGAGACCAATTCTCTGACGAATCCCTCTTCAATCAAATCCTCCGTTAATTGGGTATCGAGTGCTACCGTATACTCCCGCTCAGACTGAGTCGAAAGACCTTCTGGCTGAACCGTCTCAGGGATAAAGTCTTCCGGATCCAGTTCAAAAGTCTCACCGTCTACAACAATTGAAACGTTCTGACCGGCTTCAATCGCCGCCATTGTCTCTTTTCCGGGCAATGCTGCGATAACATCACGTGCTGCGTTCAACTTCGCGCCCAATTTCTTACCCAACGTTCTCAGCTGCGGCTTGAATCGATAGTCAATCAATGCAGAGGCATCCTTAACAAATTCAACCTCGCGAATATTCAGTTCTTCCATAATAATTGATAGGTACGCTTCTTCTAAAGACTCAGGCACAACGGCGTAGAGTTTTGAAAGCGGTTGACGATTCTTGATAGCCGCCGTGTTTCGGCAAGCTCGTCCGAGATATACGATCTGTTGAGCAACATCCATTTGCGCTTCAAGCTCAGGATCAATCATTGATGTATCAACCATCGGATAATCACACATATGAATGGATTCATGCGCATTCTTGTCAACGGAGCAGACCAAATTCTGATAAATGGCTTCGGTCATATAAGGTACAAAGGGTGCCGCGAGCTTTGAAAATGAGACTAGAACATGATAAAGCACCAAATATGCGTTAATCTTGTCCTGCGTCATCTCACTGCCCCAGTACCGCTCTCTCGAGCGACGAACATACCAATTAGACAGTTCATCAACAAAGGTTTCCATCAAGCGAGCAGCGCCGGTAATATCATAACCGTACATACGGGTCTCGACCGCACCAACCAAAGTGTTGAGTCTTGAAAGAATCCAGCGATCCATAACACCGAGTGTCGACGAATCAAGAGTATAGTGTGTCGGATTAAATTTATCGATGTTCGCATACATGACATAGAATGCATAAGTATTCCAGAGGGTTCCGATAAATTTCCGCTGAACCTCAGAAACGCCGGCATCCGAAAAACGACTTGGCAACCAAGGTGCATTTGCGCTACAGAAATACCACCTTGCGGCATCCGCGCCTTGCTTGTTGAGAATGTCCCATGGGTCGACAACATTGCCTTTGTGCTTACTCATCTTGATGCCATCTTTATCTTGAACGAGTCCCATGACAATGCAGTTTTCAAAAGGCGACTTGTCGAAGAGCTGCGTCCCGATAGCAAGCAAAGAGTAGAACCATCCTCGCGTTTGGTCCAATGCCTCAGAAATGAACTGCGCCGGATAATGACTTTCAAAAAATTCTTTGTTTTCAAATGGATAGTGGTATTGTGCAAAAGGCATTGCACCGGAGTCAAACCAGCAGTCAATAACTTCTGACACGCGAGTCATTTTCTCGCCGCATTGATCGCAACGAATATGGACCGCATCAACATAAGGCTTATGAAGTTCAATATCTTCCGGACAATCGTCGGACATGCTCTTAAGTTCTTCGATAGAACCAATACAGTGCTTGTGACCGCAACCGCACTCCCAAACAGGAAGCGGCGTACCCCAATAACGTTCTCTGGAAATACCCCAGTCCACAACGTTTTCAAGAAAGTTGCCCATTCGCCCATCACGAATCGTCTCCGGGTGCCACGCGACCGAACGATTCGATGCAATCAGTGCATCACGCACCTTAGTCATCGCGATAAACCAAGAGGACCGTGCGTAATAAATCAACGGCGTATCACATCTCCAACAAAAAGGGTATTCATGCTCATAAAGGTGTTTCTTAATGAGCTTTCCTTCTTGGTTTAATCTCTTAATTAAGAGAGGATCCGCATCTTTAACAAACATGCCTGCAAATTCTTCAGATTCAGGAGGAAGCGTACCGTCTTCCAAGACCAATTGGACAAAAGGCAAATCATAATTTCTACCGACGCGAGCATCATCGTCACCGAATGCCGGCGCGATATGAACAATGCCGGTACCGTCATTCATTGTGACATATGTATCTGAGGTGACTCGAAAAGCCGTTTTGCCGCTCTCTGACACAGCAGAAGCTGAAAACGGAAACAACGGCTCATAAGTCATTCCTACCAAATCGCTGCCCGCCACACGCTCCTCGACAACAAAATCCTCGAAAAGTAACGGAGCCAACACGCCTGCCATATAATAACGAACAATCTTCTCAGTGCCATCAAGATCTTTATTGACTGCAATCCGAACGTACTCTTCATCCGGATGGACACAAAGACCAACATTAGAGGGCAATGTCCAAGGCGTTGTCGTCCAAGACGCAAAATAAACATCTTCTTGCCCCTTGAGCTTGAACCGGATATATACAGAATTCTCGGTCACATTACGGTAGCCTTGAGCCACCTCATGACTTGAAAGAGACGTGCCGCAGCGCGGACAATACGGGACTATTTTATGCCCTTTGTAGAGCATATCCTTATCCCACATCGTCTTCAGTGCCCACCATTCGGACTCAATATAATTGTTCTCATACGTCACATAAGGGTGCTCCATATCTGCCCAAAAACCGACGCGATCAGACATCTGTTCCCATTCATCCTTATACTTCCAGACGGACTCTTTGCATTTTTTGATGAAGGGCTCAACACCATAGCTCTCAATTTCAGGCTTGCCATTGATGCCCAACATTTTCTCAACTTCAAGTTCAACCGGCAGACCATGTGTATCCCATCCGGCCTTAAACTCAACGCGCTCGCCCTTCATCCCACGAAATCTCGGAATGACATCCTTTATGACACGCGTCTTAATGTGCCCAAAATGTGGCTTGCCATTAGCCGTCGGCGGACCATCGTACAACGTGAACGAAGGCGTTCCCTCTTTAGCTGCTCGGATTGAGCGATTTCGAATATCATTGGCCTTCCAAAAGGCTAGAATATCTTTTTCACGTTCTACAAAATTCATATCCGTCGAAACTTTTTCGTACATGCTATATCCTCACTTATTTAAAATCGCTCTACTATGTATACAAAATCCGAATTATAATTATAGGGATTTGGTGCGTCCAATGTCAACTCAAACGCCTTTGTCTTCAAGCCTTAAAGATTTCTTCTCTTACTAAAAAGGGATCGGATGCAAGTATTGCGGTCTTCTGCTTATTGACGCGCCTCAAGAATGTATGCCGATTCAATGTCTGAGGTATGAATGGCGACCACGCCAGGATATTTTCCGGCTGCTTCTGCAAAGGGGTCCGGATAGCCGTTGCGATCTGAACCCATGTGAAACCGGATCATCGCGAACTCATCTTCCTTAAGTCGAATAAAACATTGTATCAGATAACACGATTTTTCACCGTGACCGATTGGTAATGTGTCATTGATCGCCCACACCTCCTTTTCGACCCAGTTCGCGACCGGTTTGCCGTATGGGCCCATCTTCGTGCCTTCCTTGACATTTTTTGTTTCTCGAACGTAAAAATTTACCTTGCACAAATCGTGAAGCAATGCAGTAATTATGACTGTTTCTTCAGGCAAAGCCAGAAGTCCGGAAGATACTTTCCCTGCCAAAAGTCGGTAGACATTAAGACTGTGCTCAGCCAAACCGCCCTCACAAGCCAAGTGATATTTCGTCGAAGCCGGCGCGGTAAAAAAATCTGTCTTGGTCTCAATCCACTCTACCAGTCGCTCCATGCCGGGCCGCGAGGTCTTTCGAAGTAAATCCAAAATGGTTTGCTTATTGCTATCAATTTTTTCTTGGGTCAACCCCTCAAACTCAATCATAAAATCCTCCTTGTTTCACAATATCTTCATCCTCCGCAAATATTTGCCACGGCCATTGGTTGTTGAGCGGCAATACAAACGTCAAACGCTCTTTGCTCGTCGGATGATTGAAAGTCATCTTGTAAGATTCAAGACAAATATCCCCTCGCCCGGGTTGATCTTCACCATACTTTCGATCTCCAATTATCGGGAAACCAGCCTCAGACAGTTGCAATCGAATTTGATGCGCTCGCCCTGTCTTCAAATGTACCTCAATTAAGGATATTGATTGTCGATACGCCACAAGTTGATAATCCAATTCAGCTTCTTTGCCATCTTTGTCCGTCAGATTATCGGTCAGTCTTGCGCGATTCAAAGAAGTATCCTTGACGATGGTGCCCTTGAGCGTTCCCTTTTCTGGTCTTATC
>DUPM01000160.1 GCA_012838315.1 Clostridiaceae bacterium
TCACAAGCATAAATAGCAGAATCCGTATCTAAATAGATTTTCTGATGATTACCGGCTCTATCGACGACCAATTTCGCGCTTGTGGTATCCGTCTGCGGCATCCCTTTAATTTCTACCAACGATTTTTGTTTATAATTGCCTATCTCAGAAGTGCCCAAGAACAATCGCCGCTCTTCATCTGTAATGAGAAGCACCATTTCTTTATCGCTCGAAAATGCCGTATCCACAATGTTTTGATTGTCTTTGGTAACTCGAACATCCTCCTCTAGCGCCAGAGACAAATCAAACGTTTTTATGTGAGATAGCGTGACGACGCAGAATCGGTCCCTCCCGTTAAACTCGATATCCAACACACTTTGCCCATCAAGATCCGGCGCTTGCATAATAACCGGCGAGGATGTTCCTTCAATATATGTCAGACACTTATATTGTGGCTCCCAGAGTCCCTTGGAAGTATCTTTGACCCATACGTAAAGGCTTCCTTCTTCAGACACGTGAATTCGGAGCGGTTCCTCATCTTCCGATAATTCGAGCGCGAAATGCGCCTCTAATCCGGCATCCCGACTGATTCGGGCAACCTCGCATTGTGACTGATACCCGTATAACAAATACACCGATCCGTCCCACTCCGCCATGTCGAAAAACGCGACCCATCCGGAATCCAGCGCACCCTTTTCCCAACCCAAAGCATCCGACATATCCTGAAGCGAAAAATCCAGGTCAATGTCCGCAATATATCGCTCGGTGGTATTCACATTCCAGACTGCTGGCGCATTTTTCCCGCAAGCAACACATAAAAAGCAAAACCACACCGCTAGAAGAAGACTTACGATTCGTATTTTGCGAGAATTCTTGCTCAACATTCGCTCAATTGACCATCCTTCATCTGTAGTACGCGATCCGCGATTTGCGCAATTGACTGGTCATGTGTCGCGATAATAATGGTCTTTCCCTCTTTTCGCAACATATCGAACATCGCATATATTTCTTCTTTTGTCGTCGAATCCAGCGCCCCGCTCGGCTCATCTGCCAAAAGAATTTTCGGTTCATTCATCAGCGCACGTGCAATAGCGACTCTTTGCTTTTGACCGCCGGACATTTGACTGACTTTTCGCCGTTCCAGCTCCGGAATCCCCAGTTTATCCAAGAGGATTTTGCAACGCTTATAGCCTTCCCGAAGACTCTTGTTCGAGAAAATCACCGGTACAATAACGTTGTCTTGCGCGGTTCGATTGGCAATCAATCCAAAATCCTGAAGCACAAAGCCAATCTTCTCATTGCGAACCCTGGCAAGTTGCGAATCATTCTTCTCGCCCATCACTTCGCCGTCCAGAATATATTCTCCGCTATCCGGGCGATCCAGTCCGCCCAAAATATGAAGCAAAGTCGATTTGCCCGATCCCGAGACACCATAAATTGCAATCATCTCCCCCTCGCGGACGCAAAGTGAAAGTCCGGTCAAAGCAGGCACTCGAACAGAACGGCTCGGGTAATACGATTTTTCCATGTTATTTATTTCAATAATATTCGTCATGATTAATCCTTTCTGATCCACTCTGTCGGGTGAATGCGCCTCGCGCTGAAATATGAAGGAAGTACTTGTATTGAACACACGGCCAACAAAAACACGAGGATAACGACCACCGTCATCGGATCCGTTCGAATCAGGTGAGGTGACAGCTTAAAGTAAATAGCACTGCCGATCAGCGACCCCGTCGCGATAAGCGGGTAATAAGACCCGGTAAAAAACCACAAGCTCTGAGCCCACGACGTGCCGCAGATGTAGTATACGGTCATCTCCAAGCGCTTTTTTCGAAGCTGAAGAAAAACCGCCGCAAAAAGACTGCTCATCGTCAAGACGATTGAAATAAAGGCAAATCGAATCAGCTGGAGATACTCTTCATTATGCTCAACTTTATATCGCTCAATCATCTCCGGGCCGGTATGGACCCGACCGCCGCCGAAGATCTCAATCAGTTGGGGCTTAATGTCTTGCGGGTCCGTGTCAGAGTCGACGGTGACGAGGTAGGGGCCACCCTGATAGATCAATTCAATTCTTTCGCCGGACGCCGTAGTGGGCTCTATGATATATCCGAATACAATCCGCTCATCGAGAGGACTATAATTATCCGCATATTCTTTGAGCGTTGTCGTTATGTCGTCAAGTCCGGGCAGGAATACATTAGGCACCATCTCCCATATCGCAACACTTTCATCGACAAATCCTACAATTTCGATTTTGCTTTCATACGAGATAACATTGTAATCCGCGTCGGACAAATAGAACGTCACCTCAATAATATCTCCGATAGAGTAGAGTGCCATTGCTTCATCAGTAAGCACTACCTCATTAGGCGCATTCGGCCAGAATCCCTCAGTTAATGCATATTTCGTCTTCCCATAATACTCTTCATCAACACACTCCAGCGGAATAAAGCTACCCCGGTTTCCATCGAATGCCGTAATCCCAAATGAAGCCGGAGCATAACGGGCGACACCCGGCAATTGAATGACTTCTTCTAATGCCTCGGCAAGACGCTCGGATATCCGATTAATATCATCCGTAGGAAGCATGTTTCCTACCAGAATTTGATTTTGCAATCCGTAATCTCGAGCAAGATTGAGTCGTTCGCTATATTTGACGTATTCAGATATTGTAAAATGTAACAGCACTGCCACGAGGGCGGCAAAAACCAGCAATATGCCATTCATGAGCCAGTTATCGAGAAATATTTGTATACTCAAAATTGCTTTTTTCATATCTTGCTCCTTGAAGAAGCATGCGCTCTCACGCTGTATTTTGCTAGCATTTTGACCCAATATATAACAAACACCAAAAATATGTAAACCAAAGCATTTGTAGCGAAAAATATTGGAAAGCGTGACCATACATAATCTGTAATCAGCTTTTTGAAAATTGGCAAGCTAACCATTACCGCTCCAAAAAATATAGACATCATGGCACATCCAAAGAGCTCTAGTCCCGCTAAAAACCAGATTTTTTGTATCGTTGCGCCGCAAAGACGATAAACCCGGAATTCAGACCGGCGACGAAATAGCAAATAGTCGTACAGTGACATCAAGTTAAGCAAGAGCAAAAACACGGCACAAACGACTAATATATTCATAAATGTGATTCCTGCAATTTCGTCCGAGTCGATGGTCTCCGCAAGAACAATGAATCGCGAATCCGTTCCGCTCACCTCACCCAGAACATGATCTAGTCTGTCCATAGTTGCTTTCGATGGCGGCTCAGTAAATTGCAGACATATTTTTTCGCATTTGTCATTCATTACAAAGAACGATTCATAGGAAATATATACAGAAGCACTCGCACCACTACCTACAGGACGTCTAAGCCCAATTGAATCCTTGATATGCCAAATATCATCATTTATTCTAAGCTCTGAACTCTCTTCAGCGGTCAATTTCGGCAAAGAGATCATGCCATTTTCCATACGCGCCAATTCATCGAGACCCGATGAGTAGAGATACACGATCTGAACAAGGTTGTAGTCAATATATATGTCTTTCTCACGTTCGAAGGATAATACCTGATCAGGATCAAGAAGTCGATCTGAATGTGGTCCAGGGTAAAATGCAACGGACTGAATGACCGGCATCCCATTTTCAGAATACAAAATGACCTCTTCAGAAATCGGAATTCTCGAAGTGATGTAGATGTCTCGAATTTGTTCTTTATATGGAAGAACAGCGCTAATCAGTGTATCTGCCTCGTCCATTGATAAAGACAGTCCATCCGCATAATAGAGACATCTCGACCAATTGGCATTTTCGTCCGTTGCTTGCAACATACTCACACTCAGAGAACTTAAAACGAGTTGAACCAAAAAAACAAAAAGCATCGTTAGCCACAAAAGGCCGTAGATGATTTTGTGTCCGAGAATTTGAGAAAAGCTGAACTGCAGCAGTTTTTTGAGATGTGCTATCATTCATTGTCTCCAATGCAATGGCCTACTGTTAATCAGTGTATCAAAAAAATTTCACTTTGCAGTAATGCCTTTATAAAGGTCCTATATTTGTTTCCGTGAAGGCATGATACGTGTTAATGGCTTAACATAATCGGAAACTGAGTAATCCGTGCAAAATTGAGTCAGCGTTCCGGCGAGTGAGAGCCAAGGAGAAAGAATTCCTATAAAGTATCAAATACACGCAGGTGAACCTGCGAGCCTACTCAAATGCACTCAGATGCGGATTGAGTAGGCTTGTTAATGATAAGAAACACGCGCAGGAGCGCCAGCGAACCTACTCAAATACACTCGGCTGTCGATTGAGTAGGCTTGTCAATGATAAGAAACACGCTTCGGGGTGCCGGTGAGCCTACTCAAATGAACTTAGACGATGATTGAGTAGGCTTACCAATGATAAAAAACGCGCTTCGGGAGGCAGGCGAACCTACTAAAATGCACTCAGACGGTGATTGAGTAGGCTTGTTAATGATGATAGACGCGCTTCGGGGTGCCGGCGAACCTACTCAAATACACTGAGACGTCGATTGAGTAGGCTCGTCAATAATAAGAAGCTCGCACCAGGGATTCGACGCACCTACTCAAACGGGTTCGCATCGATCTGGCTTGCTACGGAGGAGCGCTGGCTCACTTTTTCCGGACGACTAGCTCACCATCAGCCAGAATCGTGGCTCCGCCAATTCGGTGTATTCACGAAACTGCCTTCATCCGAATTGAGTCGCGAAAAACAGATGCGATTCCTTTCCGAACTTAAGCCGCAGAGAATTCTTGAATTTGTTATTCCGGGCACGCTGAAGTCATCAATATTGGAGGATACTGACGAGATAGAGCCTTTTGGCGATTTGTTGGTAATTATGGACGCGATTGTATATACAATCGCGTCCATAATTTCCGAACACAAAACTTAGCAAAAACTCTCCACGTCCTATTCA
>DUPM01000022.1 GCA_012838315.1 Clostridiaceae bacterium
ACGCATATCATGACTCAATGCCCGGACTGTGCGGCAGGACGAAAGATTGACGCGCTCGTCAACAATTACGGATATTCAAAGCTTTGAAGCGCAGTTAATCGATTGATACCTTGGGTGAATCCGTTTCATAGGCCCAATCCAAGCCCTCGCCGGGTTTGTGCCAATCCACCTGCCGCAAATTATGTACAATATTTCGCGAGCCCAAGGTTAGTACGCCTTGTTCCCTCGTGTGCGTAATTCCGCTCCAAATTGGCCGCTATTCTTTCAAGAATTACTCCAAACGATTGCTATCATTCTCTATTGAATATGCATCATATTTTCAATAAGATAAAAAATGTTGACAAAAACTGCATCATTTTCTACAGCCCAAAAGTATTACTTATGAAGGGCCTTCAAAAACGAGAGGAGACCGAAAGGTTTGCATAATCAAAACGAGTACTTAACGTATCTTGTAGAGACCTATGGAGATATGGTCTATCGACTTGCCATTACCAGAGTCAGAAACCCTCATGATGCCGAAGATATCGTGCAGAAAGTGTTTTTGAAGTTGGTTAAACACATCGACCATCTTGAGTCAGAGGAGCACGTGAAAGCATGGTTGATTCGTGTGACGGCTAATGGGCGGATAGACCTCGCCAAAATGAGGCTCAAACCACGACCGGTAAACATCTCATGAATGATCCAACCTCAATTTTATGAATTACGAAGGAGACTATTTTTATGAAAATTTTCGGAACACTACTCGCGGGTAACCTGGGCCTAAGAAATCTAGTGCGGGCGGCATCTCGCAGCCAATTCTTAGTCAAGAGCCTATCAGCCATCTTGATGCTTTCTACAACTGCAACAGCCACCGCATATTTGGGAAATCATCCGGATGCGCATGCGGACAGTCATTGCGAAACCGAATGTTCAGATTGTAACCCCGGTGATTACGACATCCCTGAGACAGAAAGCGAATGCGAGCGTAAACCCTCTTGTGCTGCGCCGGATTCACCGAGTATCGTGTGGATTACTCCGGAGTTAACCTTTCCCGTTCCGACGGCACCGGATTTTACCGTTCCTGTTATTCCGGTCATTACACCTCCGGCGATTCCGGTTATTACGCCTCCGATAGAAGTACCTATAGTAGCACTTCCCACCACTATGCCGATAGCGCCCCCTGCGGTTCCGGTCATTACACCTCCGGCTGAAGTTCCTGAAGAAGCACCGACGACACCGACAGAACCAACCGCTCCTACATCGACGCCCCCAGCGCCTTCAAATAACGGTTTGTATCCGGCTCCCGTTGTTCGAGTTACCGAAGAAGCGGACGGCGTCCGTGTGTCCTGGGACGCAGTCAATTCATCTGATTTCTACGCATATGTTATAGTCTTTTCTGAGACAAACCCTAATCCCGCATACCCGGATGACAGTTACTATGGATCTATCACAGACAGAAACTTGACATCCATGTTGGTTGAAAGCCGTTATATTACCGGTGGAGAGTACTATTTCAGTGTCACCGCCCTCTACAACGGTAGGGATATAGCCGTTGCGGGGAACGCAGTAAAGGCAACCATGCCGACCACTCCGACGCCAGAGCCTCAGCCGGAAGGCACATACCCTGCCGTCACAATCAATCCGCTCTCATATGACGGCATCAGCATGAATGTATCTTGGTCAAAGACCAGTGACACGACCGGCTTCATCGGATATAAAGTCGTCGCCGCAATCGACGATAACACCCCGACATTTCCGGAAAATGGTTGCGCAGCTTTCGTGGACAAAGCAGACACTACTTCTTGCTCATACGTTATCAATGGCTCATTCTTATCCGGAAAAACCTACAGTGTAACGGTCATTACTGTATACAGCGTCAATGGCGTGGAGTACAATATACCGTCAAACGTGCAAACGATTCAGTTCTGATTTATTTATTCACGCATTTAAGAAAGGACCGATGGGCGTTATCCATCGGTCCTTTCTTGTTGCTCAGGAAAAGATTGAATACATAACAAGTGCCGTACATGAACATGCCGCCAAAGAGCGAGTATCACTCTCTAATATGCTTGATGTCAGAAGCAGGAATGCCGGCCTCATCCGAGAGAAATCGCTCCACTTTCATGTGCAATTCATATTTATCCCGAAGGAGGATAATTGTATTCATCATATCTGTGGCATGATGCAAATCAATGGCCTCCTGATTTTCCCATTGGTCGATCAGCAAGACCGTCTCGGAATCATTCTTCGGGAAAAAGTATTCGTACTGAAGATTGCCTCGTTCTTTTCGAATCGCCTCTGCCGTCCCGGAAGCTTCCATCTCTTCTGCAAATTTGCGTGCATTGCCATTCATTCCGGTGTAGTAAAGATGAACTAATATACTCAAAATAGAACTCCGATCTGTTGTCACTTAATCCTAATGGTATGAAAATCTCTTCCGCAGTCGCTATCTTAACTTTTACTGCTATAAATTATATAATCCAAAGGCAAGATCCAGACTATTTTGCGAGTGTTTCTTCACTCGCAAGTATAACCCGGTGCTTTGTACAAAAATTCCTTTTCCGACACAATGCTCTTGTCCCAGACGGTTGCTTTCCAGTCATCGGGCTGAATGTCTCTAATTGAGACAGACACGCTTGATATATCGCAATCCAGGGTTTTTGCGACCACCTCTGCAATTTTATCGGTGCACTTTTGTTTTTGCTCTTCCGTTCTTCCGGGATAACATTTGATATCTACGTGTGGCATAATCTGACCTTCCTTTCATGGGGTATTATAAAGTTACGTTTATCTTGATTGCTCGAAAACTTCATCATTCTTTCCATCTTTTCAATATGAATTTGTCCATACAGATCGACGCATCTTTGAGTCTTATTTCCGAAAAACACCCGATATCAATCCAGCGACCTTGTTGTCATTGACGAGCTCTACGGCTTTAAACAGGCACATCTCATGGCAGCACATGCACTCGATACACGCGGTATAGTCGATTTGTTTGGTTTCCTTATCGATGGCATCCACCGGACAACTCTCGACACACATGTTGCAGTTTCGGCACTTTTCAAGATTGATTTTGGGACGTGTATTGAAAAATTCAATCACCTTGACCAAGGCTTTTCCGTTGCGCTTTTTGGTCGCCCGAAAACGCTTTGGCAACTTGTAACGAGGTAACTTGGGGACTTGATCATAGTCACCTGCAAGCGTGATATTTTCGAGCCGACTTTCTCCCAAATTTCGGCCTCGTGCCGTCTCTAAAATCGGCACATCTTCAACATTCATGCCCACCATTTTTGCCGCTACGGTATCCATCGCGAGCGGATCTTGACTGACCAGAATTTTATTCGCCTGATATATGCTTCCGGCGGTCGGCCCCTCTCCCTGCATGGCAAGAATGCCATCCATAACGTGAAGCCGGATCTGCGTAGCTCTATGGATATCACAGATAATTTGCCCGAAATCGCCGGGAATTGGCGCCATCTTATGGTATTTCGCCTTCTTAAGACCCGGAATGCATCCGAATACATTTTTCACCGCACCGGAAAAAATTTGTGCCGAATGGGTTTTCAGCTTTGGCAAATTGATCACCACATCCGCGTCAAACATCGGCTTTGCAATGTGCATTGTCTCTTCACATCCGCTTTCCGGCACCACCGATACGACGCCTTCGCGGTCGAAATTCTTGATTTCTGCGCCTTCTTCCTCCGCCACTTTCGCATAGCCGGCAACCTTGAAACTTTGTGCCGTAGGTGCAATACCTGCGATCGCCCCGCCGGAGCTGTCACCGATCCATACGACGCACTGCCTCTCCTTCAAGATTCTGACCATCGCTCTGACTAATTCAGAGTGTGTCACAGCCGCCGTATCGGACGTCTTCGGCCCAATTAGGTTGACCTTAAGCAGCACTTTGTCCTGTGGCTTAACAAATTGACCCCATCCGCCAAGTAACTCGACTGCGGCGTTAATCTTTGCAATAAGCGTTTCCAACTCATAATCCTTGCACTCTTGAACGATGACTTTGCTCATATGATTCTCCTCGATTTGGTGACATTTACAATTTCTACTATACGCTATTTGATCTTTATTTGCTGTGCCGATCATTATAATCG
>DUPM01000161.1 GCA_012838315.1 Clostridiaceae bacterium
AGCGCGAAAATATTCGCCTTGAGAAATGATGTTCCGTGTGGAATCGATTGATATTGATCGGTTTGAAACAATTCTTTCTGCATGACAATCTCCTTGTGTTACTGGATTAACACATCTTAGCAAACAGGTAAAATACCGTCAATCGTAAGTTCTTTCGGCCGCGTTCTAGTGGGCGAAAACATCTTCAGAAGTGAAGATGTAATGTGCATGTTGTTCCGTACTCGGCGGCCCGCTTCAATTGACATTGAACGCATGAAAACGTATACTTGCTAGTGCTTAATTGTGTATAAATAGGAGATAATCAAATGCGTATTTCCAAGCTTTTCATGTCAACTCAAAGAGAAATTCCATCCGATGCCGAGATTGTCAGTCACCAGCTCATGCTTCGTGCCGGCCTGATGAAGAAGGCGGCATCCGGCATTTACTCGTTTATGCCACTCGGCTACCGTGCTTATCGCAAGGTTGAGAACATTATCCGTGAGGAGATGGACCGTTCCGGTGCGCAAGAATTGATTATGCCGGCAGTTCTTCCTGCGGAAGTTTACATGTCATCGGGTCGTTGGGATAAATTTGGACCGGAGATGTTTAGACTTCAAGACCGGGGAGGCAGACAATTCTGCTTGGGTCCCACACATGAGGAGCCTTTTACCGAGGCGGTGCGAGATAGCGTTAAGTCTTATCGCCAACTTCCGGTAACGCTCTACCAGATTCAACACAAATATCGCGATGAAAAGCGCCCGCGTTTCGGGCTCATGCGGGCTCGAGAGTTTGTCATGAAGGATGCTTACAGCTTTGATGCGGATGAAGCGGGTCTTGATGTGTCTTATGACACAATGTATCGCGCATACTGCCACATTTTCGATCGGTGCACTCTGGATTATATCCTGGTGCATGCTGACTCAGGAGCAATGGGCGGTTCGGGATCTCAGGAGTTTATGGTCAAGTCCGATGTGGGCGAAGACGCAATTGCGTATTGCAGTGCCTGCGGATATGCGGCCAACGAAGAAAAGGCGCCGTGCAAGGTGGCTGAGCGCGGAGAGCCCGAGAATTTTCTTGCGATAGAGAAGGTGCACACGCCGGGCTTTAAGACCATTGATCAGTTGATGCATTTTCTGGGTCTCGAGTCGACTGAATTTGCAAAGACCATGCTCTACAATATAGACGGTAAGAATGTTGCGGTAATGGTTCGTGGCGATCGCGATGTCAACGAGACCAAACTTAAAAATTTGTTTGATGCGACAGATATTATATTATCGGCCTTTGAAGATGTTGAAGCCATTACCGGAGCGGAGGTCGGGTTTGCCGGACCTATCGGTCTCAAGCAATCGATAACACTCGTCGCTGATCTTGAGGTTGCAGCGATGGCGAATTTTGTCGTCGGCGCCAATGAGACCGACTATCACCTAAAGAACGTGAATATCCTGCGTGACTTTAAGCCGGCGCAGATTGCCGACATCCGAAATGCTGTTCCAGGAGATCCTTGTCCGTTATGTTCTGCACCTCTGGCACTCTGTCGTGGCATTGAGGTTGGTCACATTTTCAAATTGGGTACAAAGTATTCTGAAGCGCTTGGTGCAAAGTATCTCGATCAGAACGGTAAGGAACAGACCATGGTTATGGGAAGCTATGGTATTGGTGTAGGAAGAACTTTAGCGGCGATTATCGAGCAACATCATGATGACAATGGCATCATTTGGCCGATGGCCGTTGCACCGTATCAAGTCATTGTCGTTCCGACCAACTCGACCGACGAGACAATCAACTCGATGGCTTCTTCAATTCACGATCAGCTCCAGGCTCAGGGCATAGAAGTTTTGCTGGATGATCGCGATGAGCGGCCCGGTGTGAAGTTTAAGGACGCCGATTTGATTGGCATTCCGCTTCGAATTACTGTCGGGCGCAAGGCGAAAGAGGGCGTCGTAGAGTATAAGCTACGCTCTTCGTCTGAGGTTTGCGAGATGACGGTTGAAGAGGCCGTCTCTGAGGCCATAAAAGTGATAAATAAAACGATTTAATGGTGTTCGTGAGATTTTGTTGAGATTTATTGAATAGGTGTAGTTTCATCAAGTTAGATTCATTAAAAGGGGGCTGTCTCAAAATGAAAGTTGAGAGACAGCCCCTTTGGCTTGGTGTACCAAGAGAGGTCATTGCACACTAATATGCTAATCTTCTCTGAAGTACATAATGAAGCGAAGAAGTGCGGCAACAAAAGCCAGCAAACTACTTAGCAAGAAATTCTGAAGAATCATGTCTTTATACTGAGGCATACTTAGATAAGAAAAAAAAGATTTTGAGACATCCGAATAAGTGTATGGCTTCGCATCAATCGGTAAAGAGGTATTTAGTTCCATCAAGATTCGGTTCGACTCACTGAAAAAGAATGAAAACAGAAATGAAAAAAGGAGGATGGAAGCACATATAATTAGTCCGAGAACACTCATCTTTCCGGCTGATTTTTTATATCCGAAGAAAATGAGAAAGGACAGAAAAAAGCCGGCGAGGGGATAACCAACTGGGTATTGTGTCAGGAAAAACCAAGAAAGAATGCCGATTGACATGCCGACAAAAGCGCCAAAAAAACCAGCAAGGATATTTTCGCGTTGCTCACTTATACCTCGGGAAAGCGAAGAAATGCGATTTTTGTTTTGCTTGTCCTGCAAAGCCCGCCTCAATTCTAGATTTAGTTTTTCCACACAGTCTTTACAAAGGAAGGCTCGGACACTGCCAATTTCCAAAGGCCGAATCGCATCTTGTGTTGAGCCGCACAAAAAACATCCGCTCTGAATAGATAAGTCTTCGCAAGCATCTATTATAAAAGTAATCAAGCGATTCATACGCTCAAGCCAATCCAGTTCAACCGGAATGAACAAGCAAACGGAGTGTTCATCAAACTGGATATCATTACTGCGGCTATGCAAACTGTCGAAGAGCATATTTCGCATTGCGTTACGGTTCGCTCGGCTTAAATTTGATGTGCCAATTCGAAGTTCAATTATTCCGCGATATTCGAAATACTCGGCGGTGATAAAACGATTTCTAATCACACCGGCGAAAAAATCGACTGCGATTTCGTCAAGCTCCGTTCCGGTAACGATTTCATATGTAACATCTGTCATAAGCACGCTCCTGTTTATAGAAGAAAAAGCATTTATAACAAGAATTATGCCACAATGAAATAGCCGAAGCAAACGATCGACACTCATCCAACAACGTTGGAATTAGGACTCAAGCTTGACCCCGTAAAGCGGTTCTACTGAGAATTTACGCCCCGATAAACGATAGTGCATATTTTCTCTGGGAATCCCGGCGAAAATGAGTGACGACGCAAATAACTGTTGATAACGAACTTTGCCGCCGAGAGGGGATTCGAAGTGCTTGTTAATGCGGTTGCGCCCGTAATTACCATCGCCGATGATCGGATGACCGATGTGTGCCATATGTGCGCGTATCTGGTGCGTTCGACCGGTGACCAACTCAACCTCAAGTTCTGAGACATCTTCACCATCTGGTCCGATGCCGCGGTAGGTGGTCAATACCCGGTAGCGTGTCGTAATCGGCAAATCATTGTCGGACGGTATGTCGTGAATGAAGACGTTTCCTCGAGTCGGTTTTTCAAGAAAAGCCTTGATTTCAAGCATTAATGTATCGTCATCACAGATGCATGCGGTGCCTGCGTCCGGCGTGCCGAGAACCAGGCAGCGATAGCGCTTGGTCATGTGATTGTGTTTGAACAAGGCTACGGCGTGTTCCAAACTCGCCTTGTTTTTGGCCAACATGACAATACCACCTGTATTCATATCGATACGGTGACACAAGTCGATGTTGGGATTGCGGAAATCATTGCGAATCAAGTCGATCAATGTGTCGCCCACCGTGCCTTTTCCCGGATGGACAGCCAATCCTTGACGCTTGTTAATCATAAGTAAATTGTCGTTTTCAAATACGACCTTGTAATCATCAAGTACCCTGCCGTCAGGTAGTACTTGTGTCGCATCGAAAAATGAATTGGGCACCCAAAGTTCAACAACATCGCCTTCGTCGATGGCGACATCGGATGTGATTCGCTTACCGTTGACACGGACATCTTTGTGCCGAAGCGCTTTGTGCATTCGAGCGGGTGTCAAGGTTGGGAAGACGCTGATGCAAGCGCGAATGACCTTTTTACCGGCCATATCAGCGGGGATTTGAAAACTCTTCATGGGATACTCCTTCATTCAAGCGTCATGGGTGCAGTTGCTATTATAATAGTAAAACTATATTATTCATATAGTTTGAAACACTTGTCACCATATTATCAGACGCATAGCTATAGAAAAAGGATGATTTTGAATGTTGTGCGTCTCGGCGGAAGCGTTACAAATTTATAAAATAATGATAAACTATTTATGAGTTTTATGCGGAGAATAAGTATGACAGATAAAGCCATTACATCATTGACAGACATCAATAGCACTTCTCCAATCGGAATTTTTGATTCCGGTATCGGTGGCATGACTGTTCTCAAGGAGATTTGGAATACGCTCCCGGGAGAAAGCACCGTGTATTTTGGTGATAGCGGTCGTCAGCCATACGGTAGTAAATCGCATGACACGATTGTCAAGTATTCCACGGAAATTATGCGTTTTCTTGAGAGCAAGCACGTTAAGATGATTGTTATTGCTTGTAATACTGCGAGTTCGCATGCTTACGATACGCTATGTCGTATTTCTAAGGTCCCGGTCGTTGAAGTCATATCTCCCGGTGCTCGCCAGGCTGCTATGCGTACGCGAAATGGCAAGATTGGAATTATCGCGACGAGAGCCACTGTGAGCTCCGGTGTTTACGGTGGGGCAGTCGTCGAGGCTGCGAATCAATTGATGACTGCCGGAAAAATGGACGCAGATGTACTTCAAAATCTTGAAGTTCGAGAGGTCGCTTGCCCTCTGTTTGCTTCTTTGGCAGAAGAAGGCTGGTGGAATACCCCGGTGACACGAATGGTTGCCGAGACTTATCTTCAACCCCTTAAGGACTCGTGCACAGATACCTTGGTTCTAGGTTGTACGCACTATCCACTTTTATACGATGTTATTTCCGACGTTATGGGCAAGGAGACCATATTGATTGACTCCGGGTCTAGCGTTGCTGAGAGAGTACGTGAAGTTCTTATCAAGGATCATCTCTTGAATGAAGCGAGCGCGCAACCGGCGTATCACTTTTATACCAGCGATGACCCGCAGATGTTCGAGAATATGGCGGCGCCGTTTCTCGGCGGAGGCCGGCCCAAAGGAACCTGTCATATCTCGACAGATTCATTCAGAGAGGAGTGAGCATGATTAAGGTAAATATCAGAATCAGTAGCAACTTCCAAGAACGTCCGGATGCGATATCGAGCGGAACATTTGAAATGAAGGACGGACAGCATATTCTTCAATGGTTCCAGTTACCTGAAAAGGATGAGCCATTTGGTGCCCAATACATTCTTACATATAAGATTGGTTCCGGTATTTTGGATATTTCTCGCACCGGTAATGTGGTTTCCAAAATGCGCTTTTGTTCCGGCGCGCGCACTCGGGGAGAGTTAGCAACACCTGAGGGATGTTTTGAGCTGGAGATATATACTCATTTGTTGGTCGTGCCGGATGGGCCGAATGATGAAGCACATCTGGTTTACGATTTGACTTTCTTAGGGCAAGAGCCCATGCGCAACGAATTGCGTATCTTCTTAACGAAAAATGATGATGAGAATTAATCTGCTTAACGATAGATATTGTACTTTCGCTGTTCGTGTTGTAAGATAATCAGCGTCTAAGTCAGTTCCAAGTTGTCAAAAGCGCGTTTTTTCGCACGAATTTCTCCAAATGAGAGAAATTCTTTCGAATCGCATAAATTCAATCATGAAATGTCTTGACAAAAGAAGGTCTCATGTATGATAATATCATTCGCGCCTCAGATAACTCTCGTGGCGGATTCGTTCGTCGGAGCGGCGCTCTGACTGTTAATTAACGGAGGTGGATATATGGCACATCCCAAGCGTAAATGGTCCAAAGCAAGGACCTCTCGGCACAGAAGTCTGTGGAAGCTCGGTGTTCCCGGACTCGTAGAGTGCCCACACTGCCACACGAAGATGCTGCGACGTAAAGTCTGCAAGACATGCGGCTATTTGGATGGCAAGGAAATTGTCAAGATTGACGAGACGGCTTAATCGCCGATTAGACAACGATAATGAATGGCAGTGCGGAACCGGTAATCTGGGTCGCACTGCTTTTATTTTCGGGAGATTAACATTTTGGATAACAAGTCACTCAAGCACAGCGTTATTTTTCGTGTTGAACCGGACAGTATTGCCGATGAGATCGGTATTCGACCCGGTGATATTCTCGCGGATATCGATGGGCTTCCGATAAGAGATGTATTCGATTATCGGTTGAGAGAACTTGCGGCAACGCTTTCTGTCGGGATTTTGCATCCCGATGGTACGTCATCCGAGGTCCTCATCGAGAAGGATGAAGATGAGGAGCTGGGCATTGTCTTTCAGGATGATTTGATGGATGACTGTCGCTCATGCTCAAATAAGTGCGTATTCTGTTTTGTGGATCAATTGCCGGAGGGCATGCGTTCGACTATGTACTTTAAAGATGATGATCTTCGGATGTCTTATTTGAATGGCAATTTTGTGACGCTGACGAACCTCAAAGAAGAGGAATTCGATCGTTTGCTCTCATATCACTTATCCCCTCTCAATGTCTCGGTCCACGCGACTGAGCCGGAGTTGAGGGTAAAGATGATGAACAATCAGTTTGCAGGGCACATCATGGAACGTCTTCGTAAGGCTGTCGCCTGTGGGATTGATATCAATGCACAACTCGTGCTATGTCCGGGATTAAATGATGGACCACATCTGGATAAATCAATTGATGATCTTTCTGAGCTGGGTGAGCATCTGGTTTCAGTCGCGCTTGTACCGGTGGGTCTGACGCGTTTTCGTGACGCAAGGTCGCTGTACCCTTTGCGGCCCTTTGATCAAGAGTCAGCACGTGAGGTTATTGCTGTTGCGGAGCGTTACCAGAAATTCTTTTTAAAGAAGTTCGGCCGGCGCATCGTTTTTCTTGCGGATGAATTCTACATTCGCGCCGGTATGACAATCCCCCGTGCTTCTCATTACGAGGGCTTTTACCAACTTGAAAACGGAGTCGGTCTGTTAGCCTGTCGTCGAGCGGAGCTTTTTCATGCCATTTCGAAGCGTAAGCGGCGTAAGACACATATAGCCAAGACGAGAGAACACATTTCAGCATTGACCGGCACGGGTGAATTTCGAATTGCAGTCATTTCAGGAGTCGATGCCGCAAATTATATCTCGGAATCGATGATGTGCATCGTCGATAATTATGGTATAAATGTTGAGGTTGTTGGCGTGCCCAATGATTTTTTTGGCCATTCCGTCACGGTGACAGGGCTTTTGACCGGACAAGATATATTAAAAGCAATCTCGGGATTGGCTGAAATGCCCAATCCGGTGGATGTAGTTTTTATTCCGGATGTGACGTTGCGTTCCGGTGAGGATGTTTTTTTGGATGATATGACGGTTCGGGACATGGTGTCCCAATCGACACTTCCAATTATTGTATATGAGACTACAGGCGAGGGATTTATTTCGGCGATTGAGAACATGCCGAATGTGTTCTCTCAGAACTCTCGAGAGGAGAGATAATATGAGCAATGTACCCGTAGTAGCTATTGTCGGTCGACCGAATGTTGGCAAATCTTCGCTTTTTAATGCCCTTTACGGCGAGCGAATTTCCATTGTTCACGATATGCCGGGCGTGACGCGCGATCGGCTTTATGCTCGCGCAACATGGCGTGAGAGAGAATTTCTGATGATTGATACGGGCGGTATTGAGCTCGATAGCGATGATGAGATTATGGTCGGCATTCGTGATCAGGCGCAAATTGCAATTGATACGGCAGATGTCATCTTGTTTATGTGCGATCTTAAATCCGGACTTACTGAGTCGGATAGAGACATTGCCGTAATGCTTCGTAAATCAGGGCGACCGTTGGTGACTTGCGTGAACAAGTTAGACCATGTCGGAGATCCGCCGGCAGAGTTTTTCGAGTTTTATCAGCTGGGTCTCGGGGATATTCATGCGGTCTCCGCATCACATCGTTTGGGCATTGGAGAGCTTCTGGACGCCATTTATGAGCATTTTCCGAGTGAATCCGAAACAGAGGAAGATGAGTCAACAGTTCGTGTAGCGCTCATCGGTAAGCCCAACGCAGGCAAATCCTCATTGTCGAATGCCATGGTCGGTCGTCAGCGCTCAATCGTATCCGAAATTCCCGGAACGACCCGAGATGCATTGGATACCAACATTTCTAATCAATACGGTGAGTTTACCATTATCGACACCGCAGGACTCCGAAAAAAGAGCCGCATTGACTCTGCTGTAGAAAAGTATAGTATGATTCGATCCCTGGCGGCCATCGAGCGAGCGTCAGTTTGCGTCATATTAATTGATGCGTCCGAGGGAGTTACCGAGCAGGACACGAAGGTCGCAGGATATGCGCATAATGCAGGCAAAGCTTGCGTTTTCGCAGTGAATAAGTGGGACTTGGTCGAAAAAGAGACCGGCACACTTGAGAACATGAGGAAGATTTTACTGGATCGTTTTTCGTTTATGGACTATGCGCCGGTGGTCTTTATATCAGCCAAGACCGGACAGCGCGTTGAAAAACTGTTTGAAGTGATTCGCAGCGTGCATGAGCAAGCCGGAAAACGACTGAAGACCGGACTTCTGAACGAATTGATAGCCGAGGCTACCGCAATGGTTCCGACGCCCCAAGATAAGGGCAAGCACTTAAAAATATATTACGCGACGCAAGTTGCGACGCATCCACCGCAATTCTTGTTATTTGTAAATAATAAGGAGCTTATGCATTTTTCATACGAGCGGTATCTTGAAAATCAACTTCGCAAGAATTTTGGGTTTCAGGGCACACCGATCCGCATATATCTTCGAAACAAAGAAAAGGACGCACAGGAAGGAATCCACCGAAATGCAAAAAATTGATCACTTGAGAAACATCGCCATCATCGCCCACGTTGACCACGGCAAGACCACTATCGTTGACTCGATGCTAAAACAAGCCGGTATCTATCGCCAAAACGAGTTGGTTATTGAGCAGGTCATGGATTCAAACGCTCTCGAAAGAGAGCGGGGCATTACCATTTTGGCTAAGAATACAGCAATTTCGTACAAAGATTTTCGAATCAATATCGTAGATACCCCAGGTCATGCTGATTTTGGCGGAGAGGTTGAGCGCGTGCTCAAGATGGTAGACGGCGTTCTTTTGGTCGTTGATGCTTACGACGGACCGATGCCTCAGACTCGATTTGTATTGAGAAAAGCATTGGAAATGGGCTTAATACCGGTGGTATGTATCAACAAGATTGACCGTCCTGATGCCAGGCCGATCGAAGTGGTTGATATGGTCCTCGAACTCTTTATCGAGCTCGGAGCCGACGATGATCAGCTGGATTTCCCAATCATCTATTCTTCCGGTAAGGCCGGTGTCGCTTGTAAAGATCTTTCGGAATATACAGTCGGGAACGAACTCAATTTCACGGCGCTACTGGATACGATTGTCGAGCATATGCCATGTCCGGTCGGAGAGCCGGAAGAGCCGTTGCAGATTCTGGTATCCAATATCGATTCTGATCCATATGTCGGAAGAATTGCAATCGGACGAATCGTTCGCGGCACTATTTTACAGGGCAGGGGCGTTGCTGTTTGCGGTTATGACGACAATACGGTTAAGGCCGCAAAAATATCCAAACTCTTACGTTTTCAAGGACTCGGGAAACAGGAAATCGAATCGGCATCCGTCGGTGAAATTGTCTGTATCGCAGGTATCCCTGAAATCAATATAGGCGACACGGTTTGCGATCCGAATAACCCGGAGCCGCTTGAATTTGTTAATATCGATGAACCGACCATATCCATGACTTTTTCGGTCAATAACAGCCCTTTCGCTGGAAAAGAAGGCAAGTTTGTGACCAGCAGACATTTGCGCGACAGGCTGTTCAAAGAGATGGAGACCAATGTTTCCATGCGTCTTGAAGAAACCGATACAACGGAGTCCTTTATAGTTAAAGGTCGTGGAGAGCTCCATCTGTCTATCCTCATCGAGACGATGCGAAGAGAAGGCTACGAATTTCAAGTGTCTAAGCCCCGCGTCATTTTGAAGGAGATCGATGGTGTGCTCAGTGAGCCCGTCGAGACGCTATTGGTTGACGTTCCTGAAGATTACGTCGGTGCGGTCATTGAGAAGCTCGGGCGTCGTAAAGCGGAGATGCTCAACATGCTTCCTCCCGAAAAAGGATATACCCGAATGGAGTTCAAAGTACCTTCGCGCGGCATTATCGGATACCGTACCGAGTTTTTGACCGACACCAAGGGCAATGGTATAATGAACAGCGTTATATGTGGATTTGAACCTTATGCCGGAGACATTGAGACGCGCTCGCAAGGCGTGCTTATTGCCTTTGAGAGCGGCGAAGCGATGACATACGGTCTTTATAACGCACAAGAGCGCGGATTCCTTTTGATTGGTGCCGGCACGCGTGTTTATGAAGGCATGATTGTCGGAGTCAGTCCGAAGGGTGAAGATATTACCGTTAACGTCTGCAAGAAGAAGCACGTTACGAATATGCGTGCTTCCGGGAGTGATGACGCACAACGGCTTGTACCTCCGGTGAATTATAGCCTGGAACAATGCCTCGAGTTTGTCGGTGATGATGAGCTTTGTGAGGTAACACCGAAGACGATCCGACTTCGCAAGCAAATCCTCAACAACGACATGAGAATGAAGACCCGTTCTAAGAAGAACAGTTGACATGAGAGGTTAACGCGCCGATATGTTTTCGAAGAAAGTCAGAATCGCGTTTCAAGCATTACTCATTATTTTAGCTGTGGTGGCGTGTGGCATACTTGGCGTCTTTTTGGGATACAATTACGTCATGTCACAGACCAAGCGGTTTGATATGCTAGACAAGTCCATGGCAGAGGGGCAGCTCGTCATTGACGAGACGACGCCCGGTTCGGTGATGTTGGTCATTGAGACCGGCGATAACACGCCTGCAATAGCAGAGAAACTCAAGGACGAAGGTCTGATTGAGAATGAGGTCATCTACGTCATGATGTCTAAGCTCAACGGCTTTGACGGCGGGTACCTTGCGGGAACGCACTTTTTGACAAGGGATCTCACTTACGATGAGATTATGTATATCCTCTGCCAAGAGCCGAAGGTTACTCGAGTCACTTTCCCTGAGGGCATGACATATATTCAGGTCAAGAAAGCGCTAAAAAATGCCGGATTGACATTCGACGAAAGCGAGCTGGATGAATATATGAACAGCTCTAATATGTTTGTTAACTACAGCTTTGTGTCGGATGTAGAGGCTAACCCGGAAAGAGACTTTGTTCTCAATGGGTATCTTTTTCCGGACACTTATGATTTCGACATGAATGCCGATGCAGACGCAATCATTCGTACTTTTCTTCGAAATATGGAGGTCAAGCTTCAGCCGGATTATTACGAGCGTGCCAAAAAACTCGGGATGACCATGGATGAGGTGATGACGCTGGCGTCCTTGATACAGAGTGAGACCACTGATGAAAAAGATATGCTTTTTATATCTGCTGTCTTCCATAATCGTTTGAAATCAAACGATCCAAGCATGAGGCTTCTCGGCTCCTGTGCATCCATTAATTTTTTGCGCGAAAAAGACGGATTACCGTCGGTATGGGCAGCAACCAGTGCGGACATCATGAGAGAAAGTCCCTATAACACTTATAAGTTTGAGGGCTTGCCACCGGGACCTATTTGCATGCCCGGTGTAGACGCAATACAAGCCGCGCTCTATCCGGAGCCGAATGTTAATTACCTCTACTTCTGCGCGACCGGAATCAACGGTGGGACGGCTTTCGCGGTAACATATGAGGAACACCAAAAAAATATTGAGTTGTATTCGCAGAACTGGGTAGACGGCGGTCCGGTCTTTGAGGATGATAGTCTTGAAGATGAAGATCTTGAATAATCCGGAATTGCTATCTCCTGCCGGAGACCCCGAGAAGCTTCGAATCGCGATTGCGTATGGAGCGGATGCCGTTTATCTCTCCGGAAATGCATTGGGTCTGCGTGCGCAGAGCACCAATTTCTCGAACGCTGAGCTTATAGAGAGCGTTGCTTATGCTCATGAACGTGGTGTGCGATGTTATGCCACGATGAACATCTACGCACATCCTGACGATTTTATATTGATGGGCGAGCAGTTGGACGCATATGTTGCCGCAGGGATCGATGCGTGTATCGTATCGGACCCCGGTGTGTTTTCGTTTATTCGTAATCGTGCCCCGGAGATGCCTATTCATATCAGCACGCAGGCCAGCGTCTCGAATGCGGAAGCATGTATGTTCTGGTATCGGTTGGGCGTCAGGCGGGTTGTGCTGGCTCGAGAATTAACGCTCGAAGAAATTAAAGGGATTCGTATGTCTTTGCCTGACGATATGGAGCTTGAATGCTTTGTTCACGGTGCAATGTGTGTTTCCTACTCCGGTCGTTGCCTCTTGTCGGATTTCTATACCGGTCGGTCCGGCAATAGGGGTGCCTGTGCGCAGCCTTGCAGATGGGAGTATCAGGTTTCCGAGGTGAAGCGGCCGGATCAGGTCTTAACGGTCGAGGGTGATCAGCGCGGAAGTTATATATTTAGTTCAAACGACCTTTGTATGATCAATCATATTCCGGAACTGGTCGAGGCGGGAATAAACAGCTTTAAAATCGAGGGGAGAATAAAAGGCGCATTTTATGTTGCTACAGTTACGAAGGCTTATCGTTCGGCAATAGATTGCTATGTACGAGACCCCAAAGCGTTCTCCGTTGATGATAAATGGAGCGAGTGGATTGGACGCACGGTGCATCGAGAATTTGCGACCGGCTTTTTCTTTGACCGTCCGATAGACAATCCGCGTATTTTTTCGGATCAGACATATCATAAGCCGGCTTATGTTGTTGGCGTCGTTCTCTCTTACGATGAAAAGGATGCTCGAGTCATCGTCGAGCAGAAAAACAAAGTCAGTGACAGCGATACGGTGACGCTGATGACACCAAAGGGAGAGAGCCTGGATATTGTGATTAAAGACTTAAGAGATGCTGACGGTAACTCAATTATATCAACGCCTCATGCGAAGATGATTTACAGTTTTTCTTACGAAAAGCCTATAGAAAGATATTCCTTTATCAGTCGGTTAGGTAACAAGGACATGGGTATTACATAGACGACTCTCTTTTCAACATCAAATCATACGAGAACGTCCTCATCATTAATGATGAGGACGTTTGTGTTGAGGGATACATAAATAGCATAAGGATATTACGCGGCATTGAACGTCAGTCGCTGACTTTGCTGAGGATTTTTCCCGCGAAATCACGCAGTTTTTTGTCAAAAGAAAATACTTTCAAAACCTCTAAAACAATGAGAAGGACGACGGGACCGACCAAGAAGCCGATTGCACCCCATATCGCTACACCGATAATCATTGCGAATAGAGTAGCAAGCGGATGCATGTTCATTGCATTTCCGAGAATCGGGGGCTCAACCACTCGACGGACTATTGTGATAATTGTCATACCAATCAATAAGATTAAGAAAGAAGTGTATTGTCCTTGAATGACGAAATAGATCATTAAAGGCACCATCGTCGCACTGACACCCAGTACGGGCATGAAGTCGAGCACTGCTGTAATTAGTGCCAAAACGACGGCATAATCAACTCTTGCGAAATAGAATATAATCAGCGCTTCGAAAAAAGTAATAATCAGGAGAGAGAGGTATCCGCCCAGGACTCTGAATAATGTTGTCGATAGTTGATCAAGCAATAAGAATGATTTGTGGCGAAAGACATGACTCTTGATATTACGAGCAAAAAAGCGCAGTAGTTGCTTGCCGTCGGTGATGAAATACGCACCGGACATAATGACAACGACGACGAAAAACAGCATAATCGGAAGGCTTCCGAGGAAAGACAAGAGTCCACGGAGCAGTGCCGAAGCCACGCCCGGGATTCGGTCTTGGAGTGTTTGCTCCAGGCCGAGTACATACTCATATATGGATTCGATCGCCGAGTTCGTTAAGAAGCCACCGTTGTCGACTCTGAAACGATCAAGAAAAGACATCGCTGTGTTCATGATATCTGAATCCCTGAACCAATTCGGAATATTCTGTATGACTTTGTTCAGTTGGAAAACTAGCGCGACACCGGCCATGAATAAGCTGCCTAATAGAACGATTACCATGATGGCATAGATTATGATGGTCAGGACTGTCTTTCCGGACTTGCGCTTCTTTCCCCATGAAGGAAAAATGAAACGAAGTAATTTGGAAGGTTCCTTGGGCTTTGTGAACTTCGCAGGTGCCTTGGATTCAGCATCCGTGGCCTCCGTTGATATCGGCGCTTTATTCTTTCGCTTAAAGAGCGAGGAAATCACTCTTCCAACTTTGAATAATAAATTGGCTAAATGTCTGGATGCCTTGGCTAATACGAATCCGATCAGAAATGGCAATACGACAACGATCAACTGGCTGAACAAGTATAGAACGACCGCAGCGATGGCCGTAATGAGCAAATACTTAATGATTGTGATTACAGTAGTACGGTCTCTTTCGTACCGAAATTTATCTTCCATGAACATCCTCCGACTTGTTAAAAACAACCTTATTATACACGAAAGTCATCATCGAAACATGATTATTGACCACAGGCTAAACAAGAAAAGAGCGGACATGACAATTGACCAACCCTTATACCATTTGGTGTCAGTGAAATCAGTTTCAGGCACGGAGGACTTTTCGAGCAGCATGGCTGAATAATTTCTTTGCAACTGCGACACGACTGCTCCGAGAGCGAGTAAACCTATAACTATAGATGTGATGGCGACATAAGGAATAGAGGGATCAATGTCGATGCGGGTCTGTGCCTCTGCGATGCCTATGTAAGGGATCAGCGCTGATAGTATAAGCATGAAGCCGACCATGGCACACTGTGTAAGAATACTGCTAATGACACTATCAGTCGTCATTCTGATGTAGCCCAAGAGTAGTCCGAGGAAAAAATAGGCCCAAAAATCGATAGGGTTCAACATGAAGACAGCAAAAAGGAAAGCAATAATAATAATACCAAAACCGTTTTGACATTTTTTGGGCAAAGAAGCGAAAAGCAAACCTCGAAAAAACACCCCTTCCGCAATACTCGGAAGCAGAACGCCGGCAATAAGTATCAGCGCGAGAGCAATGGGAGAACGATCTAAACCCGCGTAGAAAATGGCCGGAAGAGGCACGCGAGTGTGATTTGTTATATAGAAATAAAGAGACAGGTTATGGAGCGCAGTAAATATCAGTGACGCAGGGAAGCCAGCCAAAATACTGATAATTAATATACCGATTCCGGGAAACTTGCCCATCAGATTTTTGCCGGACACAACATAACGAGTTGAGAGAAAAACAAGAGGTAGTAAAAAGCAAATAAATGACCGTAGGATACCTATAACTGCGAAGCCGAACACCGAGGTTTTGGAATAAGATAAAATGTCTTCCGGGATCGCCGCCCAAATGGTCATCAACACAGCAGTAAGAACGGAAGCGCACAGAAAAACAAAGCCAAAATGCAGCTGTTTTGGCAAACCGAGAATCAATTGGAAATTGAAATTATGACGATCTATCAAAGCATTAACTCCAGTGAAGGCAATATGTTTGTCAGATAGTAAGAATGAATCAAAGGTTCAAAAACTAAAAACAAGGCCGTTCCCAGCGCCAAAAATGGACCGAAAGCAACATAGTCCGGGTTGTCTGCGAAGTTCATCTCTTTCTTTTTCTTTTCTAATACTCGCCTTGCGCGAGCCGGATTTGGACTTTCTAGAATCATATGCTCCTCGCGTGCGATGCGACGACGCTTGCGAATCAGCAGAGGAACGGAAACAATACCGCCGACAACGAAGGCGATGCAAAATACAAAAATCAAACCGAACCCACCAGAAAGCATGCCGCAGGCAAAAATAAACTTAACGTCTCCCATGCCCATCGCATCCTGTCCGCTGATCAATCGGCCGATAAAACCAATCAGTAACAGAAGACCGGCACCGATGATTGCTCCTGCGAATCGATTAACGAGAAGAATCGTTACGGAAGCCTCGGCGTCAAACCAAAGATTTCCTTCTAAAAGATCGGTTAAAATGCCGAAGATTCCAAGTGACGCAGAGATAGCAACCAGTTGATCCGGAATAATTCGGTTGAGTTTATCAGATACTACTATAAGCGAAAGCGGATAGAGGGGCAGAATAATGAGCAAAATATTAAACAATCGAAACTGATTGTAATGCCTTTGGTTGAGCCAAACGCCGATTAAGACGAACACAAACAGAACAATCGCCAAAACAATGCCGTGTGGCTTCATCTGTAATCGACGTGCAAGACGAACATTCTCGGCTTTGGAATCATAGTCGTAATCTTGAAGCCAAGCCTCGGGCATCATTTTAAAAAGGTGCGGCAATAGTGTTGCGATAAGAGCAGATACGACAGCAAAAGCAACTGCGACATAGGCGTCCGCCATAAAACGCTCCTTTTCCCTCAAAATATTATCATAAGAATAACCTGATAATCATTTTCATGCAACCGGCCGGAATATCAAAATACAATGATTTGACCGTGTTACATGAGACTGTTAGAATTTACGTTGTCTAGTTGTAGGCAAAAATAAGAAGCGGATAACGGAGGAGCAAAACCTCGTTTTGCGAATATAGAATATGAATTATAAGCACATAACCTCAGACTATTTAAGACAAGAAATCGTGGACAATATCAAGACAGAGACCGGTAAAATGCCTCAGAATGCCACGATGTGGGATTACTGGCAGGGGCTGTCGAGAAGTGTCATTGGGATTATTGCTGAAAATTGGGACAAGACTCAATCATCCTACGAGAAGGGAAAACAAGCGTATTACATGTCTCTGGAGTATCTGGAAGGCAGATCGTTACTTAATAATCTTGTGAACTTGGGCTTGTATGAATCTTCGAAGGAAGCGATGGCTTCTTTTGGTGTCGATTTAACCGAACTTCTTGAACAAGAGATTGATCCGGGACTCGGGAACGGTGGGCTCGGACGATTGGCCGCCTGCTTTCTTGATTCTTGCGCGACGCTTAACCTTCCTGTGACAGGGTACGGCATATTGTATCGATTTGGTTTGTTCAGGCAAACATTCGAAAACGGTTTTCAAAAAGAGTATCCTGATAGTTGGATGGAGCATGGATATCCTTTTATCGTGCCGAGATATGAAGATAAGGTCGTCGTTCGCTACAACGATGTTGAGATATTTGCGATTCCGTGTGACATGCCTATCACTGGATTTGGCACGGACAATGTCAATCGGCTGAGGCTTTGGAAGTCCGAGCCGGCTAAGCAGTTTGACTTTAATTTGTTTAATTCTCAGCGATTTGATGATGCGGTTATTGAGCGTAATCGGGTCAATGATATCTGGCGCGTTCTTTACCCGAACGACACGTCATATGACGGAAAGGTCTTGCGCGTTCGGCAGCAATACTTTTTTGTATCGGCGTCTTTGCAGGATATCGTTCGCCGCCACATCCGTGTTCATGGGCGCGATTTATCCAATTTTGCTGAATTGAATACTATACAGCTCAACGATACGCATCCGGTTGTCGCAATACCGGAACTGATGCGCATCTTGATGGACGAGCACGGTTTTTCGTGGGAGCAGGCTTGGCCGATTGTTCGACGTACTTTTGCATATACCAACCACACCATTATGGGTGAAGCGTTGGAGAAATGGGACATCTCAATATTCCAATACCTGTTTTCACGCGTATACGAAATTGTTGAAGGTATTAACAACCAATTCCGCAAAGAAATGTCTGGCCGGTGCATGCCTCTTGAGCAGATTGATCGACTGGCTCCCTTGGGTGACGGAAAAGTACGCATGGCTTGGTTGGCGATTTACGGATCGCGTTCAGTCAACGGCGTCGCGGCTCTTCACACAGAGATTCTCAAGAGTGATACGCTCAAGGATTGGTATGCGCTCTATCCTGAAAAATTTTCTAACAAGACCAACGGTGTTACACCGCGACGTTGGCTCAGAATGTGTAATCCGGAATTATCATCTTTAATCACTGAGCTTCTCGGCAACGAGGAATGGGTCACGGATTTGTCTTTGTTGGCTAAGCTTGAAAAGTACGCGGATGATTCCGCCGTTATGGATCGGTTTTTATCGATTAAGCGATATCGCAAAGAGTTGCTGGCTCATGATATCAAGATGCAGAACGGCATTGATGTCAACCCAGATTCTGTTTTTGACATACAAATTAAGCGCCTTCACGAATATAAACGCCAACTATTAAATGCAATCTATGTACTCGATTTGTACTATCGCATTAAGGCGGATCCGACCATTGATCTGCCGCCTGTCACCGTATTTTTCGGTGCGAAAGCCGCACCGGGTTATTTTCGTGCAAAGGGCATCATCAAGTTTATCAACGAGATTTCGAAGATGATACGCGCGGACGAAGCCGTAAATGATCGAATAAACATCGTTTTCGTAGAAAATTACAATGTGAGTAAGGCGGAGAAAATGTTCCCGGCAGCTGACATATCTGAGCAGATATCAACCGTTGGATTAGAGGCATCCGGCACCGGAAACATGAAGTTCATGATTAACGGTGCGGTCACGCTGGGCACAATGGATGGCGCAAATGTCGAAATAGCCGAAGCGGTAGGGTGCGACAATATCTATATCTTTGGCTGTAAAATTGAAGATATGGAAGGGACCAGAGCCTACTATAACCCGCAATGGCAATATGAGAACGTGGAAGGACTCAAACGTGTCCTGGATACACTGATTGACGGTACTTTCGACGACAGCGGTACGGGCATGTTCAGAGATATCTACAACAGCCTTTTATGTGGATCCAATTGGCAGCCCGGTGACGTCTACTACATCCTGGGCGATTTTGAAGATTATCGAAAAGTACGTGACAGCGCTTATGCGGATTACAAAGATCATAGTGAGTGGGCGCGAAAGTGCTGGATCAATATTTGTCGCTCAGGTCGATTTTCTTCCGACCGAACCATTGCGGAATATGCAGGAGAAATCTGGAATATCAAGGGTGATAAAATCTGATCGTCGAGATGACAAGAGCACGACATTAATAATCACCCTCCATTCTCTTCTTCTGAGTCATCATCAAAATCAACAATGCTCACTTCCGGTTTGGAAAATAAACGTAATGGGAACAGGACACAACCGCACCCGCGAGAAATGTATCCACGAATACCATTTCGCTCGAAAAAACCGCGATTAACACCCTCCATGGGTAAGCGGTCACCTCTGAGCAGGCGGTATTCTAATTTGAAAGGTAAATAAATCTGCCCCCCGTGAAGGTGGCCGGATAACATTGAAAGAAAGTCGTTTTTTCCGACTGTATAAATATAATCCGGATTGTGAACTACCGCAATGCGGCGCTTGGGTGGAATATCTTCAGGCAATGCGGGAAGCGTAGGATAAATTCGCGGTTTTCGGCCGGAATCATCCATGCCAATTATCAAGTAATCCTTGCTCTGTTTGGATTTAACGATGACGGTCTCATTGACAAGTAGGTGAAACCCATGAGAATCGAAGTCAGCTGAATTGATGAGAACATCATGGTTGCCGCGAACGGCAAAGCAAGGGATGCCGAGCTGACTTGCGCGATTTGCGATGTAACGAAGATAGTTAAGGCCGGGTTCGATGCTCTTTCCACGCTGGCAAATGTCACCGCCGAATACGATAATGTCCGGAGCGGAAGAAACTAAAGCGTCGCATAATTTATTCGGTTTGATTCTGCACCCGCGACCATGTAAATCCGAAAAGAATGCGATTCTCAGGTCGGGATTTTTCTGGACTGATGATGAACTTGAATCCTTCGACAATCGCTCGAACGGAGCATACTCCTTGCGGTGAAACATGCGTACGTACTCAATCTTGAGGATATAAGGCTCAATAATGGCCCAAATAAAAAAGGCCATCGCAATGAATAGTAAAGAAACTGATGCGATAAAAAGCCCTTGGAATACGGCAGCCGGCATAAAAATCGCCTTTCAGATAAATGAACAATTTACGGTTTTGCTTATTATGCTATAATCATGAGGTATTTCGCCGGCAGTGTCAACGAGACATCCGGTGTTCTCAATAAAAACTCGGAGGAACAACGTATGCCAAAGCAAGAAATCACATCTGAGATCATTAAGGAGATCGGCATCCTTTCCAGCGGCAAGTCCGGTTGGAATCGCGAAGTCAACATTGTCCGGTGGAATGGCGGAAAAGCCAAACTCGACATTCGTGACTGGGGACCGGAACACGATAAAGCACGTAAGGGCATTACATTGAGCTCGGAAGAAGTCGCGGTTCTCAAGGAGATTCTAGCGGACTACGATCCCTATGAGGCAGATGAATATTAATCGAGGCTCAATATGAAAAGCGGATTAAGGGGACTTATCGTCTCAATATTGTTGTTCGTCCTTTGGGGCACGGTTATTGCCGGTCCTTTTCGGTATTTAGCTTATGCATTCAAAAGTTTGGTGAGCGGCGCATTCGCGACTATCGGTATTAAGGGCACCGCATCTGGGTTTTTGATGCCCGTCATCCTTGTCATTATTACTGTCATATATCTCTTGATTAGTGCGCGTAAATCTGCTGAGTATATGGCCGGACTGGGTGCGGCAATCAGCATTTTCTATTATTTATTTATATGCTTTAAGAACAGAAGTTTCGACGGTCTTGCATTCCCGGTTGCACTTGGGCTCGCAGTTGCGTTGATATTTATACTTATGCATTTCGAGAAAGGCAATCTTTGGCTCGGAGATGCGTATTTTTATGCCATCCCGGTCATGTTATTCTATGAGCTTGTGATGGTGCCGCTGTATAGAATCCTTAATGTTAAAGGAAATCCATTGAACCCGTTCATTCAGGTTCCGACAAAAGGGATGATCTCAGATATCGGTGATTTGCTGGGTATTCCTATGATTGTGTGGGGCGTATTTGTATTTATACTATTATTGCTCCCGATTTTGTACTTTTCGAAAGAACGTAAAAATGGCTGAGTAAAAATAGCAGAGAGGCGAAGCATGGAGCCTTGGAAGAAAATTGAAGAGCTGACCGAGCTCATAAAAACACACAATCGCCTATATTATGAGCAAGACGCCCCAGTCATCAGCGACTTCGAATATGATGCGCTGATGAAGGAGTTGATTGCTCTTGAAAAAGAATATCCACTTTATGCCCGTCCCGACTCTCCCACCCAAAAAGTTGGAGGGGCAGCATCGGGGCGATTTGCGAAGGTGAGACACCGCGTTGTTATGCAAAGTCTCTCGAACGCTTTCGAAAAGTCTGAAGTTGAGACGTTTTCGCGGCGTGTGCTCCAGACCGCAGAATCTGTCGACATCCCAACACGATTTGTTATCGAGCAAAAAATCGATGGTTTGTCGGTGGCGCTTGAATATACGAACGGTGTTTTGACTCGAGGGCTTACGCGTGGCGACGGCGAAGTTGGTGAGGATATTACGCACAATATCGAGGCCATCGCTTCCATACCGAAAAGAATCGACACTCGCGCAGAATATTTGAACATCCGAGGCGAGATTTATATGCCTTATGCAGCGTTCGAGCATATTAACGAGGCGGCGATGAAGACCGGGGACAAGGTTTTTTCAAATCCCCGGAATGCGGCCGCAGGATCGCTGCGCCAGCTCAATTCTGAGGTTACGGCAAAAAGGGGATTGCAGCTTTTTGCATTTAATATCCAAGATGCAGTTGGTGTACAATTTGATACTCATGAGGAAGGACTCAAGTATCTCAGTTTTTTGGGCTTTGCAGCCAGTCCCGGATATAAAATAGCAGATACGCCGGACCAAGTCTGGGCGGCCGTTGAAGATATTGCTCGCACCAGAGAAACATTGGACTATGGAATCGACGGCGCCGTCATCAAAGTCGACTCATTGCGACTCAGACAAGAAATGGGGCAAACATCCAAGGCCCCACGATGGGCTCTGGCGTTCAAGTATCCACCGCAAGAGAAAAAGACACTGCTTGAGAGAATTGATGTTTCCGTGGGCCGTACAGGCAAACTAACGCCGGTTGCGATTCTTAAGCCGGTATTAATTGATGGCAGTACGGTCTCTCGCGCCACACTGAACAACGAAGATTATATTCGAGAAAAAGATATTCGACCCGGTGACGAAGTCATTATCCGAAAGGCGGGGGATGTTATTCCCGAGGTGGTCGCAGTATTATATCCGGATCGAAAAGATCGCTCTGAGCCATTTATCATGCCGGATACTTGTCCGGTTTGCGGCGCACCTGTGCGCCGAGAGGAAGGCGAAGCTGCAAGCCGCTGTACCGGTCCGGATTGTCCCGCGCAGTTGTTCAAGAATATCGTTCATTTCGTCTCGAAAGATGCCCTCAATATCGACGGCATCGGTCCATCGATTATTGAAATCTTACTAGAAAAGGGACTCATCAATAGTGTTGCTGATCTATTTTCGCTGAAGGATAAAAAAGACGAGTTATTGGCGCTTGATCGTATGGGCGAGGCATCGGTGCGCAATATGCTTGATGCTATCGAGGCGTCAAAAAATGCAACAATGAACCGCATCCTCGTCGCGCTCGGCATACGCCACATCGGTGTCGTCGCTGCTCTCACTCTGGCAAGAGCTTTTAACAATATTCATGAAATATCTTCAGCGAGTGTTGACACGCTGGCACAGTTGCCGGACTTTGGATATATTACAGCAAATGCAATTGTCGAGTTTTTCTCTTTGCCACAGACACAAAAATTGTTGCAATCACTTGAAGCGCACGGTCTTTGGATGGACCGGAAACCGCAAATTTCAAGTGGCGGTGTTCTTTCGGGCAGGAGTTTTGTTTTGACGGGCACGCTGCCAACAATGAGTAGAGAGGAGGCATCCTCTCGAATTCGAGAACAAGGTGGACAGGTCCTGTCATCGGTTTCCAAGAAAACTGATTATGTTGTCGCCGGTGAGGCCGCAGGGAGTAAAAGAGCAAGAGCCGAGGCGTTAGGGGTTAAAATCATCAGCGAAGAGGAATTGCTTCGTATATTGGAGAACAGTTGATGTATTCGGACAAGGACGAATTGCGACAAATAATGCTGGAACAGAGATGCTCGTGCACTCAAGAGCAGGCCTTAATTGCCGGTGCTCGCATCTGGCAAAATATTGAATCGAAGCTTATTCCGGCTGTTCTCAAAAGGCATTCTTCAGAAGATTTTTCGGCTCATCATATTTGTGTTGGAACCTATTGCTCAGACTCAACCGAACCTGATTTTTCTTGCATCATTTATCCGAAATCCACAGAGGATTCAACAGCTGTTTTGAAGCACATTTGTATTGCATTGCCGACGGTTCGCGGACAACAGTTAGTATTTAGAGTGCATGATCCAATGGTATCTCTTTGTCGCGGCAAATTGGGCATTTCGGAGCCCAAAGATTCCCAGCGTGTTGTATTGGCAAATGAGATTGATGTCTTGTTGGTACCAGGCGTTGCGTTCGATACGATTGGAGGGCGGCTCGGCAGAGGGGGCGGCTATTATGATCGATTTCTCTCATCGATTCCGGAAGACTCACTGCCACTATTGATTGGTGTTTGCCACGATTTTCAGCTGATTGATTATGTTCCGACGTATTTCGGAGATTTTCCGATGGACATTGTCGTCACTCCGGAGCGGTTCATTGACATTAGCGGTCGCTTCGTCAGATAATGTCATTATTGAGATGGAGGGGCAAATGACCTATTTTTTTATTAATCTCGCATTTCACTTGATGATTTCCGTCGTGCTGTTCATTATACTTCGGCATTTCTTTATTAATAATCAGCAGCGGAAAAACAAGGTCTGGATTAGTTATTTTTTCCCGGTAGTTGCATCAATTATATTGCTGACTCAGGCATCATATTTTACTTTTCCCAGAGTGTTGGCCAGCGCAGAAATGATTCGTAATGACTTCAGCCTTCAGACAGGAACAGTTGAAGAGGTTGGGTTTTTGAATAATACACTCGTGATAGAAGGAGAAAAATACTACTTCAATCCAATGATTTATAAGCCCAAAGAGGGGGACTCGCTCATATATCAATCAACGAATTACGCACGATACATCGTGAAAATGAGTGTTTCAGATACTGCACAATAAGCTTCCGTTTTTTCGGTTATATCATGTTGAAAGATATCTCGGTCAATGTCAGAATAGGTCTTATCTTAAAGGCCGAAGGCTTATGCTTATATTAATCACATGACTTTTCATGCCTTCGGAGAATAATCCGGGAGGCAATATGACTAAGGTATTAACTTCAAAGACGACGACATCCTTTGGATACCAACCTGCGGAGAAGGAAGTTGGCTTCTATGTCGTATGTAGCGACAGAATGATATTGGATAATATTAATTCCCTAATGCGCAAGCGAGGACTTTTAGGAATCTCCGATACCGCAGGACGCGTTCACTATATGGTTGATGCTAGGCGAGGCGTACCTTCGGTCGTCAATCGGATTACTGGCCAAGCGCTTAAGCAATTAGATTATTCATCTTTGTCAAACGCACAAATTATCGTAGCAGTGGATGAGGTGATGCAAAGGCATGGCCTGGACACCGTATTACTCGGGACGCGTATCTGTCGATATATTCTTATTCAAAGCACTCGGGACGTGTCGTTGATGAGTTCAGTCACAAAGCGGGCCTACGGTCTTACCGCTGCCGAGTTTGGAATGACACCGACTCAAGTAGAGCGTAATTTGCGATATGCCTTTCGCAAGCTTCAGATATATCAGGACGGTCGACGGAATGCGTACATCCTCAACAAGCTTTTCTCGGAATTGCGTGATTATATTGTGGAGAGATACGATTGTGTGCCGTATCCGACGGATATGCTTCTTTAGTTCACTGTTTGAATCAGTTCGATAGAATAGAAAAAGCCTCACAAATGTGAGGCTCTTATTTAAGACAAATATTGAAACAAGAATTACTTGTTGACTTTGTCCTTCATACCTTTGCCGGCCTTGAATACAGGAGCGGTAGAAGCAGGAATGTTCATCGGCTCGCCAGTGCTGGGATTGCGGCCTTTGCGAGCAGCACGCTTCTTGGTCTCAAATGTTCCGAAACCAACTAAGACCACCTTCTCATTCTTGGAAAGGGCGTCAACAACTGCATCCAGTGTTGCGTTGATCGCTGCTTCTGATTCCTTCTTTGTTAGGGTTGTTGCCTGTGCAACTGCATCAATTAGGTCTGTTTTGTTCATAATTACGTAGCCTCCTTCAGGCGAAATTCACATTGGCTATAATCATACGGTCCAATATATGATGTGTCAAGCCTTGCGTGTGTAATGTTGCTCAAATGAGCTAGACCTTGAGCACAAACGGCTGTAAACCGCCTGTAACATGCCTATTTTACTTCATTCTTGGACTTTTGCATAGGGGGAAAAGGTCTTATTCTTAAATAAACTGTATAAATTCTCGGGGAAATCCGTTAAATTCAATCCGGCTCGTCGTAATCTTTCGAAGTGATGTGACCTTTTCGGTAAAAACGATTTCCTTCGGACTTTCTCGCAGACTTATTGCGCCAATTCGAATCAGATGATAATGTTATATGCACAAGAATATTCGGAGGAGAACATTATGAAGATAACAAAAGACATGATTATTGCAGATGTTTTGAATATGAATCGTGGTACGGTTCCGATATTCATGCAAAATGGGTTGCATTGTATGGGCTGTGTAATGGCCAGCGGTGAGACCATCGAAGAAGCATGTATGGTTCATGGCATGGATTGTGAAATCTTGCTTGACGAGTTGAACGATTTTTTTGATAAACAAGAGGCTTAAGATTAATGCTTCTAGAATGATAGTGGCTCGCTTGCAAGATAGTCATTATTTGTAAGCCGCTGGGTGTAAATTAGTTGCTATTCATTTGACTCTTCGGCGCTCGATTTATTGTTGTTGTTGCGGTTTGCTGCAGGGATAATAACATGAAATCGAGTGCCTTTCTTTTCGACACTTTCGACCCATATCTTACCGTTGTGTTTATCAACAATGCTCTTAACAATGGATAAGCCAAGACCGGAACCGCTCTTGTTGACGGCGGCGTTCGCTGCACGATAAAAACGATCAAAGATATAGAGTTGCTCCGCTGTCGGGATGCCGATGCCGTTATCGCGGACGGTAAAGTGGATGGATTCTCCTCCGAGAAGCGCAGATTCTCGATACGCGGATACCTCTACGATCCCATCTTCTTCGGTATAGCGTAGCGCGTTGACGATAATATTTTCGATGACGCGAAGCATACGATTCGGATCACCCATGATTGTTAGACTGTCGTTGTCCGGGAGGTCAAGAGTCAGCTGTTTGCCGCTACCTTCAGTCTCCATGACGTACAACTCAAAAAGACTCTCTATCATGTCTTTGAGGCTTATCGGCTGTTTGTCGAGTTTGGCGTTATCGGACTCCAGTCTTGTTAACTGGACTAAATCGTCGATTAGTTGCTCCATTTGCACGCTTCTGGTGTGCATACTGCGCAAATAGGTCTCGAGGTTTTCCTGCGATATTTTGTTTTTGGAATTCATAATCAGCTCGATGTAACCTCGGATTGCTGTGATTGGCGTTCTCAAATCGTGAGATACATTGGACATCATTTTTTTTCTTGCTTCTTCGTTTTTGATGAGCATCTGATTTGCGTTAACCAATTCCGCGTTGACCTTCGTAATGCTTCCGGTTTTCTCCTGAACGGCGACTTCTAATTCTTGTGTAAACATCGAAATTTTTTCGAAATTTCGAACATAACGAATAGTGAAGTACATCGCTGTTCCGAAGACCAACACAACAACGCCAATAGAGTGTAGTGAAATGAAATAGACTTGCGGGGAACGAATCAGAAGGGTGGAGAAAATAATGCTCGCAAGAACAGAAGATATCAAGTGAAAAGTGCCCTCTTTCGGGTGCCGTGGCGTCTTATACAAGACGCGAAAAAAGTTATAGAAATTAATGCCGGCGGCAAAAAGAGAATTTGCAACCAAAGTTGACGTCCGGTACAGAAGATGAGGTGCAATCCAATATGCGCTTAAAAAAGAGATCATCGCGACAAAAATGATGATGATATCCCAGTTTCGAATGCGTCCGAAAAAATCAAACTCTCTGGGGTAAATGGATGCGAAGTAAAGAGAAGTGATAAACATCAGAAGAAAATAGAAGGTAACCTGAAGGAGTTTATTCCAACTCCCCGGCAAAGCGACAATAAATTTGTCGGATATTTCATACAATAGAGAACAAATAATAATGAGTGTAAAATAAAAATACTTCTGTTTGTTTCGAAACGTAGCAGCAACGAAAAATCCTGCAATTATTATTAATAGTGAGAGCGTGATGACCACGCAAATCCACATTTTCGAGATTGTTGAAATGGACTCCACCTGATCCGGAGTGCCCAGAGCCGGAGCAACGGTTATGCCGCCGATGGCAGAAGTGAAATTAGCACAACTAACAACGATATCGATGTTTCCCAACTCATCCGGCTGCAAATTTACCCGTGAGTAAGTTTCCTGGTGGCGGTAATCGGCCGGATTGTCAGTGGCTTTCCCGATTTCTTTTACCAAAGTGCCATTAACGTAAATCTCAGCAGCGTAATTGATTTCTGGAAAATCCATCGACAATAAATCTGTGCCCTTCGGCACCTTCATTCGGAGGCGGTAGGTTCCTACGCCGTTATCACCAATGTAGCGTGAATCCATCAGGTTGCTCGATGGCTTAAGATTTGATGATGCCCAGCCTGCAGGTGAGATTGAGAAATTGGTATAGCTTGGATAGACCGTCTCGTCATGTTCGGAAAAATCGCTCGGCCTCAATAATTGATTGGGATAGAAATCCCAGCCGTGTTGCAGATAAACTCGACCGCGCTCTTCGAAGTTGTAATCGGATAAATCAAGTGCGCCGGATTTATCAAGACGAAATAACTCGCCGTGTCTCTGATTGGTCATAAACACAATCACAAACACGACGAGCAATAAAATCAGAAATACGATCGTCCGAACGAAAATCCGAAGGACGTTTCTTTTGTCCTTAATTCCTAGGTTGTCTATCTCTGTCATCTCCCAGTCACGACCGGATTATTCCGGTCGCAGGGTGTTGCGAATCGGAGGATAAGCAAATGAATAGCCGCTACCCCACTCAGTCTTTACAAAAAGAACATCCGGTGCTGCCTTTTCGAGCTTCTTGCGCAGATAACTGATATTAACCATAACCAGATGGTTATCACACATACCGTCATCACCCCATACAACAGAATAAATCCTGGAGAACGGTACGATTACGTTTGGTGTCTCAGCAAGAAGCCGAAGGATGTCAAACTCCCTATTGGTCAGGTGAACTACATTGCCGCTCAAAATAACTTCGCGAGTCTTGATATTAATCGATAACGGCGGGAACTCCATAAGGAAGCCGTCAGTCGTCATGTTACGGCGAATGTGAGCAGATACTCTTGCAGAAAGCTCTTGTAAGCTGTAAGGCTTAGTCATGTAGTCATCGCCACCGACTTTGAAGCCGGTAATCTTGTCTTCAAGCTGGTCGCGAGCAGATAAGAAGATAATCGGAGCCTTCGTGTAAACGCGAAGCTTTGATGGCAAATCGTAAGCGCTTCCGTCGGGAAGCATAATATCAAGTACAATACAGTCGAATGCGTTGGTTGCGACTTTCTCAAGTGCTTGTGTCATTGTTGTCGCAACATTAATCTCATAACCCTCATTCTCGAGATAAGCTCTGTTGACCTCAAGAATATCGGTATCATCATCTACCAGGAGCAATCTGTGTTTAGCCATAACTTCACCACCTTCATAGTGTCGAGGCGTCTAGTCAACGCCACCGCAAATCAAAAACCTCTAAGCAGCTGTTTTCTAAATTATATACCAACTTGTCAAATAATAAAAGATGAGCAACATCATCAAATCGAATAATATTGACGCTTCTTGAAAACAAACGGTGAACGTGGTACCCTGGAAAAGAACAAAAGTTCGATATTAGAAGCATTAATTTATGAATATACCGGAGGCGTACCTGTGGAGCGCACCATTCTGCATATTGATCAGAATTGTTTTTTTGCGTCGGTGGAGATGTTGAATCGTCCGGAGCTTCGCGATGTCCCGATGGCCGTTGGTGGCGATGCCAACAAACGACACGGTATTATTTTGGCCAAGAATCAGAAGGCGGCCGCCTATGGCGTGAAGACGGCCGAAGCCTTATGGCAGGCGAAGGAAAAATGCCCCTCGCTGGTCATCGTGCCCGGACATTACCAGCAATATGAATATTATTCACGATTGCTATTTGAACTCTATTGCACGTATACAGATCGTGTTGAGCCATATGGATTAGACGAGTGTTGGTTGGATTTGACAGGGACACAGTCCGCTGTAGATCCTGTGGCGACAGCCGATGAAATTCGAGACAAAGTACAGCGTCTTTATGGATTGACATGTTCCGTCGGTGTCAGTTTTAACAAGAGCATCGCAAAACTGGGCTCGGACTATAAAAAGCCGAATGCAACAACTTATATTCCCGAATCAGAACTAAAGCGCATGGTATGGCCGTTGCCGGTTGAAGCACTGCTTTTCGTCGGGCGGTCAACGCAGCGCAAGCTTAACAGAATCAATATTAAGAGCATTGGAGATCTTGCGCGCATGTCGCTTTCATATATTGAAGAATATCTTGGTCGTAACGGCGTAAGTCTTTGGAGATGTGCCAACGGCATCGATCCGACGCCTGTGCGGAGTTATAATGCTAAACGTGATATTAAGTCTGTCGGGAACAGCACAACAACTGCCAGAGATATGTTGAATGATCAAGATGTTTGGCATACAGTCGTTGCGTTATCTGACCAGGTTGCGACACGGTTAAGAAAGTACCAACGTCGAGCGCAGACAATCCAGATATGGGTTAGAGATGCATCGCTTGAACATTACGAAAAGCAGAGGCGCTTGCCTTTTCCTACAGATTCGGCCGATGAGATCGCCAAGGTAGCAATGCTGCTTTTCAGGGAGAGTTATGATTGGGATAAGCCTGTTCGAAGTTTGGGCGTTCGCGGAACGCAACTATCAGAGGAAGCAAGTCCATCTCAATTGAGTTTGTTTGATATGGCACCGCATCATGATCAATCCAATGTAGATCGGGTTTTTGATACGCTTCGCATGCAATTCGGAGAACATATTATCAAAAAAGCGGTTCAACTTCAGTGTGACCCCAAACTCATAGAAAATGGTCAGACGAGAGACACGCCCGGAGGGTTTTCTGCACTCAACGGGCTCGACAGGAAAAGCAGACACCAGATTCAGTCGGAAAGTCTGACTATTGAATAAATAATATGGTTAACATAAGATTACATCAAGAATAATTGCATTCTGAAATGGAGGCGGGGTACTCGTATGTGGGAAGATGTTAATCCGGACGTCGTGCAGAAGATCGTAGGAATTGAGCGTAACGAAGCGCAGAAAAAGTTTTGGGCGTTCTTTCTGTTGTGGGTTCTGATTCTGATTTTTTGGCATGCGGGTGTCAGGGTGGCTCCCACGGATCCGGGCTATAATGTGGCTGAAGATCGTGGGGCAATCATTGTGTTAGTTACTCTGCTAGCTATGATTATATGGACTGCTTTTTATGAATACTCTCGGCGGACGCGAGTAATCTTACAAGCACGGTATATGCTGTTGACGCCTTGTGAAGCTAGAGAGCGAATGCATTCCAAGGGCACGGGTCATATGAGTCGTGGATATTTCGTATCTTTTCGCCGACCGGACCGGCGCACATCCGGATGGGTGGAGACATCCCAAGAATTTTTCGATAAATGTACGATTGGAACGATAATTCTCGTTATTTCAGAAGACCAAGCGGATACGTCGAGAATGAAGGCGTATGACCCTGTGCAATTTGGTATGGAGGAGTAAAATAACTTGGAGATAGCAGTGGCGCATAAAGAAGGCTTCACACGACGAATGACAACCAAGAGTTGGAGAGTTTTATGGGGCATATTCCTACTAATATGACAGCACAAACCGTTCTTGTCGTTGGAAACCTCGTTTTAGATATGACTCCGGTTTTTCCGGAGCGAGGACGCCCGATTAACATGAGTGATTTCGTTCCCGGACGGCTTCTTCAGATGAATGGCATTCAAGTTCATGCGGGCGGCGTTTGTGGTAATGTGGGCATGGCGCTCGCAGCGCTTCAGACCGATGTTACCATCACTGCAATTGTCGGCGAGGACGAGTTCAGCGATATCCTGAGTCGCAAGTTAATGGCGTCCGGTGTAAATATCAACTGTAAAAAATCAGGTCAAACCAATACATCATACTCTATTGTTATAGCACCTCCCGGAATAGATCGAATATTTTTACATGATCCGGGTGTTTCCGATTATTTTGAAACCTCAAGTGTGACCGATGAGAGTTTGCGATCTTCACAATTTCTGCATTTTGGGTACCCTCCGCTGATGCGGAAGATTTATCAAGATGATGGCGAATCTTTAGCAGATTTGTTTAGAAGGGCCAAACAGTTTGGCCTTTATACTTCATTGGATATGGCATTCATTGATCCCAACTCGCGCGCTTCGGAAGCGAATTGGAATACTATCCTTTCAAAAACGCTGCCCTATGTTGATTTTTTTCTGCCGAGTATTGATGACATGGCCTCCATATTTTTTGAGGACAGATATAAGGCAAGATTGACAGGGCAGGCGTTGAGTCTGTCGAATGATCTCTTGCCGCTTGCCAAGAAAATAAAAGAACTTGGCGCAAAAAATATAATCATTAAGTGCGGTGAAGCCGGAATATATTATTGTGGAGAAGAGGGAAAGACGGAAGGTTTTTGCGATGCATTTGCACCGGATAAAGTTGTATCGGCAAATGGTGCAGGTGATGCGGCTATTGCGGGATTTATTTCTGCAATCATCCGCGGACATTCGCTAGAGCAATCGGTTGCTTGTGCGGCGGCTGCCGGTGCACAAGCGGTGGCATCATACGACACCGTTTCAGCACTCATTACATTTAAAGAATTATCGCTACGGATGGCTAACGGATGGGGGCGAATTCACAGCATACAAGAATGAAGCGTACCATTAATGTTGTATAGTTCACAACAAGAATGATGCGCTTCATCTTATCTATGTAAACGAGTGGCATGGACCTTACTTGATATCTTTTCGCGTGAATGAGTCAAATCCTATATAGAAAAGGCACACGCATAGAATCAATACATAAATGACAGAGAATGAAAGCGTTGGTAAATTGGAATGAGACATGTATTGTGATGTGTCAATATACTCACTCAAGTTGAAAAATTTCTGCATTGGAAAAACTCTGTCGGATAAATCTGTATTATAGATATATATAAAATCCATCCATCTCTTTTTTCCAATCGGCAATATCATCAGCAGCATATTCACCCAAGTGGTTAGCATCATCAGAACAAAGGGGACAGCGATCCCGACGGCGCTATGTCTTGAGAGTGTCGATAGCATGAAAGCAAGAAGCATGAGTACAAATAAGAGCGTGTGATCAACTACCAAATATATAAAATCATAAATGAAATAGGGGATAGAAACGACTTCGCCGTTGTTGACAAATAAGTAGGGCGTACCTTTAAATTCCAAGAATACAGTATTCCCAATATTAGTAGCCAAACAAAGAAGAAATAACGAAATAAAAAAGAGCGTGATGAGTGCCAAGAACTTACCGGTGTGAATTTTCCAACGGCGCACAGGCGCTACGATGAGCATTTTAATTGAACCTGAACTCAACTCGGATGATACAATGGAACCCGCGGCTAAGAAAATCAATATGGAGACGAAAAAATTGCTGAATTCCACGCTAACGTTCTTGCTCATGGCTATGTTCGGATCTTGAAGGGATTCCGCGACTTGGTTATTGTTTATTTTGTAAAGTAGGATGTCGTACTCGTGCTGTTTATCTATTCTCTTATCTTCGGAAAGCACTAAAATGTTCTGAGATTCATTTATATAGTCATTACTGAATTCGACATTGTTCTCCAATTCGTATTTAAGGTTGCTTGCGTATCGCGCCAGAGACATGGCATCATCATAAATGATTTTTCCATCCGTTCCGCCGGTTGGGTCAATAGTGGGCAACCATTCCAGTGCTTCTACTCGAGGCGTTAACTCATATTCCGGCATGAAAGAAAGAAGATCGCTATAACCATCAAGTTGATAAGCGTTGTAAGCGGCAAAATCTTTATTTTTAATAACATCCATAAGGATGGAATAGTTTTGCTTTTCTTTTTCAAGAGTGTCTGCCCAAGAATCATCTCTTTCCGATTCCTCGATTGAGTTAAGCGCTCTGATTTCTTCGTCAGCATTTGATAGCGAGCTTAGTGCATGGGGAATAAATGAATCCGTCATGACGTAGCTTGGCTCGTTATACAACTCCATTTGCAAGTTAACTTCGGCCAAAAATAATTGCCGGCTGTTCTCTTGCAATTGCCGCTGCAGGTCATCAATATAATATTCATCAGCGTTGCTTGTTGTTGCTTTATCAAGTTCGTCAACTAGGCGTTTATTTTCGTTCCTTCGGTAATCGATTTGAGCCTCGACTGTAGCCTTATCTTCAGAGACAGTGTCTGGGCTAAACGACATGACTATATTGATTAAAGCCGGCAAAAAAAAGCCGGACATAACAATAAATAGAGATAGAAAAATGACAGCCGGACGTTTGAATTGTTTATACATTTCATTGGTATAGACTCCCCAAAGCTTATTCAATTTTCAGTCCTCCTCCGGTAATGTTCAAAAATGCATCTTCTAGTGTTGATTCGATGGTTTGGATGCCAAAAACTCGGATGTCTTGGTCCAGTAGAACACGAAGAATGTCGTTGATTTGTGCCTTGTTAATTTGCAAATCGATATAATCTTCAGCTTGAGCTGTGACCTTATCCTTCCACTCATCAGATAGCGACAAAATGGCTTTTTCAACATCCGGTGTAAGCAATCGTTGGGAAGACTCGTGTTCTTTTATTAGTGTCAGTTCTTTCATGGTGTTAACGGAAAGTAATCGGCCGGTTGAAATGACGCCGACCCGATCACACATTAGTTGCATCTCTGATAACTGATGACTGGATACCATGACGGCAACCTGTTCTTCGTGTGCCAATTTTTTTAAAATATCTCGAAGTTCGCGAATCCCGGCGGGGTCTAATCCGTTTGTCGGCTCATCGAGAATAAGGACTTGGGGACGATGAAGAAGCGCCATTGCCAAACCCACACGCTGCTTCATCCCCAGAGAGTATTTCTTTGTTTTTTCGCGAGCACGATCTTGCATTCCGACCATCTCGAGCGCCTCTTGAATTCGATTATGGTCAACATTGTCATGTAATCTGGCATACATTTTCAAATTCTCAACAGCACTTAAATCTCTGTACAGCTCAGGATTTTCAACAATCGCTCCAATTGAAGCCATCGCCTTCTCATATTGAGAATGGTGGTCAAAGCCGTTTATCTCAATCTTGCCGTTATCAACAGATAGAAATCCGGTAATCATTTTAATCATTGTCGTCTTGCCGGCGCCGTTTGGTCCGAGAAATCCAAACACTTCTCCGCGATTCAATTCAAAAGATACATCATCGATGATTTTCTTTTTGCCGAATGATTTTGAAACATGATTGACTCGTAAAGCAACTTCCATGATTGGCCTCCTCAATAAGCGGTAGAATAGTCGTGTGAGGCGAACGCGCCCCACCTGTTGGTTGACCAACTCTCAAAGTGCCAACGATCCTCATCTTTGTAGAAAGTCAAAACTTCTTCACACCATTCGGAATAGGACTGGGTATTACCTTGAGAATCCGTTGTCTCAAATTCCCAAAGCACATCGGCTTTAACAGTTCCTGTGTTTTTATATATGGATACTGACTTAACCTTGATGATTTCGCTCTTTGAATAGGAGATTGCCTCTGCATTAGCAAACTCCATATAAAGAACAAACTCAAGAGGTGCAAAAAAACTCTCAGATACATCTTTGTTTTCGGGCAATATTGATTTGTCCGGGAAGGCGCTATCTATGCTATCACTAATTATTTCTTGAGTGAGGGCTTGTATCTCCGGTGTTATGTCTAAATAATTATACGTATATATTTTATCCGGAGTAGTAACTACTAAAGCAGTATCGATATTATTAGTAAAGGTATACGTCATTTCTTCGATTGTCGACTTGGCTTTTGTGTCACCCGCTTCCATAATCAACAAATAGGCTACGCAACATAATACAACCAATGCAAAAAGAACAAGGCCGCGGTTCACTTTTTTGAGATAAGAATACATGGGAACCTCCTCGGAAATTAGCGCAGAATTGTTGTCAAGGTCAAGCGCCTTGACAATTGTATCATGTGAACAATACAGAATAAATATAAAATTAGAATATTTATAATATCTTAATAATTACAAAACCGTTCGGACGAAGAAGACAATAGCCATCATTCGCCTATGACTTTCACGAGAACATGCTTTCGCCTATTACCGTCAAATTCAAAATAAAAAATTTGTTCCCAGGTTCCAAAATCTAGTTTGTGGTCTGTAATAGCAACGACAACCTCTCGTCCCATGATTGTGCGTTTCAGATGGGCGTCCGCATTGTCCTCATAACCATTGTGTCGATAACGGCTGTAAGGTTTTTCCGGCGCTATTTGTTCAAGCCATTCTTCGAAATCAGCGTGCAAACCGCTTTCGTCGTCATTGATAAACACTGATGCGGTGATATTCATGGCATTGACTAATACCAAACCTTCTCGAATCCCACTTTCGTTGACCGCATCTTGAACATCGGTAGTGATGTTGATTAATCCACGACGTGATGGAATTTGGAAAAAGAGTTCTTTTCTGTAAGATTTCATAATTAATCCTCCGGATTTTATTTGCGACTGCTTAAATGGATGTTAATTCAACGCTGAAAATGTGTCGAGTTTTTTATCTCTCCGATAACAAAAAATGACAGAATTTGATCAGAAGTCCATAAAGCGTTTGTGCGTGGGCGTTTGAGGTGTTTATGTGCATAATGCACAAATGAACAAGGTGTTAACAGTGGTTTTTTGTGAAAAATCTATTGACATATGGTGCTAGGGTGCTATAATTAAGACAAGCTCCAGGGAATACTAGAGAACACCAAACTCTAGAAGGGGTGCCGCCACTACACTATACGATGATGGCCTTTGAATCGGAGATTACGTCAAGATGACGAGCCGGAGTAGAAGAAGTGGAAAGTGAATGGCGATTGACGGGACGCGAAGGCGGACACAAGTCGCAAGCAGAACGGATGAGTCAAGATCTGAAGGATAGTTCGAGAAGGGTGAAAGCCAATGATCGGGAAGTCCAAGGGTCGGAAGAGATGAAGGTTGAAGACGAGAGTCCCGACTGAAGTTTCGGAATCAGAAGGATGGAACGGCAAGGGCATATAGCTCAACACCTAGTAAATCCATCAAGATACGGCTCACGAGTTAGGTTAAGAGATTCGCAGATAATAAAGGGCAACCGGAAAGAATTGGTAAGTTTGAAGAGGTTCGCTGGAGCTCATTTTTATCTCTCCTTTTGTTCTGTTTTTCAAAGAAGCGACCTCACGAAAGTGAACGGTCGCTTCTTTGATTCATGTTTTATCGCTCGACAGATGTGAATTCAAATATATTCCGTGATTCTAGTCGTCGTTCTTCGTGCGCGGCTTTTCTAACTCAGCAATGTAGGGGAGATTGCGCCATTTTTCATCGATATCCATACCGTATCCGACGAGCCAAGACCTACTTATTTCAAAACCATAGTATGAAATAGGCACGTTTATGAGTAGTCGATCAGGGTTGTATAGAAGCGAGCAAACACCGACGGAAAGAGGCTTTCGCGCCTCGAGGTTCTGAATAAGATAGGCTGTTGTTAGGCCTGTGCGAATGATGTCTTCTACAACCAATACATGCTTCCCGGTAATGTTCAGATCAAGATCCTTCGTAATCCTTACTATTCCGGTTTGACTGGTTGTATCCGGGATGCTACCGATGGCTATCATATCAATTCCGACTGGCAAATCAATTTGGCGCGTTAAGTCGGAAAAGAAGTACATGGATCCCTTAAGTACTGATACTAAAACCAATTCTTTACCTGAGTACTCCTGCGTAATTTGTTTGCCAATCTCAGCGGTCCGATTCGCAATTTGTTCCTCGCTGAATAGAATGCGTTTAATGTGAAGATCTTTCATGCGATAAATATTCCTTTCTAGGGCAAGTTACTTGTGTTTTTATGCGTCATCATTGGTCGCAGTATCGCTTCCAGCCATTCTGAAACGCTCAATTAATGACATGAAATCTTTTTTATAAACAATTCGTATATTGGTGCCGGGATATAATTCTCGAACCTTTTTTAGTTTACGATTTTTGGCAGTGACATATTTCTGATTCATCGTTGTCAGTTCAAGATACGTATCGAAATTTGGCAAATAGAAATCCGGGCTGAAGGCCATGGTCACATTGCCCTCAGCATCCCACTCGACCGGAAAAGTTTTCGGCTCATACTTCCAGTCGATGTGATACATGTCGAGAACTTTTGCAAACTCAGCTTCAGAGGGATTTTTAAAATCGGTAAACACGGACTGATGATCAATTGCTTCTTGGGCCATGCTCTCTTGGCTGAGTCTTATTTTAACAGCGTGAGATTCTGATAATGCAAGAATTGCTGCGACGCACTCGTCGACATCGGATTTTGCTGTATTGAGAATAAGATGATACAGGGAATCATCTGTGACATCTGCATTATACACAGCTGAGACAAACCGTTTGTGCTTTTTGTCTGCTGTTGCCAATATCTTTGTTGCCTCTTGGTCGGAAACTTTATACTGCCTTCGGATTCGAGCAATTCTCTCAGACTCAGGAGCAATGATTCTGACGTGAATGGCATCTGCGTAATCGGAGAAAATGACTTGCGAGCCGAATCCCTTCAAAATATAAGACTTATTAGAGGCCATTTGCATTAGCTCATTTTCCAAATATGCCTTATACTGACCAATATGTTGATTCTCAGTTAAAAAAAACTTTGCACTTTCGTTGAGTAAATGCTTTTCTCGAACGTCTGTGACCTTTTCGAAAAAACGATGAATTAACTCGTTTCGCGTGATTAATTCGGCGTCGGTTCTGCTGGACAGGGCCTGTGCAATCTCGTCACCAAGGCTACCCATTTGACGAGAAATTGTGATTATTGACAATAAATTCTCCCCCTTTGGGTGAGCCCTTCGAAAAAGAACTTCCCTAAATAACAATTCTCATATATAGAAAATTATATCATAATTGCAAGATGCGATAATATCCAATAAATGAAGCTTTATCCGATTCTATTGAGTCATCCATCAAATAAAGTTATAATAACTCTTAATATCTAATTTATAATTTTTCTGGAGGGTTATATTATGAAAAAGAAAATTCTGGGAATAGCACTAGTATTTGCTATGCTTGTTCCGATTTCGGCATGTGCGAAGAAAGCGACGGTCGATTCGTTATTTAAAGATTCGGAGAAAGCGCTTGGTAAAGTGGATTCTTATGAAGCGGAAATGTACATTGAGCTAGACGCCTCCTTAGTAATGGACACGGTTTCAGTCGGACTAAAAGCGGATAGTGAGATAAATGCCGAAGTTACGGAGGATGGAATGTACTTATCGGGAAATATGAATATTGAGATCCCGATGCAAGGTAATCAGAGTGTTGATTTTGAGATGTATGGTCTTAATGAGAAAGATGAAATCACCGTATATGCTTCAGATGGATCTGAGTGGACAAAGACCGTTGTTGAGGGTGAAGATTATGAAGGTTTTTCAACGCTCCTTGACACGACACAACCCGAGGCGATGATGAGTTTACTGTCAAACTATGCCGATGAATTTGATCTAGACAAGAAGCTCGAGAAAGTGAACAAGGAAGATGCCTACGTTCTGACGGGAAAAGTTGACGGAATGATTCTGGTTGACTGGATTAAGGATTCTGAACTGGATGCTTCTGTTGACGATATCGAAGAGATGCTTGAGACACTTGCTGACGAAGGTATAGATTTAGAAGATTATGAAGCCGAGGTCTCCATTTGGATTAATAAAAAATCGTCTTTACCTGCCAAGATTGAGATTGATTTCGCAGGCATGCTGTCTGCCTTGTTCGAAGATGCAATGGCGACTGTTGGCGAAGAGGTCATGCAAGGAATGGAGTTCGAAATAGATATTACTACGGCTACGGTTTCAGTTGTATTTAGTGAAGTGAATAAGGTTGATGCTATTAAGGTTCCGAAAAAAGTAGAAGACGCTGCTGTTGAGATGGATGAAGACGATCTTATGGGAATCGTTGACGAGTTCTCGATTCCCCTGTAATTGTTAAGGGTTCCAACGGAGAGGTGCAACTTGTGCGCCTCTCTATATTTTTGAGTGTAAAATCTTACATCTCAAAATGGGTTCAAATGAGCGCTAGAAAGGTTCGGATAAGTGGAAAAAATATTCACCAGAACACTATTGACGTTCACATGAACGTGTGATAATATTTAGCCATGAAGTTCGAAAGGAGGTAAATTATGACGATTCCGGGCACGACGATTCCGGCAAGGAGAGATAAGGATATTCCCGGTGTGGGTTTTCTGAATGGTATTTTTGCCGCTACGTCGAGTTTGAAATTGTCACAGATTCGTGAAATGACGGGACTTGATGCATCAGCACTTCAAAACTGGGTCAAGCGAGGATGGGTCAGCCCGCCAATTAACAGAGGATACAATATTGATCAGGTTGCCAGAATTCTGATTATCAACATGCTTCGTTCTGCTTTTCAGCTGGAGCAAATTGCGTTTCTTCTGTCTTACGTGAATGGATCTGTGTATGATCGCTCGGATGACATCATTCCGGAGTCGCAGCTTTATGAGTACATCTGTCTGCTGGTTAATCGATGTGCTTTGAGCGGTAAGATTGACGATGAAATGCTTGATCAATGCATATTTGATGTAACACAACATTATGTTGAGATCATCCCCGGAGCAAGACATCGTCTTTCTGTCGCATTGAAAATCATCATTCTGGCAGACAGATCTATACTCATTAAGCAATTAGCTGAACAATTATTGGAAGATCTTCGGAGTCAGTAAAGGTTCAAATGGGGTCTCGTTCTTGAGACAGGAGGAATATATGTTTGATTGGTGGGAGTCTTTATCTACGTTACAAAGGATTTTTGGTCTCGTCGCTGTTCCATCGACAATCGTAATGATTCTTCAGACGATTTTGGTTGTTGTTGGTTTTGGCGATGTGGATGCTGATGTTGACGGCGATGTGTCGGATGCGAGTTTGTCAGATAGTTCAGATGGGTTGGCGCTCGTAAGTGTCAGAGGTATAGTCGCTTTTTTTGCCATTGGCGGTTGGACCGGTATTGTCATGGCTCATTTTCAGATTCACACATTTTTTGTTGTGTTGATCTCAGTGATTGCCGGTTTTTTAGCACTGTTGTTTGTAGCTTACATGCTAAAGCTTACGACAAAGCTTCAATCCAAAGGTAACATCGAATATAAAAATGCAGTCGGTAAGTTCGCAAAAGTATACATTACAATTCCTGCGGATGGACGCCTCGGTAAGGTAAACCTAACACTTCAGGGTCGTTTTGCGGAATGTGATGCAGTTACACAAGACGGAGAGACGCTAAAAACCGGTCAAACTGTCGTTGTTAATGGCTTAATCGACAGCAATACATTAATTGTATCGCTGCCGGAAGCAAATAATGAAAATCAAGAGAAATAAGGAGGAAAAGTTATGCCTTTCGGAGCAGAATCATTAGTTTTAGTTATCGTCATTGCCCTTTTGGTGCTGACGACGATCATCGTTATTTTGTCTCGTTATCGCAAATGCCCATCAGATAAGATTATGGTCATTTATGGTAAAGTTGGAAGCAACGAAGATGGCACGTCTCGTTCAGCTCGTTGTATTCATGGTGGTGCGGCATTCATTTGGCCGATATTTCAAGCATTTGAGTACATGGATTTGACACCAATATCGATTAGTGTTGACTTAACAAATGCACTATCCAGACAGAATATTCGTATTGACGTGCCTTCCAGATTTACCGTTGGTATCTCGACAGAAGAGGGTGTCATGCAAAATGCAGCGGAGCGTTTGCTTGGGCTGAAGCTTACAGATGTTCAAGATCTTGCGAAGGACATTATTTTCGGTCAATTGCGTTTGATCATCGCGACAATGGATATTGAAGAGATTAATACAGATCGCGATAAGTTTCTTGAAGCAGTATCCGGAAACGTTGAGACAGAGCTCAAAAAAATTGGGCTACGCCTGATTAACGTTAACGTCACCGACATTAATGATGAGTCTGGGTATATCGTTGCCTTGGGACGTGAAGCGGCTGCTAAGGCTATCAATGACGCGAAAAAGTCGGTTGCTGAGGCGGATCGTGAAGGTGCGATTGGCGAAGCGAATGCGAACATGGACCAGAGAATCAAAGTCTCAATGGCAAACTCAGAGGCGGTCAAGGGTGAGAATGATGCAAAAGCCAATATTGCTGCGTCAGATGCGGTTCGCCGTGAGTTAGAAGCTGAAGCGATGAGACGTGCGGTATCCGCTGAAAAGATTCAAGCTGCAAGAGCTGCGCAGGATGCATATGCTGCTGAGCAGGCTGCTGAACTTGCGCGTGCTGCTCGTGAGAAAGCTACCCTCGAAGCGGACATCGTTATCAAAGCTGAAATTGATAAGCGTCAACTCGAAATTGCCGCAGAGGCCCAGGCGGAGCAAACTCGTCGCAGAGCCCGCGGTGAAGCGGATGCTATTTTTGCCAAGATGGAAGCAGAGGCTCGTGGTATGGAGGAAATTCTAACCAAGCAAGCAGCTGGTTTTGAAAGAGTCGTCGGTGCCGCTGGTGGTAATCCTTCGGATGCTATTCGCTTGATTATTGCGGATAAACTCGAAGAGATTGTTCGCATCCAAGTTGAAGCCATTAAGAACATCAAGATTGATAAGGTCACCGTTTGGGACAGTAATGGTGGAGCCGGAAAAGATGGCAAAACCGCGACCGCAAACTTTCTTTCGGGAATTATGAAGAGCATCCCGCCGATGAACGAAATGTTTGATATGGCTGGCATGGAGCTTCCAGAGTATCTCGGGAAAAACAAGTCGTCTGATGATTCAGTTGAATCAGATGCGATAGACACAGGTGCGGTAAGCACTAAGATCGGAACGGACAAGGCTTAATAGCAAGGTTCCGTAAAAGATTAAGTTATAAAAGCAAGACTTTGAACCAGACGAAAGCCGCTATGTGCATTGCACATAGCGGCTTCGTAATACTATTAGTCAAAGGGAAGGCGTGACGGCTACCAGGGGCGTCTGGCGGAGACGAAGTTTCTTTCCCAAAAATCTGTTCTGCAAGAGCGCTTAACGACGGCATTACTTGAAGATGACGCGTCAATCATCATTCCACCGCCAATGTAAATGCCAACATGACCAACCGCTTTGCCGTTGGTGCTGAAGAAGATGATGTCGCCAATCTGCATGTTGTCCATCGAAGTAATCTTTTCCCAATCGGTCACCTGTGCGTAGCCTGCTGCGTTATAGCGACTGCGCGATGAGCCGGCTTCTTTGAGACAGTAATATACTAAACCGGAACAATCAAACTTATCGGGACCCACCGCACCGAGAACGTAGGGGTCACCGAGTTGTTTTTCTGCGGCGGCAATAAATTCGTTGATATTTCCCTTTCGCAACTCAGCCTGCACCTTGCTAGCACTCTGTTTTGCATTAGGAGAGTAAATGAGCGACAAGGTTTGTTCGCCGGTTTTTCCATCGACCGACAAGCCGTTTCTTTCTTGAAAAGCGATTACAGCGCTGACGGTTTCTGAGCCGTAATAACCGGTTGCTTTGCTTAAGTAACCCAGGTCAACTAACTGGCGCTGTAGGCTGTCAACGTCTGAACCTCGAGTTCCCTCAATCAGTGTATATTTTTTTGCATCCGGTGAATTTATCATGTCGAGTGTGATTGGCCCTGCTACGCCGTCCTGAGCCAATTCATGTTGGCGCTGGAAAAGCGACACAGCATTTTGCGTGGCGGGTCCGTAATATTGTGTGGACTCATCGAGGTCCATATAATTGAGATCCATGAGTCGCTCTTGAAGTTTTTGCACGCGTTCATTTTCGTCGCCGAATCGAAGAGTCGGATCGGGTGTTGGTGTCGGCGTCGGTGTTGAAGTCGGTGTTGGCGATGGGCTGGGTGACGGATTAAGTTTAGAATCTGAAAGGTTGTTCTGCAGTGAAATATTCGATTCAGATGAAGGAGTGAGCTTTTCTGATCCCGAAATCATGGGGCTGATTATTATAAGAACGGCAATAATGGTCAGCATGGCCGTAAATGAACTCAAGAGATGTATGCGGTATTTGCAGCTGAAGCGAAAAACGCGAGTGTTCTTGACCAATGAAATGAAGCGAGCGTTTTTTACTCGATGTTCCCATTCTGAGAATTGAGTGATAATTTTGTTAATGAATTTGTTCATGTTTCATCCTTATTCTATTGAGTCACATAAATTGTTGCTTGTCTATTGTAATAAGAACTGTTCGATTGAGGCAACCCAATTCGGAGTATTGCCTCAATTTGATAATATTTTTGCAATAATAAATGCGACAAGAAAATCGCGTAACAGTGTTACAAAGGCTTATTTAAAAGCTTTTCGCGATATCTATTCTTTTATAATCAGTTTCTACAGATTCTTTGATTAAGCTTCAATAAAAAACCTCGGCAAAATTGCCGAGGTTTTTGGATAATAATATGTATATAAATAAATCAATAATCAGAAATTGAGGATTTCCATTAGATTTGCGTGGCTGTATATCGCAACGGAAATCAATGACACGGTCGACATAATTTTGATAAGAATGTCGAGCGAAGGTCCGACGGTGTCTTTCAAAGGATCACCGACTGTGTCACCAACGATAGCTGCGTCGTGAACTGCAGAGCCTTTTTCCGCACCTTCGACACCACCGGACTCAATGTATTTCTTGGCATTGTCCCAAGCACCGCCGCTGTTTGCCGAAAATAGAGCGAGCACGACTGCTGATAGTGTTGAGCCGACGAGCAGTCCACCGACAAATTCCGGTCCAAATACGAAACCCGAAACGATCGGAACAACAACTGCTAGAATGACCGGTAACTTCATTTCCTTCAAGGCGCCTGCAGCTGAAATCTGAATGCAGCGCTTGTAATCGGGTTTGACTTCTCCTGTCAATATGCCTGGGCTTTCTCTAAACTGTCTTCTCACTTCGACGACCATTTCACCGGCGCTTTTTGCAACAGCATCGATTAAGAGGGCTGAGAACATGAATGGGAGTGCACAACCAACAAATGCGCCAGCGAGTACGAGAGGCTTGATGATGTTGAGCTCAATGACCGTAACGGTATCATTGATGCCAAGCTGTGCATACATAAAGGATACCAATAATGAGAGTGACGCTAACGCTGCGGATCCGATGGCAAAACCTTTGCCAATGGCTGCGGTCGTGTTTCCGACAGAGTCCAGTTTATCTGTAATGACACGAACGGCCGGATCGAGTTTGCTCATTTCCGAGATGCCGCCGGCGTTATCGGCTATTGGACCGTATGTATCAACAGAAACCGTAGCAGCGAGGAACGATAACATACCGATAGCGGCCATGGCAACACCGTAGATGCCACTGACATAATTCGCAACGATGACACCGCCTGCTAATGCAAGTACCGGCAATAGAACAGATTTCATGCCTACGGCGAGTCCGTTTGTTATCGTTAGCGCAGTACCACCCTTAGCGGAACGAGCCAATTGTTGAGTGGCTTTGTAGTCATAACTTGTGTATCGTTCAGCGAAAATGCCGATGGTAATGCCAACGACTATACCAATGATTGAAGCAAGCCAAGGCGACATGACGCCGAATCGGAAATCAATCATAGTCGTATCGACATTCTGGAAGAAAAAGTAGGTGTACACACCACTGCCAAGAATGATGAGCAACGCACTGACCCAAAGAGAGATGTTGAGTTCCATGTGCGGTTTATCGCTCGGCTTGCGCAACAACACGTATGCAATACCGACAACACAAGCCAGAAGGCCGATTCCCGAGAATACGATCGGGAATGTTATCAATTTACTTACGAGCTCTTGGCTCATGGGCGTCACATCATGAAGCTTTGTGAAAAACAAGTAAGAGGCCAGAACAACACTTGAAATAATAGCTCCGATATAACTCTCGAGAAGATCGCTTCCGAGGCCGGCGACGTCTCCGACGTTATCGCCGACATTGTCGGCAATGGTTGCCGGGTTACGCGGGTCATCTTCGGGGATGTGCGCTTCTGTTTTTCCGACCAAATCGGCGCCCATGTCTGCTGCCTTAGTGTAAATGCCGCCGCCGACGCGATCAAATAATGCGACGACTGAGCAACCTAAAGAGTAACCGGTAACGGACATCGTAAAGGGAATAAATGAAATACCAATTGCGTTTTCGACAACGACGATATTTTCGGGATTGGTTTGCTTGAGCAAAATACCAAATACAAAATATACGACAATCAGCCCCAACAGGCCGAGTCCGGCGGCACAAAGGCCCATAACGCTACCGCCACGAAAGGCGACCTTCATGGTCTTTCCAAGGTTTTTCGTCTCTCTGGCTTCGTTAGAAACTCGGACATTTGCGATGGTGGCAATCTTCATACCGATTGCGCCGGCCAAAGCACTCATGATTGTGCCGAGTAGGAATGACACCCCGGTGTACCAAGACACTACCATCCCCAAGACAACTGCAATAGCTACTGCTGCAACTGCGATGATTTTATACTCGTGTGCAATGAAGGCGCTGGCACCTTCCTGAATGGCGGACGCAATTTCTTGCATCGTTTCTGTGCCCGGAGACATTTTTCTGACCTTGACATAGTTGTAAGCCGCAAAAATGAGCGTCACAACCACAACAACAGCCACCGGGATAAGATATGCGTAAATCATGTGTTTAATCCCTCCTGTAGAAAAATAAGGGCTTTTGACCCTTTTCACAACGGAATTGATTTTATCACATAACTGAATTGGTGAAAATGCATAAACGATGTGAAGTTGTTAATGTTTTCAAATTGAATGCGAATATCATAAAAGCATAATAAAATACCCTGTTTATGTGTCGAACAAATGATTTCGGGGGATAAAATAACTCGGCCCCGTGTGGGACCGAGTTATTTGGAGCCGATTGTCAGACTCGAACTGACGACCTGCTGATTACAAATCAGCTGCTCTACCAACTGAGCTAAATCGGCATAATTATTCTCGTTGGCGCAAATGAAATTATAGGGATTTCAACGCGTAATGTCAACATCTATTTCTGCGCATTTTATATAAGAATAATGTATAATCAACTGAAATTAATGCGTTTTCTATGAGGTAGTTATGGATAACTATATAATGATCCAGTATTTTGAGTGGGAGTTACCTTCTGAT
>DUPM01000023.1 GCA_012838315.1 Clostridiaceae bacterium
GAATTTATAGGCTTGCAAGATCTTCATGCACTTATTATACCGAACTTTTGTTCCTGGGTCTCATAGGAAAGATAATTTTTGCGCTATTCATCCTCGCCCTGAACGACGAGGTTTTTCGCGCATTTCGATAATTTGGTCGTAATAAACTCAAAAATCGGATGTGACGCCATGGGGACCTCCTGATTCACACAAACAGTTTGATATTTCCATAATATCACTTGTTACTTTGGTGAAACCGGAACGGCGTTTCATTGTCTCTTTCTATTTCCTCAACCCTATTACGTTCAGAATTTTTTTAAGACTCGAACAAACCGCGTCAAACGATATTTCCCGGGCAAATTCATATTTTTGCTGATAACCCTGCCAACTTTGCTCGAGATCAACACTTGCCTTAATATTCGCGAAAATCTGATCGCATTCATTTAGCACACTTTGACTGCCTCGATTATTGCATGTTGCTACAAAAGCAGACCGAAGTACGTCCGGTTCAATAGTGTTCCACTTCATTTCCGTCAAAACATATACATCGTAGAAATCTCTCATACGCGTATTTGCGATACTGCGGCTAAGAATCGTCTCCAGTTTCTCGGCCAATACGGTTTCCGGATTATAACTGAATATTCTGATCGATCGCTTTTCAAGTAACATCGGGTATGAAAAATCGATTTCTTTGGGGGTAATTCGATCTCCCGTCGTGATATCCATCTTAAGCGGGATCCTTGACTCGTCCAGAAAGGCGGTGAGAGAAAGACGATACCCATTGTATTCAGAGTCCTGATGAATGTTATCGATCGAGTTGATTTCGTAACGAATACCGTCATCCATTTTGATCCCAATGATTTCATTCGCTATTTCCATGAGGGTGTTCTGCTCCAGCGAGAAGCCTTTAATCGTCGCGTCCATGTCGAGTGTAGACCTCAACGCAATACCGACAAGAGCCGATATGAGCATCCCGCCTTTCAGAATAAAACATTCGTTGTAACGTGAAAGTGAAATTCTCTCAAGAAGATGCTCCATCATATATTGCCGGAGCAAAATTTGCGGATCGACGCCGATCTTTCGGGATAAATTTCGAATCAAATCTTTGACTTGTTTTGCTGTATTCACAACAGCACCTCCAAGTAACTTCTCGCGAGTTTTTGAACGCCAAGCTGAGCGGAATAATCGAAAAGTAGCGGCAGGTTCTTCTCACTTCCTCTGATATACGATTTGAATGCCGCATTTAAAATAGACGGATCCATTTGCGAACGACTGCGAAGCAAATCACACAGGGTTCGCTCACGATTGTAGCAGTTTACCGTTCGACCGAATAATGTATTGACCGTCGTTTTGCCCAAGTCCATGAGCCCCCCTTGAATATAGAACAGCTTAATCGGCTCTCCGGTAAGATGGCGGGCATTATAACCGCTAGGTACTGTCATCATGCTGATTTGCGGCTCCCTGTCAGACAGATCCGCGAGAAAAAGAGCGGTCTCATGCGAATAGACGCCATTGGAGCATCGGAGTTGCAGTCGAAACAGTCGATCCTCAAAAGCATTCGGGGAAAGGTAGATACCCTGAGACAACCGTTCCAGTTTCCCCGCTCGTGCCATCATCGAAATATATTTACGGGGAATACCTGCCGCCTCCGCGTCCCTGGTGCGGATCAACCCGCCATTCTCATCGACTAGTTTTTCAAGTTTCATCATATAAGTCATCGCTTTGCCCTCTTGCC
>DUPM01000162.1 GCA_012838315.1 Clostridiaceae bacterium
ATAGGCTTGCAAGATCTTCATGCACTTATTATACCGAACTTTTGTTCCTGGGTCTCATAGGAAAGATAATTTTTGCGCTATTCATCCTCGCCCTGAACGACGAGGTTTTTCGCGCATTTCGATAAAAGCGTAGACATTCCGGCGCCAATGCCGAAGACGGTAATCTGTTTTTTGTCGTAGTTTTTTTCGATGGCTTTTGCCGTAAAAATGCTGCTCCAGAAAAAGAGGGTCAGCGGGCTGGAGAGGGTAAGTGCAAAGCAATAGAGAAAGGCGCGCCCCGCTGTCCATGTTCCTTGAATTGCCGCTGTTTCACTCGCTTTCAACGCGCCAATCAAGAGGTATATTCCGAACAACGTAATGACAATTGCGCTAATCAACCCAAATGCACACTTGATTTTCGGGTGTGACAAGACCTGGGCAATGCCCAAGATCGATAACGTGATATAGATATAATCAACCAATGTGACTGCCACCACCCCAGCCATACCCGTGAGAAAATCCGCCTCAAAAGCAATTCTCAGTATCATGAAAAATATCGGGCCGACAGCCAGTTGCAAAAACAGCCCCGTCAATAATCCGTGAATCCATATTTTCATAGCGTTACCTCTACATCCACAATCGCATAACATACGTCTCAACCGCTTCAAAACTAGCGTCGCGCCTCAATCTCCGCCATAACATAGTCCAGTGCGTCGTCATGACCTTTTCGAGCCGACTCGACGGACACCGGAATCAAAACGTCCGGTACGATCCCGCAACCCTCAAGCGCATTTCCCTGGGCGTCAAAGTATCTCTCATTCGAAAAGGTGTATCGAATGTCCGCATCATCAAAAGGCAATACCCGTTCGAACGCGTCCGAATAGCATCCGGCAGTCGTCTCCCCCACCACCGTCACGCGGTGAGATGGGTGAGCAAGCATCGCACGCAAGAATGTTTCCGCAGCACTGATCGTATATGGACTCGTCAGCACGTAGACATCCTGGTTGAAAACGTAATCCGCCGGCTCGACATACATGCTCTGAAGTGCCGTGTAATCGCCCTTATAATAAGCCTGTTTTTGGTAAGCTAGATATGGTTCTTGCGCAAAATATCCTGCGATGCAAAGTGAAGCTTCATCATACCCGCCACCATTGAATCGAAGATCAATGACGACGGAAGAAGTTCCTTTTTCGGCATAGTCCGCCATAATAGTATCCATCGCTTCCTTCGTTGTTTTGGATTTATTGAAGGACTCCATGCCCATCGCGTGCATCGCAATATAGCCGGTATGCTCCGAGAGATATCCATATCGGATATATACATCTTCGAACTTCTTATATTCGCTGACATAGACCGTCGTAATGAGATCCGATAATACACCCAATTGTTCCTTGTCCGTAATCCACTCCGGACTCTCACCTGCCGGAGAATATTCTTGATCGCGGTAAGTAATACCGATATGCCCGTCGTATACCTCATCGACCAAATCTTTCATTGCTTCAATCAACGTTGTCTCTTGATTCGAAAGACGCGACCAAATCCGATCGTATCGCGCCTCCGGGTTCACACCGTATAAATCAAAAAACGCGTAATTCTCGCGAAGCATCTCATAGTACATGTGAAAAGCTTCTTCCGGACGGCTCGCATCCACTTTAGACTTATTCTTCAAAAACGAATCCTTTTCGCGCTGAAGATCATAGGTGTATTGGGCACCCGCATCTTTAAGGCGAAGTAAGTCACCTTCAATCTCAACGCCGAATCGGCCCATGCCCGAATAGAGTGTGTTGCCGATGATGATCCCGCTATAATCGGAATCTTTACAATAATAGGAATCTGTCGTCTGATAGACCGTAACAAATCCAAATCGAGCTCTCAAAGACATGCCATAACCGGGCATGAAATAGACACCATTGAAACGGCTTTGCACCATCGCAAAAATCACGCTAATGACGACGACGGCCGCGAACACGATCATCAAGACTCTGGAAATGTGCCTCCCGATTTTTTTCTTTTTCGAAAGACGAAGTGATTGATCATGATTTCCCATTTATTTCTCCTAAGATATCAGAATGATAGAATCGCAAGGCGGAACGACCGATTGATAGGCTTTCCCGCGATGCGAGAAATCGAACAAAAACGGTTGCTCCGAAAGATTCAGCATCACTAATGCCGATTCATGCTCGGTCGCTCGCGCAAAACAAAACTGCTCATTTTTGACAAGAATCTCCTCATATCGGCCATTCTGAAGCGCCTCAGAGCCCATTCTTTTCGCACCGAGTAACTCAATATGAGAGAGCAATGAAGTATCCCCATGGACCATGTCAGCAATTTTGAGTGCCGGTCGCACCGGTCGATCGGCATCGTGACCTTGTGTCCGAAGGCCTTCTATTCCCCACTCACTACCATAGTATATCGATGGAATGCCCGGCATGGTATAGAGCAATGTATACGCATTGAAAATATGCCGCCGGTCACGAAGCAAACTGGCAATTCGATTCACATCGTGATTATCGAGAAAATTATAGAGCCGCAAACGCGAATATATCCCGCTCGGACCAAACTGTCGCTTCAGCGAGTGCGCAATCTCGAAATAATTCCGATCGTTATGGCTGGAATATATTCCTTTCCAGCATTCGTAATTCGTGGTCGAATCCAAAATCTCGTCATTGGCGTAGCGGTTGTAATCCCCGTGAATAATCTCGCCCATCAGCCAGAAATCCGATTTTTTCGAACGGCAAAAGTCCTTGAGTCTCTTGAAAAAATCAAGATCCACGCAATCAGCAGCATCAAGCCGAAGTCCGTCGATATCAAATTGGTCGATCCACATGCCGACTGCGCCAAGCAAATGATCAATCACATCCGGGTGCCTTAAATTGAGTTTTATAAGCGCAGAGTGCCCCTGCCAAGTATCATAAGAAAAGCCATCGCCCGCCGCACCATGGGTATCAAAGCGGACATTGGAAAACCAATCGCGATACTTCGATTGCTCACGATGCACCATCAAATCGCGAAAAGCCCAGAAATCTCGTCCGACATGATTGAATACGCCATCAAGTACAAGACGAATACCCGCTGATTTCAGTGCCGAAAAGACCGCCTTGAAGTCAGACTCTGTTCCGAGCCTTCGATCCGTCCGATAATAGTCGGATGTATCGTATCCGTGCGAGTGCGAATCGAAAATGGGCCCGAAATAAACGGCGTTCACATGCATTGACTGAAGATGCGGTATCCAATCTGCCATTTCGAGGATACGGGCGCCCTCAGATTGCCGTCCCTCATTTATCGCTGGGGCATCCAACATTCCCATAGGATATATATGATAAAAAATCGCTTTATCAATCCAATGCAAAGACACTTAAACCCCCATAAAGTCATTAATCACAGATACGCATCGAAAACTCAAACACGCCCTTAATCAATTCTTCTATGCTTCAAGATATTTGAAAAACATCATATCACATTGATTCTACACAAAAACCAATAACATGACATTTACAAAGAAATTAAGTAACCGTAGCTCTGGAATTTACATCCGATGTTTAGACTTTGAATAGACAAACGAAGAGAAATAACGGAGGAAAATGTTATGAAAAAAATGATCGCACTGTTGTTATCCGGACTCACGTTACTTTCCGTCGCTGCATGCAACGGCAAACCGACCGAAACTTTGTCCTCGGCAACGCAGACAGCAACCATTTCTCAGAGCACTTCAAGCGCTGAGATTGCTCCGCTTCAAAACAGCAATGCTGCCGTAGCCACCGAGAGCGTCACCCCTAAATACGTGTTCTTGTTTATCGGTGACGGGATGAGCTACCCGCAATTTCAATCCGCTGCAAATTACTTGGGCGCTTTAGACGATGATGACTACCTACTCACCGCACCCAGCTTAGATGACAATCAGGGAGCCATTCTCGACGGTCCTCAAGACCTGAATTTCATGGCCTTCGAGGCCGCCGGTTCTGCAAGTACCTACGACAGTAACAGCTTTGCACCCGACTCGGCTTCAACCGCAACATCGATTGCTACGGGGTTCAAAACTTACTCCGGGTCCATTAACGTTGACGAGACCGCAACAAAGACTTACGAGACCATCACCGAGCAAGTTCATGAACAACTCGGCATGAAAGTCGGCGTGATCAGCTCGGTCAATCTCAACCATGCCACGCCGGCTGCATTTTACGCACACCAACCAAGTAGAAACAACTATTACGAGATTGGACTTGAAATGATAGATTCCGGGTTTGAATATTTCGCCGGCGGCGGACTGAAAAAAACGACCGGCGATGACAAGGACAAAACTGACTTGTACGATTTGGCCGAGGAGGCAGGTTACAAAATCGCAATGACCTCCAACGACGCTCAGCAATTGAGTGCTGCAGACGAAAAAGTCATTCTCATCGACGAGTTTCTGGCGGATTCGGACGCAATGGCCTATGAGATTGACCGCACGGAGGACATGTGGGCATTGGCCGATTATGTCGAAAAAGGCATCGAAGTCCTCGACAACGAGAGCGGTTTCTTCATGATGATTGAAGGTGGAAAAATTGACTGGGCCTGCCACGCCAACGACGCTGCTTCGACCATCCAAGACACCATTGCGTTAGCCGACGCCGTCCAAGTCGCCATCGACTTTGCCGCAGAACACCCGGATGAGACCTTGATCATCGTCACAGGCGACCACGAAACCGGTGGTATGACCATCGGTTTTGCCGGCACCGACTACGATACTTATCTGACACTTATCGAAAATCAAACCATCTCTTATGCTAAATTCGACAGTGATTATGTCTCTGAATATGTAACGAACAAGACATCCTTTGAAAACGTCATGGCCGATATCGAGTTGCTGTTTGGCCTCAAAATGTCCGGAGAAGAAGGTGACCGACTGGTCTTAACCGAATATGAAGCCGAATTGCTGAAAACAGCTTATGAAAAGGCCGTTAACGAACAAGAGACCGGCATCGCGGCGCAAGCAGAATACGTGCTTTATGGTTCCTATAACCCTCTCACCGTCACAATCTCCCATATCCTGAATCATAAATCCGGTATCTCCTTTACTTCATACTCGCACACCGGCGTGCCGGTTGCCGTCTTCGCCGAAGGCAACGGAGCGGATTTGTTCAACGGCTACTACGACAACACCGAAATCTATACAAAACTATCCGGTCTATTGGGCGTAAAATAACCATTCCCGCCTGCATTATATGGATAAAACCCACAGCGCAGTATTGCACCGTGGGTTTTGTCACTCCAGAGGTAACTATGAAAACAGCTACAGCAAATACAAAGTCACTTTTTCGCTTAAATTATCATGCACCGGTCATCCTATGTGTCATTCTTATTGTGGTACTCATACTTCTGCCGAGCGGATTTGAGAACTTAAAGGTTTACGGCGAATCAGACTTGCGGCCGGCCAAAGTCATCGACGTCGATGACTCGGCGATTGTTGATACCGGCCTCATTCGAAGCGGCGAGCAACGTTGCACCGTCGAAATCCAATCCGGACATTTTTCAGGTCATGTTGCAGAAGCCAATAATTTGCTTAACGGCTCAATGGAACAAGACAAAGTCTTTGCCAAAGGTGATACCGCACTGGTTCGCATCAACTTTAGCGGCGAGAAAATAAGGTCCATATCGATGATCGATCACTACCGAATCCACTGGGAAATACTATTGGCCGGACTGTTCTTCGTATTGCTCATTCTATTTGCCGGTCGCACGGGCGTACGAGCAATACTATCGTTTGCGTTGACGGTATTGATGATTTGGAAAGTTCTCGTCCCTTCTTACCTCAAAGGCCTTAACCCGATTGGGGTCGGCCTTGGGATCTGTGTCATTCTAACTCTTTTGATTATCGGATTGGTATATGGTTTTGATCGTCGGTGCTTATCTGCGGCCGGCGGTTCTCTGTTGGGAATACTTTTAAGCCTGATAATCGGAATCATTTTTACGAATCTTTTTAAGATTCACGGTGCAGTGATGTCATCGTCTGAAAGCCTTCTCTATTCGGGCTATGCGCACCTCAATCTGACTCAAATATTCATGGCTGCCATCTTCATCGGATCTTCCGGTGCCATGATGGATTTAAGCGTAGATATCACGTCGGCAATCGATGAGGTCGTTCGCAATCGACCGGACATCCGAGTCCGAGATGCCATTCAATCCGGAATGAATGTCGGGCGTGCGGCGATGGGTACGATGACAACCACCCTTCTTCTGGCCTATTCCGGTGGGTTCATTGCACTGCTCATGGTATTCACGGCTCAAGGCACGCCCATTGAAGTTCTTCTGAATTACAAATTCGTCTCTGCTGAATTGCTTCACACCCTGATCGGTTCTTTCGGATTGGTCACGGTCGCACCATTCACTGCCATTTGCGGCGGCATTTTGCTAACCCGTCGAGCAGGGCAAAATTTATCGAATAGCCGGATGCTATCCGATCGAAAATGATATGCAACGACTAAACCAATCGCTTCACCCGTCGCTTGGCTTCGAGGACCAGCGCCGCGCGTGTCGCCGCAGATGTATAACATCTTGATGAAAAACAATTATATTTTTCTTTGCGCACCGCATCCGCAATCGCGCGATAGCTGAGTGCCGCAGCGACCAGTGCCACTCGACAATTCGGATGAAACCATCCCAAATACGGCTCATAGGCGTTATAGTACTGATCGGCGAGCGTTGCCAGAGATTCCCACATATCAATGAACGATTGCGGAATCAAAGACGCCGTCGTCTTGGGGTCCGGATGATGGCTGAGGCGTTCGATAATATCTCGCGATACGCCGTATTCCGTCCTTCGCGTCTCCGGTAAATAGACTCGATTCCTCGTCCTTAAATCCTCACCAACATCGCGCAAAATATTCGTAATCTGCATGCCGACACCGAGATTCTCACACGCCTCTAGCCAACCCACATCGTTCATATCGCGTCCGTCATCCGCAAGGAGCGGCAAGAGCATCGTGCCGACTGATCCGGCAACGCGGCGACTATACAAAACCAACTCTGAATCATCCTTGATATCCGTGAAATCGGCGTCCATGCGCTGACCGTCAATCTGACTGACAAAGCGATCCAACGGAATCGAAAAACTTCGGACCGTATCCTCAAAAGCCGCCCACCAAGGCCAAGCGTCGTCGGCCGCCTTCAGGCGCGCGGAAATCTCTTGAGCCGACACCTCGGCGGAATCTGAATGAATTGCAAGAACCGCCGCTTCCAACTCATCAAGAATCAAGCGCGCCTCGCCAAGCGAATGCGCACCCGGCTCGCCGACCGCATCAATCGTGTCATCTGCAAATCGACAAAACGCATATACCGCCGCAACGCCTCGAAATCGAACCTCCGGCAAATTGCCGAATGCTTGGTAAAAACTGGTGGCTCGATCCTTCATAATGGCATCGGCCAATTGGTAGGACGCTTCAAGACGAGCGCCCCAATCAGACTCTGTCATAAAAAATTATCCTCCGGATTATCGCGTCTCAACTCTTCGGCACAAATCTTGCCGCTTTGAATGACAATCGGCACTCCCGCGCCGGGGTGGGTGCTGCTGCCGTTAAAATACAAGCCTTCACAAGTCATCGACTTGGCTTGCGGGCGCCAATGGTTACTCTGGCGAAGTGTCGGCTGCAGTCCGAACGTCGCACCGCGATAGGCGCTGAAGTGCTTTTCAAAATCCTTGGGCGTAAAGATCAGCTCATTGGCGATTTGACTGCGGATATCGGAAAGACCCGGCAAGGCAGACAAAGTATTTAACGCCTTCTCGCGATAATCGTTCACCGCTTCATCGTTCCATTCGTACTGAGACGTCACGAGCTCGGATACCGGTATGAGCACATAGAAACTGGACTTACCTTCCGGTGCCATATCCGAATCGACCTGCGAGGGGATGTGAAGGTAGATAGAAGGATCCTTAATTCGACGACCGTCGAAAATGCTTTCTAAGTTGTCGTCCAGATCTTCGGAAATAATAAAAGTATGCGCTGCAAGATCTGGAAACTTGGCATTGACGCCCCAGTAGAAGACCAGGCACGAGCATGAATAATCCATCTTGTCGATCTTAGCCGGCGAGAATTTGCCGCGGGCCTTATTGTCGTCAATAAGCTTCGTCATCGCATACGGGAAGTCCGCATTGCAGACGACATAAGGCGCCTCGATGGTTTGGCCGCCAACGGACACACCTTTAACCTTCGAGCCGTCCGTCAGAATCTTATCTACCTTGGAATGATAGTGAATGACACCGCCCAACTCTGTAAACAGACGAGCCATTTGCTCCGCCATCGTATGCATACCACCCTTAATAAACCAGACACCATATAGGAGCTCAATCATCGGAATGATATTGTAAAGTGAAGGGCCTTTTTTGGGCGATACGCCAATATAAAGCGTCTGAAAACTCAGCATCCGCTGCAAATCTTCATCCGGCATAAAGGACGCCATCATGCGGTCGGCGCTGTCAAAGGTCTTGAGCTTCAAGGCTTGACGCAAAACAGCCGGCTTGTAAAAATCCGAAGATTTGCGAAACGGACGCGTTAAAAAATGGTCGAGTGCGATCTGATAACGCTCATAAATCGTGCTGACATCATTCAGAAAACCGCGGGCATTCTCGGGCCCCTTCGACTCAACAAGCTTCATCAAATTCACCAAATCGGAGTCCAAAACATAATGCCGATAAGGGGCGCCCTTGAAATACACTTCGTACATCGGGTCGAGCTTCTGCATCGGAATATAATCATCCGGATTACGACCGGCCAGCTCGAAAACTTCTCGATAAACCTCCGGCATCATGACAAGCGTCGGGCCGACATCAAAGGTGTGCCCTTCGTTCTTGAGTTGATGCATCTTGCCACCGGGAATGTTTTCTTGCTCGAAAATCTCAACCTGATAACCTTCATTCTGCAGTCGAATCGCCGAAGACAAACCCGCAACACCCGCACCGATAACCAGCACTTTCTTGGTCATGACGAAGCCCCCTTACATATATTTATTAGTAACCGCTTGAGGTCATAGCGTATGGCCTGATATTTTTCTTGGTGCTGCTTCCAGAACAATTGAAACTCGCTGGTCATCTTCAATCCTCTCTTTCATGCAATTTCTGCCTTTTCTTTTGCTTTGTCTTTTAATATCAGCAAATGCCGTATGGCTTCCCGACACTCTTCTTCGTTCATGATCCCCATGTGCGTCTTCTTCCGGCTCTGATTGAGCGAGGCGGCAAGATCCGCGTAAACCGCCAACGGGCTTTGTCCGTTTAGTTCCATTATATCTCGCATCAGTTTATGCGCATCTTTTCTTAATTTCCGCAGCTCGGGTTTTGCCGGCATGCCCATTGGAATACAGGTATCCTGATGACAAAGGACGTGCGCGTTGCACGAGACACACGCCCACTTATAACAGGTCGGCACTACGCCTTCCACTGCTTTCAGGACGCTTCGATTATGACAGTACGGGCACACGGGCGCATCGATAGGATCTCGTCTTTCGATGTACCCCGGAAACCGCATCAGAAAGTCAACGGCTTGAGCAAATGTGAGTTGCTCGTTATTCTCTTTAATCTTCTTTTTCCCCTTGAGGTTGGGCTCGGTATATTGCCGGACAATTTTATAGGTGGTTTTATCGTGGATGGTTAAATCTACGCTCGTCTTATCATTTTTAATGCGTAATCGCTTCGCCCCGATCAGGTACGAGCGAATCTCGTTTTCACGCTCTTTTGGGTTCTCAGACAAATGGTAAGGTAAGGGCATTTCATTTTTGAACATGGCGTTCTCCTTTGCTTTCGTGTTTTTAGATATTTCTTTACTTTCCTCGGTTGTCGACCCCGAAGGGCCCCCCGCGGCTCGGGCGTTTTTCTTTTGGTTTTTTTGGGGTTTTTTCGAGGTATTTGGCGGTCGTGTCGGATTAACTTATTATTGCCGCTATAGTTTTATAGCGGCAATAAGGCATCTCTTCTACGGCGGTGCTTTTTGGTTTTTTGGGGGAGACAAGTCGGGATTGCAAGTTGTACATGCGAGCATCTATTATTTCGTTAGAGTACCCATTTTCAGTCAACACCGCAGATAATAGTGCAATTCCCAAATGTTCGACATTGAGATTTGCCGATCCATATGCACCAAGACTATTCGGAAGAACAAATGCAACCTTCATAGTTTTTGCCTCCAATTATAGTTTAGGCGAAGCATAATGAATCAAGAAAAATTGTTTTTTACCTACTTTTAATTGCAAATCATCTTCGTTTGACAGATTAAAAACGTTCTCAGCATTACTGCACTTATTCCCATTTACAGCTATCGCATTCTGCTGAATGAGTCTGCGTACAGCACTTCTTGATTCATTAGGCAAACAAACACATAACAAATCAAATAGACTGATAGAATCTTGGTTTAACTCGATAATTTTGGCTTCATCGGAGAAATTCTTTTTGCTAAATGTATTCACAAAATTATCATATTCCTGTTCAGCAACTGTTTCTCCATAGAATATCCTTGTAACTTCTTGTGCTGTAAACAGCTTTGCTTTCATGGGATTATTCGGAATATCCAATGCTTTAATTTCGTCAAGAGGAACACGAGTATCATTAATCAGGATTATTTCTATCATCTCGTCAGGCTGAGCCATAATTTGCCCAAACAGAGTTTTTGAATCCGTACCCAAAAAAACCCCAGTGTTGTTGGACTTAGACATAAGGGTTCCTGTTTTAGGGTTTTCCATTAGATTTACAGCCACTACGAATTTTTCCTTGTTCTTATATTTCTTCAACAGGTCTCTTCCTGAGAGCGCGTTAAATATTTGGTCTGTACCACACAGTTCAACATCTACGTCTAATGCAACACTATCGTACCCTTGAAACATAGGATACAAAAATTCATGCAAGAATATAGGCTTGTTTTCCGAAAGACGCTTTTGAAACATATCCCGTTCAATCATTTGTTGTACGGTTGCGTTGGAAAACAGCTCCAGTAATTCAACAACCGAAAACTCATCAAACCAAGTGCTGTTATAGACAACTCTAGCAGGATTTTCCTCGCATTCAAAATTAATCAAGGGCGAGATCTGTCTAACCCAACTTTCAGCGTTTTGCTTAGCCTTTTCTCTCGTAAGGCGAGACCTTGCTGACGACTTGTCGGATGGATCTCCAATACAGGCTGTCAAATCCCCAAATAAAACGAACACTTCATGCCCCAACTTCCTAAACTCTTCTAACAGAATAAAATTCTTTGCATGGCTAAGATGTAAAGAATCTCCTGTTGTGTCGGCACCTATATAAAACTTCATCTTTTTGTCAGATAATAATCTTGTGCGAAACTCCTCCATTGAGGGGAACACCTGCTTGATGACGCCTCTATTGAGGACTTCATCGACCTGCGCTTGTTTGCTTGCGAACATACTTCTTCCTCCTAGTATTATTAAGTGCTGTTGCGATGGCGTGGGCGACGGTGTGGCTGCATGTGTTGGATAGTTTTTCGGCATGCTCCATATAGACATAGGTGCTTTCTATCGTTTTGTGGCGCATATGACGGTTGACGTCTTCGATGCCTTCCTGATGCTTTAATGCAATCAGCGCGGCGGTGTGGCGTAGACTTTGGACGGATTTATCCTCGGCGCCCTTAATGCCCGACTGCATGATGCAGGCTTTAATACAGTTTCTAATCTCTCTCGGCTTGAGCGCTTCCCGGGGCTCTTTGCCTCGCAAACTCGAAAACAGCGCCGCGTCATCCGGTGCGGTTTCTCGTTCGGCTAAATACGCCTCGATGCGTTCCAGGACCTTTTCCGGCAACAACACATAGTTGTTTTTGTCTTGGCACCCTTTCCCTTGAACATAAAGCACAGGCTTGCCGTCTAGGATTTTGAGATCCTCGATCTTTGCCCGGGACATCTCGATGCCTAGAAGACCGGTCGTTACCGAAAGATAGATCATCGCATAGTTTCTTTTTCCCTTCTCGTCGTCTGTCGGGATGCTTTGAAGTAGCGTGGCGACTTCATCTTCGCTAAAAAAGGACTTTTTCTTATGCGTGCCGTCTGTCTGCACGCTACGCACGTATTTTGAAACGTCATCATGGAGATTTGAAAGTTCTAAATACGCGAAAAATTTCCGCACGCTAGACATATAGGAGCCAATCGTGGCGGCGGATAGGTTTTTGGCCTGTAATGGAGCGGCGGGGGTTTTTCAATTGAGATTTGCGGAAAGGGGCTCGACGCGTTATCTCCTTTTCCTCCGAATTTTGGCTTATATTTCTGCGCCACTTTTTCTCTTTTTTCGACTTAGCAAATTGTGAGTTCTCTTCGCCATCAAAACTATTACCATCTTATTGACCGTACTTAACTAAATCGTAGAGTCTCTTGTTTTGTTGACAGCCTCCCCGACAGGGGGAGTATAGACAGTTTCACCGGTTCTTTCGTTACGAAGTATGGTACCGGGCAACTTTCTTATTCCCGCCTGATTCTTCTGAACAATTCCTTGAATCTCAATAATCATATTTGTTGTGAGCATTTCACGAGCATTTACCAACTCATACCCTTACCACAAAGCAGTCGGTGGCAACATAGGTAATTTCTGCTCGCTCATTTCATACAGCTCCCTTACATGAGTAATATATCTGCATTTTTACCCATGTCAATCCGATGCGTGTATTTTTATGATTTTTTTACCTATGTTGGTCTCGTTGAGGTTAATTCTTTCGCCAAATTCAATTCGACCGTGTTATCTATGCGTAGAGTAATTCATCAACTGCAGCCCCGATTACGAAGCGCTCTTTTATAACCACTTTGCAAACAGATCCACCATAAATCCGAATATCTTGGGGATGTGTTGGCGCATTTGCGCGACCACCTCCACTTTCTCTTCTGGCGAGATCGTGCTTACCGTCTCGAAAACGGATCCGGTTGCCTTCGCATCTCCAAACGCAAACATCGCACTTGCATGATCCCCAATGGCGATATACTGTCCAATCGCTAATGCACCGGCCGAAAACGCACCGATTGCAATCGCGCCGACGGCCACCACGCCCACGGATATAGCGCCCATCGCGATACCGCCGAGTGCAACACTTCCCGCAGTAATCAGGCCGGCTGCAAATACACCCATGCCCAAGACGCCAATAGACAGCACACCCAGCGAAATGATCCCCGTCGAAAGCAACCCAATCGATATGACACCTCTGGCTCTCAATCCGACTGCGATGAAGCCTTTCGCATTTCGTCCCACGTGCCACAACGGCATGCCAAAGACGACGCGCTTGCTTTTCTTTTCGAATGCATTCAGTCGTTTTGAAAGAAGACCGACAATGCTTTCGTCCGTGCTTGCGGCATCTTTTTCTATGGATTGGCTACCGCTCGGTTCCGTCACGGTATCTTTGAGCAGATAGTCCACCGTACAGCCGAACATCTCACTGAGACGAATC